>JAIYDY010000016.1 GCA_027487245.1 Hyphomicrobiales bacterium
GATGACGCATATCTGGCCAGCACGCAGGCCACGGTCCTCGGCATCAACGAGCGCGGTGGCATCATCGTTGATCGCACGGTGTTCTACGCCAACGGAGGCGGACAACCCGGCGACACCGGGTGGCTGGTCCGCGCCGACGGCAGCGAGATCACCATCGGGGCCACGGTCTACGATCCCGAAGACCGGTCGCGCGTGATCCATGTACCGGCCGAAGGCCAGCCCGCTCCACTTGCTGGCGAGGCCATCACGCTGCGGCTGGACTGGGAGCCGCGTCTGAAGCGCATGCGTGTTCACACCGCGCTCCACCTTCTCAGCTGTGTGCTGGCCTACCCTGTCACCGGTGGCGCCATCGGCACCGGCGATGGCAGGCTCGACTTCGACATTCCCGAAGCCGGGCTCGACAAGGCCGACATCGCCGAGCGCCTCGTCGAACTGATCGGACGCAACGCCGCTGTCACGGATCGCTGGATCACCGATGCGGAACTCGACGCCAATCCGGGGCTGGTCAAGACCATGAGCGTGCAGCCGCCGCGTGGCTCGGGCCGGGTGCGCCTCGTCAGCATCGAAGGCATCGATCTCCAGCCTTGCGGCGTCACCCATGTGCGCAACACCTCAGAGATTGGCACCGTGCTGGTCACGGACATCGAGAAGAAGGGCAAGCAGAACCGCCGCGTGCGGATCGCGCTGGCCTGATCCCTGACGCAAGCGAAGAAGGACGAGACCATGAGCCGCGCCGATATTTTCGTGACCACAGAGTGGCTCGCCGCGAACCTTGGCAGGCCGGGCGTCGTCGTCGTCGACGGCTCCTATTATCTGTCGACCATGAACCGCGATGCAGCCGCCGAATTTGCTGCCGGCCACATTCCGGGCGCCATCCGGTTCGACATCGATGCCGTCAAGGACATGGCCAATCCGCTGCCGCACATGCTGCCCGGCGCCGCCGAGTTCGCCGAGAAGGTCGGCACGATGGGCATTGCCGATGACATGACCATCATTGTCTATGACGGCATGGGGCTGTTCTCGGCCCCGCGCGTGCGCTGGACCTTCCGCACCTTCGGCGCGAAGGATGTGCGCATCCTTGATGGCGGCTATCCGAAGTGGCTGGCCGAAGGGCGCGCCACCGAGAGCGGCCCTGCCCTCCACCGCGCCGCCGCGCGATTCAATGCGGCCTTCGACGCCTCGGCCGTCGCCAGCATGGCCGATGTGAAGGCCGCGCTGGCGTCACGATCTGCCCAGGTGGTCGACGCGCGCCCTGCCGGGCGCTTCGCCGGGACCGACCCTGAGCCGCGCCCCGGCCTTTCCTCCGGCCACATGCCGGGCTCGGTCAACCTGCCCTTCGCCGCGATCATCGAGAATGGCCAGCTCAAGAACGAGGCTGCGCTTGCATCAGCCTTCTCAGCCGCCGGCGTTGACCTCGACAAGCCCGTCATCACCTCGTGTGGCTCCGGTGTCTCTGCCGCGATCCTGTCCACCGCAATGGAAATCGTCGGCAAGCCGCCAAAGGCGCTCTATGACGGCAGCTGGGCGGAGTGGGCGAGCGCTCCGGAGGCGGAGATCATCATCGACAAACCGTGAGCGCGGCCGGCGCGCGGCCAATGGCAGCTTGATGCTGCCCTGGCCTTGCGCCGCTTGCGTCCCTCAATGCAGGATCTGGCTGAGGAACAGCTTGGTGCGCTCGTGCTGCGGGTTCTTGAAGAACTCGTTCGGCTCGTTCATCTCGACGATCTGGCCTGCATCCATGAAGATGACCCGGTTTGCGACCTGCCGGGCAAAGCCCATTTCGTGGGTTACGCACAGCATGGTCATGCCTTCCTCCGCGAGGCTCACCATGGTGTCGAGCACCTCCTTGACCATTTCCGGGTCAAGCGCCGAGGTCGGCTCGTCGAACAGCATGATCTTGGGGCTCATGCAGAGCGAGCGGGCGATGGCCACGCGCTGCTGCTGACCGCCTGAAAGCTGGCCGGGATACTTCAGCGCCTGCTCGGGGATCTTGACGCGCGTGAGGTAGTGCATCGCGATTTCCTCGGCATCCTTCTTCGGCATCTTGCGCACCCAGATCGGGGCCAGCGTCAGATTTTCGAGGATGGTCAGGTGCGGGAACAGGTTGAAGTGCTGGAACACCATCCCGACATCGCGGCGGATTTCATCGATCTTCTTCAGATCGTTGGTCAGTTCCGTGCCATCGACGATGATGTTGCCCTTCTGGTGCTCTTCCAGCCGGTTGATGCAGCGGATCATTGTCGACTTGCCCGAGCCGGACGGCCCGCAGATGACCAGCCGCTCGCCGCGCGCCACCTTGATGTTGATGTCGCGCAGGACATGGAAGTCGCCATACCACTTGTTGACGCCGATCATCTCGACGGCGGTTTCCGTGTTCAGCGTGGTCGGTTTCAGTGCGGCAGGCTTGGACGCAAGTGCGGCAGTGGCCATGTGTGGAACTCCTCTCGATGACGTCGGTGTTTAGCGTTTTTGGCCTGCGGCAAGCTTCTGCTCGACCGATATGGAATAGCGCGACATTCCCCAGCAGCACAGGAAGTAGAAGATCGCTGCAAAAGCATAGCCTGTGGAGCGCGTGGTTGGCGTTGCCCAGGACGGGTCGGCGAAGGAAGCTTCGATGGTCTTCATGAAATCGAACAGGCCGATGATCGTGACCAGGGTCGTATCCTTGAAAAGACCGATGAAGGTGTTGACGATGCCCGGGATCACGATCCGGAGCGCCTGTGGCAACACGATGAAGCGCATCATCTTGCCATAGCCAAGACCAAGCGACATGGCCCCTTCATACTGGCCCTTCGGGATCGCCTGAAGCCCGCCGCGCACCACTTCGGCCATGTAGGCAGAGGCAAACAGCGCCACACCGATGAGGGGACGCAGCAACCTGTCCGGCGACCATTCCTGTGGCACGAACAGCGGCAGCATCACGTTGGCCATGAACAGCACCGTGATCAACGGCACGCCGCGCACGAACTCGATGAAAATGACCGAGAACATCTTGATGATCGGCAGCTTCGAGCGGCGCCCCAGAGCGAGCGCGATGCCGAAGGGCAGCGAAAACACGATGCCCGCCGAGGCAATCAGCATCGTGACCAGTACCCCGCCCCACAAGCCGGTCTCGACAATCGGCAATTCGCCAGCGCCAAATTGAACGTAAAGGCCGAACAACAGCATGGCCCCCAGCATGCCATAGCGCACCAGACTTTCGGGCCGGGTGAACGCATTGGCTTCGCCCATCTTGAGCGCGCTGTAATCGCCCCAGATCGACCAGGCGATCAAGCCGGCGCTGACGACAAGGAACCAGAATTCAGAGCGTGCGCCGCCGTAGAGGAGCATCCATGCCGCAATCGGCAACACGCCGAAGACGAACATCATGCCAAGCGCCTTGAAGGGTACCCTGTCCCACAGCAGCCAGACCATGGAGATGGCGACGCCTACGAACACGAGGTTTACACGCCATCGCTCGGCCTGCGTGTAGGATCCGTAGATGAAATACTGGTAGCGGTCCGCGACAAAAGCCCAGCAGGCCCCGACCTGGCGACCCACCTTCTCGCTCAGGCAGGCATCGCGATTGGCTCCGGTCCAGACGGCATCGACGATGTAGAACTTGATCAGAGCGGGGATCGTGGTCGCAATCACGTAAAGTGCGAGCAGCGTCAGGATCGTATTGAGCGGCGAAGAAAAGAGGTTCTGGCGAACCCAGTGAACAGGGCCCTTGGTGCTCGACGGTGCCGGCAACTGCGGCAGCGCGGTGGCTTGCACATAGGCGGACGCGTTGGCGATGACGTTCATGGCTGCGCTCCTCACCGCTCAACCAGCGCCATGCGCTTGTTGTAGTAATTCATGAAAGCCGAGGTCAGCAGGCTGATCGTGAGATACACGCCCATCGTGATGCCGACGATCTCGATCGCCCGACCAGTCTGGTTCAGCACCGTGCCGAGGAAGACCTGGGCAAGATCCGGGTAGCCGATCACCACGGCGAGCGAGGAATTCTTTGTCAGGTTGAGATAGTTTGACGTCAGCGGCGGGATGATCACCCGCAGCGCCTGTGGAACAACGACATTGTTGAGCGTCCGCCCATACGGCAGACCCAACGAATCCGCCGCTTCCCATTGGCCTTTGGACACCGCCAGGATCCCGGCGCGCACGACCTCCGCGATGAAGCCCGCGGTGTAAGTTGTGAGGCCCAGCAAAAGCGCGATGAATTCCGGATACACGGTGATGCCACCGCGCACATTCAGCCCGCCAAGTGCCGGATAGTTGAAGCTGATCGGCCCGCCGGTCGCCAGAAAGGCCACCAGCGGCAACCCGACCAGAGCGCCAAGCGAAACCAGGCCGATGGGATAGATGCGTCCGGTCGCAGCCTGCTGCTGCTTGGCCCACATGTAGAAGGCGATCGAGCCAAACACGGCCAGCAAAAAGGCCGCACCGATCAAGCCGGCACCGGGCCCAAAAACCGGCTCGGGCACATACAGACCGCGGTTGTTGAGCAGCGCTCCACCGACGAGGCTGATCGACTCGCGCGGACGGGGCAGCGGTTCAAGAACAGCCTTGTACCAGAACAGCAATTGCAGAAGCAGCGGCAGATTGCGGATGACCTCGACATAGACCATCGCAGCCTTGGCCACGATCCAGTTCTTCGACAGTCGCGCAATGCCGACCAGAAATCCAAGAATGGTGGCAAACACGATCCCGATGGCCGCCACGAGGAGCGTGTTGAGCAGACCAACCCAGAAGGCCTCGCCGTAGGTCGACTGGGCCGTGTAGGGGAAAAGTGCCTGATTGATGTCGAACCCGGCCTGCGAGTCCCAGAAATCAAGTCCGAATGGAATGCGCTGTCTCGCCAGATTCTCACTGACATTCGAGACCATCTGGTAGCCGAAGTAGATCACAATGCCGATCAACAGGGCCTGATAGACATAGCCGCGGATTTTCGGATCGTAGAGCAATGAGGCTTTGCCAGTTTCCGGCGCCGGTTGCATGGACACGCTTTTCCCCTCACTTTTCGGGCTATTGTTCGGCCATTCGGCCTGTTATCGCCCACACCAGACACTTGAGTGATCTGGATCAGTATCAACTTGACCGTCATGCTGCAGTAATTCACAGGCAGGCGCAACCAAGCGGCCTCCCGGAACTGCACAAAAAAGCGCCCGGCATTGCCGGGCGCTCATCATTTGTGCTGATTTTTCAGCGGATTGGCGGAGCGTACTGGAGGCCACCATTCGACCACAGCGCGTTGACGCTGCGGGAGATCTTGAGTGGCGAGCCAGCACCGATATTGCGCTCAAAGCTCTCGCTGTAATTGCCGACGTGGCGGATGATGCGCGCAGCCCAGTCATTCGTCAGGCCCAGGCCCTCGCCCAGCTTGGCTTCAACGCCAAGCAGACGGCGAATTTCCGGGTTGGTCGACTGCATCGACTGCGCGATGTTGGCGCGGGAAACGCCGAGCTCTTCCGCATTGAGCATCGCGTAGTGGGTCCACTTCACGATGTTCGCCCACTGCGTGTCGCCATTGGCGCGAACAGCAGAAGCCAGCGGCTCCTTGGAGATCACTTCCGGCAGAATGATGTGGTCATCCACCTTGGAGAGCTTCAGGCGCTCGGAATAAAGGCCGGACGCGTCCGTCGTGAACGCATCGCAACGACCAGCTTCGTAAGCGGAGCGGGTTTCGTCAGCGGTCGCGAACGTCACCGGCGTATACTTGAGGTTGTTCTTGCGGAAGAAGTCCGCGAGGTTGAGTTCGGTCGTGGTGCCCTGCTGGGTGCAGACCTGCGCACCCTCGAGCTTCAGCGCCGAGGTGACGCCGAGGCTCTTGCGCACCATGAAGCCCTGACCGTCGTAATAGTTGGTCGCCACGAAGGTGATGCCGAGCGTGGTGTCGCGCGTCATGGTCCAGGTCGAGTTGCGGACCAGAATGTCCACTTCGCCGGACTGCAGCGCGGTGAAACGGGCCTGCGCCGTCAGCGGCACGAAGCGCACCTTGGTCGGGTCATCAAAGATCGCGGCAGCGACGGCGCGGCAATAGTCGACGTCGAGACCCGACCAGTTGCCCTGTGCATCCGGAACGCCGAAGCCGGCAAGACCGGTGTTGGCTCCGCAGTTCAGAACGCCACGCTGCTTGACCTGGGCCAGTGTGGAGCCTTGTTGTGCTGATGCGGCGGTCACGGTCAGCGCCAGCGCTGCACCGGCGACCAGACCGGTCATGATTGACTTCATGTTTCTTCTCCCAATGTGGCCGTCCGACTTTCTGATCGGCGGCAAACGTGACAAGGCACAGGAACCTTGCCTTCAAGCGTCATCCCCGAAAGTGATCAGACCCATGCGCCTCGCGCAAGGCCGTCATCGACTTTTGGCTGATGCGCACCTGCCAGACTGGCGAGTTGCCGTCAAGCAAAGGCGCAGATCACCGATCGCGATGGGTCTACCCCATCCTCGTGATCAATTGCAGGGCAGTTTGACCTTCACGTCAAGCGCCGTCACAGTGATGCTCCGCCAGAACTGATCAAAAAGAAGCCAGCCCATGAAGAAAGTTCCGCTCGAAGGCCTCAAGCGCTTCCGTGAACGCACCCGCCTTGTCCTCGCAGGGCGCGATCCGGAAGACAGCTACGGCTTCGTCAACACGCCGATCGTGCGCGGCTCGACCGTTCTTTATCAGTCGCTGGACGCCTTCATGGCCCGCAAGGCGCGCTACATGTACGGCACCATGGGCAATCCCACGCTGGATGCGCTGGAAGTCGCGCTCAACAGCATGGAGGGCGGAGCCGGGGTCGTGGTCTGCCCGTCCGGCCTGCTGGCCTGCACGCTGCCCCTACTGGCAACCTTGTCATCAGGCGATCACCTGCTCGTCACCGACAGCGTCTACCGGCCCACCCGCAACTTTGCCGAAGGCATGCTGAAGCGGATGGGCGTCGAGGTCAGCTACTATGACCCGCTGATCGGGGCCGACATTGCCAGCCTGTTCCGCCCCAACACGAAGGTCGTGTTCACCGAGGCACCCGGCTCCCAGACCTTCGAGATGCAGGACATTCCGGCCATCGCCAGGGTTGCCCACGAGAAAGGCGCGCTGGTGATCATGGACAACACCTGGGCGACACCGCTGTTCTTCGACAGCCACGCCGCAGGCGTCGATCTGTCGATCCAGGCCGGGACGAAATACTATGTCGGGCACTCCGATGTGCTCATCGGCACCGTCTCGGCCCGGACCCCGGAGCTGTACAAGCTGATCCGCAGCACCTGGGAGCAACTGGGCGTGATTGTCGCGCCGGAGGATGCCTTCCTCACGCTGCGCGGCATCCGAACGATGGCGCTGCGCCTCAAGGAGCAGCAGGCAGCCGGGCTTGAGATGGCCCGCTGGCTCGCCAAGCGCCCCGAGGTCAGGCAGGTTCTGCACCCTGCCCTCGAGGATGATCCGGGCCACGCCATCTGGAAGCGCGACTTCACCGGCGCGTCATCGTTGTTCTCGATCGTGCTCAACCCCGTGCCGCACAAGGCGGTCGCGGCCCTTGTCGATCACCTCGCCCTGTTTGGCATGGGTGCTTCGTGGGGAGGCTATGAGAGCCTTGTGCTGCCTTTCGACTGCTCGACGTATCGCACCGTGACCAAATGGGAGCCGGGCGGGCCGACGATCCGCATCCATATCGGCCTTGAGGACACCGAAGACCTGAAGCAGGATCTCGATGACGGCTTCAAGCGGATGACGGCGGCCATCTGAACGACCGGGCGGTGGATCACGGCGTCAGCCAGACCCCGCCCTCGTCCGACATGCCTTCGAACCGTGCCCGCCTGTGGCCGGCATGGGCCAGGAAGAGCCATTCCAGCGCCTCGACCGCGATCACCACCGCGCTGAAATTCTCGCGTCCGGCGGCGATCTCGTCGTCTCCGGAGGGCAGCGCAAAATCGCCGGCTCTCTCCAGCAGCGTCCCGGGGGCCGGCGCAGTGCCATAGCAGATGCGGCTGAACGGACGGGCCGCGGCCCAGGCCGCGTCAGCGACGACATCGTCGACATGCAGGCTGGCACGACCCTCGATCCTGATCTGGATCTTGGCTCCGGCATCATAGCCTGTCAGCGCCACCAGCGGATTGGCGGCCAGTTCCGCGAATTTTGCCGTGCGCCGGTCGGTGTTGAAACGCAACGTGGCCCGCGCCGCATCGCAGGCCCGCAGGATCACCACACGGGCACGCGGCCGGCCGTCGAGCCCCACTGTGGCCGCCGTCGGTGCATGAAACGGCGAGCGCCGGTCTGCAACGCCCCTCGCCAGCAGCGCCCAGGCCTGCGCCCGCGTCTCGGCGAGATCGTCATAGAAACTCGGGATGGGCATGTCATTCATGGCGGTCGCTCATGCGGCAGCGCTGCGGGCTGGCCAAGTGAAAGGAGCGATGGCGACCCCGGCTGGATTCGAACCAGCGACCCACAGCTTAGAAGGCTGTTGCTCTATCCAACTGAGCTACGGAGTCAGACACGCTTGGCCATTGCGCCGCACACGCTGGCTCAATGGGTCCAGAGGCCAACGCGGGAATACTTGAAATTATCGGAGTAGGACATGCCGCGCCGCTTCGGCTCGGTCGCCACCTCGACGCGGTAGGCGATGCCGTTGCGCTCGGCATAGGCCACAGCCTCTTCGGCGCTGTCGAACCAGAGCTTGAGCTGGCTTTTCATGTCGCCGGAGGATGTCCAGCCCATCAGCGGCTCGACCTCCCGAGGCGCTTCAGCCTCGTATTCGAGCAACCACCGAGTCTTGGCCATGCCGGACTGCATCGCGGTCTTGGCGGGGCGGTAGATCCTGGCGGTCATCGTATCGCAAACCCCTGTGTTGCCAACCTTTGGCTGACACCTCTGGCGAGGTAAACCCGGTCGATGGTCGGGGTACTAGGATTCGAACCTAGGACCTCAAGTACCCAAAACTCGCGCGCTACCAGACTGCGCCACACCCCGAAACATCGACCGAGGCGTGAGCGATTATCATGCGTCGCCGGCCTCGGCAAGAAATACCGCGCCTTGCCGGACACTTTGGAGCCCGCGTTCGCTCCAGCCTTGAACCGCCACGGCACGCCGGGAGAAATGGGCCTACCGCGGCCTGAACAGACCGTGCTCGACCTTGTCGCCCGGCTTGAGGCCGATCTTTTCGGCGATGCCGCCGTTGAGCTCCAGCACACTCAGCACCGGCTCGCCGGACGGAATCGTCCGCGTCGACAGCGGCTCGGTGCGCTCCGCGATGCGGGCCACGCTGCCATCGGCACGGATGAAGATCATGTCGAGAGGAATATAGGTGTTTTGCATCCACATCGCGACCGGCTCGACGCGCTGGAAATCGAACAGCATGCCCCGATCGGCCGGCATGAAGCGCCGGAACATCAGCCCCTTGGCCCGCTCATCCGGCGTGCGCATGACTTCGACCTGAAAATCATGGCGCCCGGAGGCGGTGACCAACGTCAGCTTTTCTAGATTTTGTGCGCTGGCATGGCCCGAACCAAGGCAAGCGACAAACAGGATTGAACCCAACGCCATAACCATGCGGCGCAGCACTGTGGCAAGCAGGCCCGGGCGGAACTTCGGCACCACCAGGGCCATCTCAGCTGACCGTCGGACCCGACGAGGTCCCGTCCAGCCGCACTTCGGCAGCCATCTGGCCCTTGGGACCATCGCCGAAGCGCACGAACACGAACTGGCCCGGCAAAAGATCCTGGATGCCATAGCGGCGCAGCACTTCCATGTGCACGAAAATGTCGGGTTGCCCCTCGCCACGCGTCACGAAGCCGAAGCCGCGCAGCCGGTTGAACCATTTCACCATGACACGCTCGTAGCCGGACGTGGCCGAGACCTGCACATGCGTGCGCGGTGGCGGCAGTTCGGCGGGATGAAGAGCTGTGGAGTTATCCACCGAAATCACGCGGATCGCCTGCAGGCCCTTCTGCCGTGGCACGGCCTCGACCACCACACGCGCCCCTTCGGAGACGGTGCCGAAGCCATCGCGCTTGAGAATGGTCACATGCAGCAGGATGTCGGCCCCGCCGATGTCGGGAACCAGGAAGCCGAAGCCCTTGGCCACATCGAACCACTTGACCCGGCCACCGACCTCGATGCCGGTTTCAATGGGTCCGGGTCCATGGGAATCCCCGGCAATTGCCTGCCCGGAACCCGCCTGATCCGGAAAGGTTGTATCCCGCTCGTCGGTCATCGACTGCCGCCCCAATTCAAAAACGCGAATCGCAATTCAAGAATAACATCGATGCACCAAACACCCATAGGGCACAGAAACCACCCCAACGAGGAGCATTCTTGTCATGCAACCCTGAGAAGCGGCTCCAGCACATCTCCGATGTCGGCCCTGATCACCAGATCGGCGATGTCATCGAAGTCAGTCGGCTCCCGGTTGACGATCACCAGCGTGGCACCGGCCCGTTTGGCGAGCAAGGGCAGCGTGGCAGCGGGATAGACCACCAGCGACGAGCCGATGGCGAGGAACAGATCGCAGTCCTCGGCCAGCGCCCGCGCCCGGCGCACCTCGTCCTGCGGCATGGCCTGCCCAAAGCTGATCGTGGCGCTCTTCACGACACCTCCGCATGCGACGCAGGACGGAAGATCTCCCTTCTGCTCGAACGCAAAGCGGATGGTTGCAAGGTCGTGGCGCTGGCCACAACTGAGGCATGCCGCATAGGTGCCATTGCCATGCAACTCGACGATGTGCGCAGGTTCGATCCCCGATGATTGATGCAGGCCGTCGATGTTCTGCGTGATCACCGCACGCATGCGGCCGCGCTTCACAAGGTGAGCCAGAGCCTTGTGCCCTCGCCCCGGCTGCGCGCCAGCAAAGCTGTCATCCATGGCGAACTTGCGCCGCCAGGCCTCGGCGCGCGCTTCTTCGCTGGCCATGAAGGCATCGAACGGGATTGGCTTGTTGCGCATCCAGGGGCTGCCCGGGGAGCGGAAATCCGGCACCCCGCATTCCGTCGAGATGCCAGCGCCGGTGAACGCCACGACGGAGCGCGCTGCCGCCACTTGCTCGAACAGCGCCATCACCGCGTCGTCCGCATCCGGCTCTGTCATCGTGCTGCCCCTCGCCTGCGTCCGCCAGGCCTCGTGCCGCGACAAGCCCGCTCTCATGTGGGTCGCTCATGGGCAACGACAAGTCCGGCGAGGACCCGAACCGACAAGCCCTTGCGCGCGGCGGATGCCTGCGCTTGAGTGTTTCGGCATGAACATCATCAATCCCCTGCTCCACGATACCGGAACACCCCCCATCCCCGAAGCCAAGGGCTGGCTTGCCGCCTATGATGGCCGCCATGGCCCTGGCATCGACCTGTCGCAGGCAGCGCCGGGCTCCGCTCCGCCGGAAAGCCTGCTGGCGCGGGCGGCGACAGCCGCCGCCGATCCAGCCCACGCACGCTATGGCGCGATCCAGGGTGACTTGGCCCTGCGCGAAGCCTTCGCAGCTGAGAGCACGAGACGCTATGGCGCAAACGTCGCCGCGCAGAACGTCGCGATCACGGCCGGCTGCAACCAGGCCTTCGTGACCACGATCATGGCGCTGGCCAAAGCCGGCGACGCCGTTCTGCTGCCCGTGCCATGGTATTTCAATCACCAGATGACGCTGGCCATGCTCGGCATCGAGGCGCGCCCGTTGCCGACTACGCCGGAGGCTGGCTTCGTGCCGGATGTCGAGGCGGCGCGCGCACTGCTGCACGATGGCAAGGTGCGCGCCATCGTGCTCGTATCGCCCAACAACCCGACCGGGGCCGTCTATCCGCCAGCCACGATTGCCGCCTTTGCGCAATTGTGCCGCGAGGCAGGCATCGCGCTCGTGCTCGACGAGACCTACCGTGACTTCATGCCAGCGGGCCATGACAGACCCCATCGCCTGTTCGAGTCAGCGGACTGGCGCACGCACCTCATCCAGCTTTACAGCTTCTCGAAAGCCTATGCCGTGCCCGGCTGGAGGCTGGGCGCGATCGTGGCCGGCGAGGCCGTGCAGGGCGAGATCGGCAAGGTGCTGGATTGCATCCAGATCTGCCCTGCCCGCGCAGGCCAGTCGGCCCTGTCATGGGGCATTGGCGCACTGGCGGATTGGCGCGAGACGAACCGCGCCGACATCAACAGCCGCGCAGGCACCTTCCGGCAGGCCATGAGCGCCCTCAATGGCTGGTCGGTCGATCAGGCGGGAGCCTATTTCGCCTATGTGCGCCATCCGTTTGGCGGGGTCGCCGCCGCGCAGGTGGCCGAGATGCTGGCCGTGCGCTGGGGTGTCCTGGCCTTGCCGGGGTCCTACTTCGGCCCCGGGCAGGACAACCACCTCAGGCTCGCCTTTGCCAATGCCGACGAGGCCGGTATCCTGCAGGCCGTGGCGCGCATGGCGCTGGCGGCGCGCGGCGCCTGATCAGCCGCGCCCGAAGGCGAAGCCACGGCCGGGTGCAGCGTCCAGCAAAGCCCGGCTGTAGGGGTGCTTCGGCGCGGCATAAAGCTCTGCGGTTGGCCCCTGCTCGACCACCTGGCCCTTGCTCATCACCACGATACGGTCGCAGATCTGCGCGGCGACCCTGAGATCATGCGTGATGAACAGCACGGCGAGATCAAACCGCCGACGCACATCGTCGAGCAGCTTCAGAACCTGGGCTTGCACCGAGACATCAAGCGCAGACACCGCCTCGTCGGCGATCAGCAGTTCCGGCTCCATCATCAGAGCGCGCGCGATGCAGATCCGCTGGCGCTGGCCACCGGAGAACTGGTGCGGATAACGGTCGAGGGCATCGGCCTTCAGGCCGACCAGCACCATGAGTTCGCTGGCCTTGCGCTCGGCCTCGCTCCGCGCCATCCCGAAGTTCATTGGCCCCTCGACCATGCTGGCACCGACGCTGCGGCGCGGATTGAGCGAGCGATAGGGGTCCTGGAACACGATCTGCACCTTGCGGCGATAGGGGCGCAATTCCCCCTGCCCCATCCGCGCGATGTCGACACCGGCAATGCGGATTTCGCCGCTGGACGGGTCGATCAGCCGGGCCACGCAGCGCGCCACCGTGGACTTGCCGGAGCCGGATTCTCCGACGATCC
>JAIYDY010000025.1 GCA_027487245.1 Hyphomicrobiales bacterium
AACACCGCCAATTTGCAAAGTGAACCGCCCCCGGTTTGCCGCAGGATATTATATTCTCCTCAATGTCGGCTTTCGGTGTCTGCGCACCCAACCTTGAGTGTCCGGAACGGGGGCGCGAAGCGGCCCATAAGCCAGAGTATCGTCTCGCACTTGGACGACGCCTCATAGACACTGAAGGCGGACCTCGGCACGCGGCGGATTTCCTAGATTTTGGAGAGATTTACCGGTTTTGCAGGAACATCGACCCGCACAGCCAAAAGATCACCCGCGAGCTTGTCGTGCTTGAGAGCATCAAGACTTAAAAGGCGTCTCTGGCTGGTGATGAACATCGTCCTGCCATCGCGCCCGCCGAGGATCGGCATGGTGGGACGGGCGGTCGGCAACTCGATGACCGTATCAAGCGTGCCGTCCGGGAGGCGTCGCTCGATCCGTCCGCCACCGACAATCGCGATCCAGAGGGCGCCTTCGGCGTCCACGCAGCAGCCATCGGGCGCTTCACCCTCCGCCGTTTGGAAAAGCACCCGCGCAGGGCCGATGCTACCGGTGGCAAGGTCATGGTCGTAGACATATACTCGTCGCTCATGCGTCTCCGCGATGTAGAAGCAGCGTCCATCGGGCGAGAAGTCGATGCCGTTCGGAATGCGCGCATCGCCGATGCGATGCAGGGCACCGTCGAGACCCAGCCGATATAGCGAGCCGATCGGCAGGAACTGACCCGTCTTGTCCATGGTGCCGAACCACAGCCTTCCGTGCGGGTCGGGATTGCCATCATTGATGCGTGTGAGTGGCTGGTCCGGCTCGACCTGAAGCAGGCAGGTACCGAGGCCCTGCTCCTGATCAAAGGCATAGAGCCCATCCTCGAGGCCCAGAACCAAACCACCGGTGAGCCGGCCGGCGATGAGGCCCGCCATGCTCGGGAGGTTATGGATCGTCTCGCCACCGGTTTCTGGATCGAAACTCAGCAGGCGGTGACCCTGAATATCGCTCCACCACAAAAGCTGGGATCGGGAATCCCAGTATGGCACTTCGCCCGTAACCGCATTGGCCTGCTGGACCAGAAAAACCGCGCTGCGCGGAATGGTCTTGAATCCTGACATTCTTGCACCCGGAGCAAGGTTGTACAGGTCAGTCAAACTTCAGACCGGCCTGCTTCACAAGGTCCCGCCAGGTTGCGATATCGCGGTTGACCCGCACGGCCAGGACGTCGGGCGTGGAAGCCACGAGGTCGCCGCCGAGCACGCGCAGGCGATCTTTCAAGGCTGTGTCCTCGCGGAGCGCGGTGATGGCCGCCTGCATTCTCTGAAGCGCCTCGGGTGGCGTGCCTTTGACTGCAAAGAGAGCAGTCCACGCCGAGGCATCGAAACCGGGAAAGCCCTGCTCGATCATTGTCGGCGTGTCAGGAGCGAGCGGGCTACGCTGGGCAGTCGTCACAGCAATCAGCTTTGCTTGGCCGGCCGCGATCTGGGGCTGGATATTGATGAGGTTGTTGAAGTTCGCATGCGCCTCACCCGTCATGATCGCAGTGGCCATCTCTGGCGCCCCTCGATACGGGATCGTGACAAAATCCGTGCTGGTCTTGAGCCGGAAAAGCTCCGTCAGCATATGGGCGGTGCCGCCCTTGCCGGTCATCGCAAAATTGGCTTTGCCAGGATTGGCCCTGAGGTGCGCCAAGAGCTCCGGTACAGTGTTGACCGGAAGCAAGGGCGTAACCACCAGCACATTGGGGCCGGCGGCCAGCAGTGATACAGGGATGAAATCCTTCTCGATATCGTAGGGAAGGTTCGAATAGACAGCGGCATTGATGCCCATGGCACCGGCATTGCCGAGCATGAAGGTGTGGCCATCCGGCGCCGATCGGAAAGCCTGCTCCACTCCGATGCGGCCACCGGCACCGGGCCGGTTGTCGACTACGATTGGTTGGCCAAGCGCCGCCTCGAGACGGGGTGCGAACAGCCGGATCACCGCGTCATTGCCTGAGCCAGCCTGGTCGGGCGCGAATACCTTGATTGGACGCTGCGGCCAGGCTTGTGCCCGAACGATGGCGGGCATCGGGATAATAGCTGCAGCGACAAGAAACTCACGACGACGCATGGTCGGCTCTCCTGTGGTCTCGATCAACGGGAACGGCGGACGTGAAAGAACGGCGTAGCCTTGGCAGGGCGGATGTCGGTAAGCGTGCCCTTGTAGTGGCGCAGATCGTAGGTTCGGTACGGGTGGCGCGCGCAGGCCGCCTCGTCGATGTCGATGCCGAGGCCCGGTCGGTCGGGGATATTCATCCAGCCATCCTCAAGCGTCAGGTCCTCGGTGGGCACGATCTCAGCCCGCCAGGGCACATCGGTAGCCATGGTCTCGAGGATCATGAAATTGGGGATCGCCGCCGCGAGATGCAGCGTCATTGCGTTGCCGACCGGTCCCATCGGGTTGTGCGGCGCAATCGGCTTGAAAGCCAAATTGGCGAGCCACGCTATGCGCTTGGTCTCGCCGAGGCCCCCCACATGGCAGACGTCGGGCTGCAGAATATCGGCGGCCTGCTTTTGGAGCAGTTCCTGGAATTTCTGCGGCTCATAAAGCCGCTCGCCGGTGGCGATGGGGATCGGCGAACGTGCTTTGACTTCGGCCATCGCGTCGATGTTGTCGGGTGGGATCGGCTCCTCGAACCAGGTCGGCTTGAAGGGAGCAAGTTCGTTCGCCATCGCGACGGCCGTCGGCACATCAAGCCGGCCATGGCCCTCGATCATCAGATCGACGTCATCACCAACAGCCGCCCGAACGGCCTTCACGATTGAAATGGACTTGCGCCGCGCCGCTGTATCCATCTGCATCCAGGCAGTGCCGAAAGGATCCCATTTCAGCGCCCTGAAGCCGAGTTCCAGCGCGGTTTCCGCCTTGCGGGCGAAATCGTCGGGCTCGCGCGCGCCGGAGAACCACGCGTTGGCGTAGCAGGGAACGCGCGTGCGATGCGCTCCGCCCAGAAGTTCGTAGACTGGCACACCAAGCGCCTTGCCCTTGATGTCGAGCATCGCGGCTTCCAATGCCGAAAGTGCTGACCGCAGCATCGGCCCCGTGCGCCAGTAGCTGTCACGAAGCAGCATCTCGACGTGGTGGTCGACAGCGAAGGGATCCTGGCCGATCAGCAACCGACCACATTCCTCAATCATGGTGGCGACGGCGCGTTCGCGCATTTCCAGCGTGCCTTCGCCAACACCGCGGATTCCGGCATCCGTTTCCAGCACCACGAAGACGAAGTTGGCCCTGAAAGCGTCGACCACATGCGTGCGCAGCGCCGTGATCTTGAGGGGGCCGATCGCAGGAAACGACTTGGCAGGTTCCGTTGCACGCGTTTGAAGTGGAGGTGTCATCGCATCAGCATCCCGCCATTGACATCAAAAATCATTCCCGTGAGGCCTGCACCCGCGTCGGAAGCGAGGTAGATGCAGGCATCCGCGATATCGCGAACTTCCTGAAGGCGGCCCATCGGCATTGCCGACGCAAGCGCGGCGAGGCCCGCGGGGCCGTGCGCCTGCTCCGACATCTCGGTGCGGACCACGCCGGGTGCAACGACGTTGACCGTGACGCCGAGCGGCGCACCAGTGCGCGCCAATGTCTTTGCCATCGTGTGAACAGCGCCCTTGGATGCGGCGTAGGCGACGTGTCCCTTGAGCGCGCCCTGGTGACCGACAACCGAGCCGATCAGGATGATGCGTCCACTGCGACCTTCGTTGCGGAATCGCTCCATCGCCGCCTTGCAGCACAGGAACGAGCCGGTGACATTGACGCTCATGACTTGCTCGAACGAAGCGGCGGTCGCCTCGAAAACCGTCTCTGCCGAAGTTACGCCCGCCGCGCAGACGAGGATGTCGATCGGCCCGGATTCCCGGAACAACGCTTCCACCTCATCCGCCTGCCTGACGTCGCAAGCGTGGATGTCACCGCCACCCACGCGATCGGCGCGCACAACATGCGCCCCGGCTTCCGCGAGAGCGTCCGCTACTCCCTGGCCAAGACCCCGTGCTGCTCCGGTGACAAGCGCATGCCGACCAAGGAGAGAGAAGCGCTCACTGCCCATGTTCATTTCCCGATCATGGCGTTGGGCAGCGCTGTCGTCAGTGCTGGGATGAACGCGCACGCCAGCGTGACAGCGAGCAGGGCGATGACAAACCACCAGATCATCCCTGTGACTTGCCTGAATGGCACGCCGCCCACCTGACAGCAGATGTAGAGAATGATGCCGACCGGCGGAGTGATCCCCCCCGCAACGATGCAAAGGATGATCACCATCGCGAACTGGATCGGATCCATTCCGATCGCGATCGAGACTGGCAGGAAGATCGGGACCAGGATGACCATGATGGCGACGCCATCGAGAAAGCAGCCGAGCACGAGCAGGATGGCGATGATGACCAGAATGATCAGCACACGCTGGTCACCCAGGGACGCGATCAGGGCGCCTATATCCTGCGGCAGGCGCCCGACGGCGAGAACCCAGCCGAGCAGTGAGGCCACTGCAATCACGAACAGGATAACACCGGTGCTGAGGGCCGTGTCGCAGCAGGCCTTGAAGACACGCTCCCATGTCATCTCGCCATAGACAAAGCCAAGGATTGTTGCGTAGGCGACCACAATCGCGCCCAGTTCGGTTGCCGTAAAATAGCCTCCAAACAGGCCAACCACGAGTATAGCCGGCGCCACGAGCGGCCCCGCTGCGGCAATCGCCGCACGAAAAAGATTGCCGAGGCCCTGCCAGTCGTCGCGCGGGTAATTGTTCAGCCTGGCCTTCACGAAGACGATCAGTATGAAGGCAGCGCCCATCAACAGGCCGGGCACAACACCGGCCATGAACAGCTTGCCGATCGAGATATTGGTCATCGAGGCGTAGATGATCATCACGATGGAGGGCGGAATGATCGGGCCCAACGTCGCCGACGCGGCCACGAGGCTCGTCGAGAAGGCGTCGTCGTAGCCCTGTTTGCGCATCGATGGGATCAAGGTCTTGGACAGGGCTGCAGCATCGGCGGTCCCCGAGCCGGAAATACCCGACAGAAAGATGGCGGTGGCAACGGTAACGTAGCCAAGACCGCCTTTGATCCAGCCAAACAACGCCCGACAAAAATTGACCAGACGGTCCGTGAGCCCTCCGGTATTCATCAGTTCGCCAGCGAGAATGAACAGCGGAACGGCAACCAGTGGAAACTTGTCGACGGCATTGACGATGCGTTGCGCGACAATCTCTCCAGGCAAATGACCCAGGAAGATCAGCATCGAAGCAATGGTGCTTGCACCCATGGCAAACGCGATAGGCGTGCCGGCGGCAACAAGTAACACCGTGAAGATGGCGAGGAAGAGAATCATCACACAACTTCCAAGCTCGAAGTGCCGGCCTTCTCAGGCCGCAGCGGCTCTGCGAGGGCGAAGAACAGCATCAGAGCGCAGCCAAGGGGCAGCGCGAAGTAGAAGTAGCCATAGGGAATCTGCAGGGATGCGCTCAGCTGTGTCATCTGGGCGAAGCCGAGGCGGAGCCCGAAATAGCCAGCAAAGGCCGCGAACAAGCAGATCGTGGCCCGCACGGCCAGCGCTGCGAGCAAGGCCAGCCTCGGCGGATAGCGCCCGGTTTCGGAGAAAATCACGAAGTGAAGCCCACGCTGCACGCCGACTGCAGCTGCGAGAAACGTAATGTAGATCTGAAGAAGTATCGCAATTTCGGCTGAACTGGTCACCGAGATGCTGAGCAGATTTCGGCTTGCAACGTCTGCGATGATGATCAGAACCATCACCGCCACAAGTGCCCCGCAGAGCAGTGTGACGCTGTGCGCCACCCGGCTGGCAATGCCTTGCATGACATATTTCTCCTGTCGCCCGGCTCAAGGCCGGGCGTCGCAAGGATGGTTGTTCGATACCTTCGATCAAATCAGCGGACGGCGTCGATCTTCTTGACGATGTCGAGCGCGCCAGCCGAGTTGTTCACAAGGGCAGGCCAGATCGGTTGCAAGCGAGCGCGCATCGGGCCGGTATCGAGTGTCGAGACCTTCACGCCCCTGCTTTCCAGCACTGCGTAGGAATCTGTCGTCAGCTTGACCACTTCGGGATTGCCGGTCTTGCGAAAATCAGCAGCGCAAGTGGTGAGAACACCGCGTTCCTTTTCGCCCAGTGACTGGAACTTGCGCTCGTTGATGACCAGCATCATCAGATTGTACATATGCCCGGTTTTCGCGACGAATTTGCCGACTTCGAAGAGCTTCGAGTTGACAAAGCCCTCGGCGGGCGCCTCGAGGCCTTCCGCCAGCCCGGCCTGCATTGCAGGATACACTTCGGACCAGTCCACCGTGACAGGTGTAGCGCCGAGCGCCTCGAACATCTTGACCCAGATCGGAATGGGTGGTGAGCGGAATTTCACGCCCTTGAAGTCGTCGATGCTGTTCATCGGCTTCTTGACGGACATGACATCCCGGAAACCGTTATGCATGAAGGAAATCGCCCGAACGCCCTGATTTTTCTGCAGAAGCTCCGAGACAGCCTTGCCCGGTTCGCCGTCCATCGCGCGCTCGGCGTGCTCCCACCCCGAGAACAGGAACGGCAGTTGGAAGGCCGCCAGTTCTGGCTGAACGTTCGACATGTAAGCGGTGTCCGTGACCGTCATGTCGATAGCGCCGAGCTTCAACTGCTCGACAACTTCGCGGGCATTGCCAAGCTGACCGGCCGGATGATGCGCGACAGAGAACAGCTTGTCCTTCTCGACGCATGCCTTGAACCGCTCGGCGATATTGGTGATCTGCGAACCGATCGCGTTGTGGTGTGCGAGTGTGAGGCGTGTCTGCGCCGAGGCGCCGCCAGCCAACAGAAACAGTGCCGTACCAAGCGTTGCAGTGAACTTTCCGATCATTGTCGTCTCCTCCCATTTTCGAAATTGTATGATCGCATATGGATCATGAGTCAACGTATTTGATCAAATATGGCGCTATCAGCATCTAGCTCGATCGCTTCAATATGGTAATGTGGCCCTAGAGAGGTCTGGTCCGTGGTCGAACCCCCCCCGAGCAGTGAAGAGCAGGAGCCAATTGAGGCTCAGATTTCGCGTCTGATTATCGAAGGTGAATTCGGGCCGGGAGACCGGCTTAAGCTTTCAGATCTCGCCCGGCGCTTTGGCGTCAGTCAGATGCCTGTCCGGGAAGCGCTTTGGAAGCTCGAGGGCAGCGGCCTTGTCCGCAACCTGCCCAACCGTGGGGCGGTCGTGCGCAATGTCGACGAGCAGCATATCGAGAATGTCTATGAGCTGCGTGCCGCCATCGAAATGATGCTGATCGAGCGTGTGGTCGTTCGCGTGACATCCTCGGATCTTGACCAGATCGAGGTGGCGCGAGCCGCAGTTGAGGCGTCTGTGGAGAAGGGCGAGCGGAGCGCCATCCTCGCTGCCGACCAGGCTTTCCACAATACGATCAACCAGATCGCTGGAAACGATCTCGCAATGGCGACGCTTGCGAGATCAATGCCCCTCATTCAGTCGATGCGCCTGCGCGTTGGCTTCTCTACTCTGCGGTTGAAGGAAATGCTGAGCGAACACGCAGGCATCACCGCCGCAATTCGCGAGGGAGATGGACGTCTTGCGGCGCAGCGCGTGCGCCTCCACATGATCGGTGCGCGGCGAGCGATGATTGCAACGCTTGAGGCTCTCCGGTCAACAGCGACGGGAAAACGACGAAGCGCTCCAGGCAATCCTTGATATCTGCCCTGTGCCGCGCTCGAGCTGTCCTGAGTGCTCTCTCGAGGGGCAATTCAAGTTGAATCAAGTCGCCTGACTGATCCCAGCCTTCCGGCAGTTCTCCGAGCCCGGCACGCCATCGGCGCCGTGCTTTAGACTGAATGCCTTCTGCGCTTCAGAGAAGTTGCTCGCCTTCATCGACTTCCGCTCCTTCCCGCCAAGGGATGATGGCGCGGAAAACTCCAGCTTCAAACGGTCCAGTTTCTTGGGAGCAGATCAGCCTCGACAGCCAAGCAGCAATCGCTTCCGAACAAACAACCGGTGGTCAGAACGGGAAAGGAGCCAACGTCAAAATCACGACGGCGACGGTCCCTTGTTGCGGTAGCAGTCAGCCAGGGCCTCAAAAGCCAGCTTCTTTGTCAATTTATCGGTTTCGATCAGGCCCTTCCGGTTGAAGCCACGCTGAAATCCGGTTTGCCGCCGCTCGGTGCGGAAATCGTACAGCAGCCATGCGGCAAGCCCGGCGATGAAGGGCGTCGCCGCGATGCGCCGAAATTGCTGGCGGTAGAACTCGGCTTGCCAGTCCTCGGTGAAGAGCATGCGCCCTGCGCCGCGATGCCCGGGAACTGCGTCCGCGCCGGTCTCGCTGATGATCACGGGCCTGTCTGGGTTCGAGTTGGCAAGCAGCCGGTCCAGCCCGGAAAAGTCCGGCTCATACCAGCCGAAGTACTCGTTGAGGCCGATCACATCGAGATGAGCGGCAAGCCGATCCTCGATCGTGAAGCGCTCGCGGTTGATGAGGCAGGCGGCCGATGTCAGCCGGGAGGGATCAAGCTGTTTCGCTGTCGCAGCCAGTTCGCCCATGAAGGCAAGCCGTGCGTCCGTGTCGGCGTTTTCATTCCCCACGCCCCAGATGATGACGCTTGCGCGGTTGATGTCCCTGAGAATGAGCTCCGAAAGCTGGTTGCGCGCGTCCGCGAGTGTGTCGGGATTGGCAAAATCGATTGCCCAGTAAACCGGGATCTCGGCCCAAAGGAGGAACCCTTCCTCGTCGGCGATGCGGGCGACCAGGTCGTGATGGGGATAGTGCGCGAGCCTGAGAAAATTGCAGCCAAGCTCCTTCGCATGTCTGAAGCGGCGGCGGATATCCGCCTCGGAGGAGACCTTGCCGAGTTTCAGATCATCCTCGTGAACGCAAACACCCTTGAGCCAGATGGGGCTGCCATTCAGCAGGATTTCTGTGCCGCGCGTTTTAATGGTCCGAAAGCCGATACGCTCGGTTACCTCGTCGGTCGCGAACGCAAACCGCACATCGTAGAGTTTTGGCGTAACCGGCGACCAGCAGGTGAGTGGAACGGGAACCGTGAGCTCTCCCTCGCCGTCTACAAGCGGCAGGCTGATGCGCAAGCCGAGCTCCGCAATCTCGACATCGGCCGTTCCTGCTATCGGAGAGGACAGGGACATGCTGAACCGGACTGCCGAACCATCTCCGGTCAGCGCTGCGCTGACGCAACGGATGAATACCTGGGGCAGGTGCAGCAGCGCGACCTCCCGATACAGCCCGCCATAGTTGAACCAGTCGATATGGTGCATCGGCACACTGTCGGGCCGGCGGCGGTTCGCGACGTAGACCTGCAGCCGGTTGCGGCCTGGCTGAAGATACCCGGTCGCCTCGATGCAGAAGGGTGTAGAGCCGCCCTTGTGGCTGCCGATGTGGATGCCGTTCAGGAAGACCATAGCGGCATAATTCGCCGCACCGAAACTGAGGATGGTCCGTTCTCTGCCGGCAAGCGGCTCCCAATCCAGCCATCGCGTGTACCAGGCAGCACCTTCGAAGTACGTCCATTCCGGTTTGAGCACATTCCAGCAGGAAGGTACCGGCACAAGCTCTCCCGCCTCGATCTCGTAGTCGCGCGGTGTGGCCCACTGCGATGGCGGCATCTCGTCGAGTGCAAACCAGCACTGCCGCAGTCCTTCATCGAAGAGATCAAGGGTCATGTGCCATTGACCATCCAGCGAAATGGTCTCGCGGCCCGCCAACGTCACGAGCGTCTTCGAAGTTGCCATGCGCTGCTCGAAAGGCCGCGCATAGTCCTCATCGTGCAGATGTGCGAAAGGGTCGTCCGCCGGATGGGTCGTCATGCCGCCGCAGTCCAGTTTGCGGCCCGGTACCCGATGCCTATCATGCGACGAAACTTCCAGTTCCAGCGTCGCGGCCAGAGTACGTCCGCGATCATGGCAATGGCGATCCAGCGGAACCAGGTGGCAAAGGTGTTGGAATGGCCTTGCGGCTCCTCGTAGCCGTTCACCCAGCCGTCCTGTCGGCGGACACCCCCCAGCACATCGCAAAAGCCGCCATCGGTTCTCTGGAACACAAGCAGCTTTGGCAGAAGCGCCGCGAGCCACTCCTCGATGTCGTTGCGACGATGATCAAGCAGTCGCCACCCGTGCACGAGCACGTCGACGGCGTCGACATCGATGCAGGCACTGTCGATGCGCGGCGGCAACGACAGGCAATAGTCGACAGCACGATCCTGCCCCTCCAGCGCACGACCTTCGTGATACCAGATGTGGAAGTTGTGCATCGAACCCGCGAAGGCGTGCAGCAACTGCGTCTTGTCGCTGAGTTGACCCACGCCCCAGAAGCCGGTTGTCGGCTCGCGCAGACGGTCATGCCAGGCGAAGAGCTGCTGCAGCGCGCGATCCACTTCAGGTTGCCACGCGGAGCCGCTTTGATGCCCATCGCCATGCTGGCGCAAAAGCAGCAGAAAGCTGGCCAGATTGACGATGTTGTTGCCCTCCTGCCAGGGGTCGCGCAGGTCGCGCAGGCTCAGCCAATGGCCCAGCGTCCTGTCATCCAGGTAGTCCTTGGCGAACTCAAGGATCGGTCGGTGGTCCGGGGCGAGAGTCTCGATCGCACCGAGCGTATAGTTGGTGACGTGGAAATCGATGTAGCGCCAGGTTTCGTCAAGATCCGGCTTCTTGAAGACGTCAGCCTCCTGCATGCCCTCGATCCGGAAGCGGCCGTCGGGGAGACGGCTCGCTTCAAGCCATTTCACGAGTGCAGCACGTTCAGCCGCAGACCAGTCCGCGAGGCCGCCCAGCAGGTCGAGACACATGATCCCGTTGTATGTTCCAGGCAGCAGGACACCCGGCCAGCGGTCAGCGTCATGCATCCCGCTGATACGCATGCAGCCCTTCGGTTTGCCCGCGGCTTGCATTGTCTTGAGCCAGTCGAGTGTGGCTGCGCGTGCATTGTCAATTCCGATCGCGAGCTTCTCGCGGCTGTCGATCTTCTTCAGCATCGCGTCATCCTTTTACCGCGCCCGCCGCCATACCTTCCATCACCCGCTTTTGCGCTAGCAGGAACAGCGCGGCCACGGGCAGCGTGGTCAGCACTGCAAGCGCCATGATCCCCTGGAAATTGGAGCCGAGCTCGCTGTTCATGGACAACAACGCGACTGGCAGGGTGTAGGTGTCAGGAGACCGCGAGATCACCATGATCGGGAACCATTGCGCCCAATTGAGCAGGAAGGTGATGAGCGCAACCGTTGCGGTGATCGGCATCGCCATCGGCAGGACAACGCGTGTGAGGATCTGCCATTCACTGGCTCCATCAATCACAGCCGCCTCGATCACCTCGTTCGGGATTTTTCGGAAGAACTGTTCGAACAGGAAGAATTGCAACGGACCCAGCGCCAGGAACAGGATGATGCCGGCATAGCTGCCGAGCAGCCCCAGCTTGAACATCACGAGATAAACCGGAATCACGAGCAGCATGTAAGGGTACATGATCGTGATGAGAAACCCGTAGCGCACAAGCGTGAAGCCTGGCGCCTTCGGCCTCCGCACGAGAGCATAGGCACCGAGCGCGGTGACGATGACGCCCAGGATCGTCGAAAGCGTTGTGATTGCCAGTGAATTGACCGCATATGTCGACAGGTTCACCCCGCCGATCCGGCCGATCTCGGAGAAGATCTGAAAGTTCAGCGTCTCCGGCCAGGGGCGCAGCGGCGCGGACATGATCGCCCGCGTCGGCCGGAACGCCGATACAAGCATCCACCAGTAGGGATAGAGGAACAACAGACTTGTGAGGATCGCGACGGCGTAGGCCACGACCTGTAACAGGCGGTTGGGGCGAATGTCGTCGTTCACTTGCCTGGCTCCCTGTCGCCTATCCGATAGGCCGTCAGCGAAAGTCCGATCACGATGGCGAAGAGTATGGTGGCCATTGCCGTTGCCTCACCGTAACGCGCCTGATCGAAGAGCTGGTAGGCGTAGTAGCTGACGAAGTTCGTCTGATCGTTCGGACCGCCCTTGGTCATGACGACAACGACGGTAAAGGTCTTGAGGAACTGGATCAGCGCGTAGACGGTGTTGATGACGAGTGCCGGCCGAAGCTGCGGCAGGATCACGTACCACCACCGCTGCCACGTGGTGGCACCGTCGATATGCGCAGCTTCCTCCAGCGCCCGGTCGCGGATCGAGAGATTGGCCAGGAAGATGATCATGTAGAAGCCGGCGTGATGCCAGAGTTCCGCAATAAGGATCGACAGCATGGCGGTGTCCACGCTGGAGAGGCCGCCAAAGGCCGGAAGCCCCAGCATCTTCAAAGCGGCATTGATTGCTCCGAAGGACCTGTCAAAGAGCCAGCGCCAGACGACATAGCCCGCAACATCGGGCGTTACGACGGGCAGGAAGATCGCCAAACGAAAAAACAGATTGCCGCGCTTCAGCAATGTCGAGTCGAGCAGGATGGCAAAGCCGAGTGCGAAAGCGAGGTTCGCGAAGACTGACAGCACTGTGTAGAGCAGCGTCCGCGACAAAGACGCGAGGAAAATAGGGTCTGCGAGAACGGCGATATAGTTGGCAAACCCGACATAGGTTGGATTGGGCCGCAGCGCTGTCGCCGACGCCGTGAACGATACCTGGATCGAGAGAACAATGGGCCAAACGCCGAACAGGATCGTCAGTGCGGCGAAGGGGGCGACAAAGAGGTAGAAGATCCTGTCGCGCGACAGGCTTCCAAGAGCATCCATCATCGACATGCGTCCGCTCGTGATTGCCGCCGGCAGTCAACTGCCGGCGGATCGCCTTCTGGAAACATCAGCCTTTCAACTTGGCCGCGAGGTCGCGCATCTCTTTCGCCGTCTCGGCGATGAAGGCCTTCCAGTCGGCAGGCGGGTTGGTGATGCCGGAAAGCAGCTTGCGATGGAATGCGGCCTCAAGCTCCGGGTAGAAGGTGTGGATCGACTCTGGGAAGTCGTAGGCGACCAGCCGGTGCTCGGCCTTGGCAAAGTACTGCGAACGCTCCGAGAGTTTCGAGACGTCGAGATCCTTTCGGACGCCTGCACCAATGTTTTCAAGCGAGGCCTGCTGCGCAGCCTTCGTCAGCATGAAGGCCGCGAACTCCTGAGCCAAAGCCTTGTTCGGGGAATTTTCTGGCACCGCAACACCGCGCATGCCACCGATCACCACGGCGTTCGGGCGATCTGGCGCGAACTTAGGCCAGGGTCCAGAGACGAAGTCGCCATTCAGCACCTGTGGGCCGTCCCACTTGCGCACGTTCCAGTCACCGACGCGGAACATGCCGCCGCGGCCACCTTCGATGATCTGGTACATCTCCGTGAAGGAGTGGTTGATCGTGTCCGGCGAGACGAACTTGTAGGTCGAGTATGCCTTCAGGAACTCCTCCAGCACCTGCGCATGCGCCGGCTGGTCGATGGTGATCTTGCCTTCAGGGTCGATCAGCGTGTGGCGCAGCCCTGAGCCGAAGACAAAAAGATCAAGCATGTGAATGAGGTCGCGGGGCTTTGCGGCCTGCAGCGCCATGCCGAACGTGTCGGCCTGACCGTTGCCGTCCGGATCCTTGTCGCGGAAGGCAGCG
>JAIYDY010000130.1 GCA_027487245.1 Hyphomicrobiales bacterium
CAGTGGATTTGCCGGTGCCACGGTCGCCAAAGATGAGCACGCCACCAAGGGTGGGATCGACCGCCGCCACGAGCAGCGCGTTCTTCATCTCCTCCTGGCCGACGATCGCAGTGAACGGGAAAGGCCGTGCCATGGTCAGATTGTTCCAGTTTCAGTTCGGCCGGCAAACGGCTCGTTCAGGCGCACGATTGCTCGGTTGAGAACACCAGCGATGGCCACCCAGATGAGGTAGGGCGCGAGCAGGAGGCTTGCGGTGGTCGAGATCGGCCAGATGAAGACCATCAGGGCGAGCACGGACAGCCAGAGAAAGACCGTCTCGACCAAGGCCCAATCGGGCCTGCGGAGCGTGAAGAACAGGAGGTTCCACAACACATTCAGGACACCATTGATCACAAAGAGGCCCACGAGCCCGGTGCGTTGCGAGGCGGACGTCGTGCCGGCCCAAGCCAGAACGGCGCTGGCAGCGGCGAGCATCAGGATCACCATCCAGATCGGGCCGAAACTCCAGTTTGGTGGTTTCCAGGATGGGAACTGCAGGCTGCGATACCAGGGACCAATCTCTGTCAACGCGCCGCCAATACCCGCCACGACAAGCGCGAACAGCGCCGCGATCAGGATCGTGACCCAGTAAAATGACAGATACTCGCTCATGAAACCGACCGCAGACGATGAAAACAGATCAAGTCCTGGCAACCCCCATCAGGTGGCCCAGATCCTTGAAGAAGATGCGAACATGGGCCATCGGGTCTTTGCGCACCAGCTCCTTGTTCATGTAGGCTTCCCAGGTCAGGCGCTGCACGTCCTTGTCCTTGCAGATGATCACGAAACGCTCGCGCAGCTTGTCGTTGCGATACCAGAACCACTGCATGATGCCGAGGATCCAGAAGACCTTGCCATGGGCCTTCATGAAAGCCTTGCGGGCTCCAGCCAGCGCGCGCGCATCCCTGGTGACCAGCGCCTGATGCACCGCATCGGCTGCGAAGCGGGCACAGGCCATGGCGTAGTAGATGCCTTCGCCAGATGAGGGCGCGACCACGCCGGCTGCATCGCCAACCACGATGATATCGCGGCCATTGTCCCATTTTTTCAGCGGCTTGAGCGGGATCGGCGCGCCTTCCTTGCGGATGGTCGCGGCCTCTCTGAGGCCGAGATGCTGGCGCAGGTCTGCCACGGAGCCGCGCAGGGAAAAGCCCTTGTTGGCGCTGCCGGTGCCGATGCTCATGGTATCGCCATGCGGAAACACCCAAGAGTAGAAATCCGGTGAGAAACGCCCATCATAGTACACGTCGCAGCGCTTGCTGTCATAAGCCGGCGTGCCATCTGCCGGAGCACGCACGATCTCGTGATAGGCAAAAACAAACGGAATTTTGTCGGCGCCGGGAATGGCAGCGCGCGCCACGCCTGATACGGCACCATCTGCGCCAATCACCATGCGCGCCCGGACGGCGGCTTCCAGCTGCTTGTCACCAGCTTCGCCGCCTGCGGCCTTGGGCGTGTAGTGTACGACCGAGACGCCATCATCATCGCGGCTCAATCGCTCGAAACTGCCGCGCCTGCGGGTGGCGCCCTGGGTCGCGGCGCGCTCACGCAGCCATTCGTCGAAACTCTCGCGATCGACCATGCCAACAAAGCCGCCGGTATCGATCGGCATGTCGACGGACTTGCCGGATGGCGGGATCATCCGGGCTGACGAGATTTTTGCGCACAGCAATTCGTCCGGGATGCGGAAATCGCGGATCAAACGGGGCGGGATCGCACCACCGCAGGGCTTGATGCGCCCGGCCTTGTCAAGCAGAAGGACGCTGTGACCCTTGGCGGCCAGATCGGCGGCAGCAGTGGCACCGGCGGGCCCGCCGCCGACAACGACGACATCGAAGGTCTCGTGAATACTCATGTGGATTGCTCCCGGTTTTGGGTGAGCCCGAGGCCCTGACTCTGGGCAAGAGATAACGCAGTTTGCGGTGGAGAATTTGGGCCGACCGCAGCGATCCGTCCGGCCAGCCACGCGGCCACCAGAAACAGCACGGCTTCGCCGGTGAAGACGCTGGCATAGGCAAGGAAGGGTGAGCCGCTCAACCATTTCGCAACATCGACCGCCCCCGCACCGATCAGCCCGCCTGCGCCCATGGCCAGCGCCTGACCGGCGCCCCACAGGCCCATGCGCGTGCCTTCACGTTCGCCGCGCCCGCTGGATGCAAGCAGCATCATCGAGCCGATGGCCGACGCCGCATAGATGCCGTTGGCGATGCCGAGTGCAAAGATGTTGGCGCGCAGGGGCCAGGCAGGGCCGATATTGGAAGCAATCACCAGCGCCAGCAGGACGGTGGCGGACAGCACGCAGCCGGCCATGGTCCAGAAGGCCAGCGAGCCGAAACGGCCCTTGGCCAGCGGGCCTGCAATGAAGGCGACGAAGATCATCCCGATCAAGACGCCACTGTTCTGGATGCCGGAGAGCTTGGTGGAACTGCCAGGCGTGTAGCCGAAGACGATGCCGGCGAATGGCTCAAGGATGAGATCCTGCCCACTATAGGCCAGCATCGAGATGATGATGAAAAGCGAGAACAGCCTTGCTTTCGGCTCGGCCCAGATTTCGGCAAGCGCTGCGCGGAACGGCATTTCATCGACTGGCCTGTCGCGCACCGTCGTGGCGTCTGGCGCGCCTTCGACGCCGATCACCGCCAGCATGGAGACCATGAACGCCACCGAGCACAACACCGCCGCAACCGTGATCATGCGTTCATTGGAGAATGGATCGAGAAAGTGGCCGGCAATGCCAGCCGTTCCCGCAAACCCGGCAATCATCATCAGCCAGACCATTGTGGCTGCAGGCGCACGGCGCTCGGGCGCAACACGCTTGGCGAGCAAAACCAGCAACGACGTGCCCGCAGCCCCCGCCCCGATCCCGATGAGGACAAAACCGGCAGCGGCCAGAGCGACGCCTTCGATCAGGTTGCTGGCCATCAGTGCGGTGGCGAGCGCTGCCATAAATCCGCCTGCCGCGAGCAAGGCCATCCCGCCGATGATCCAGGGCGTCGCACGTTGGCCCTTGTCAGCCCCGAAACCCCAGCGCGGGCGCAGTATCTGCAAGGCATAATGCAGGCCGACCAGCAAGCCTGGCAGGATTGCCGGCAAGGCAAGCTCGACCACCATAACGCGGTTGAGTGTGGAAGTGGTCAGCACAAATATCGCACCGAGGGCCGTCTGCACCAGCCCGAGGCGGATGATGCCGAGCCAGCCCAGATCGGGGCGGCGGGCGGCTGATGCGGGTGAGCGGATCGACGGGGCTGTCTGTTCCATGGCGGGCCTCAGAGCGAACGCAGGGCGAAGGCCGAAGCCAGCAGGCCAAGCGCGTAGGGCGTAGTGCCGATGGCGTTGTACCAGGCGGCATGCTGGCGCGGACCGGACAGAAGCCGCGTTTGCAGCGCCCGTTGCGCGGCAAGCAGCGCTGACCCGGACGAGGCGCTGGAATGAGCAAGGGCGTCTGACATCAAGGAAAACTACAATTGACGTTTTGATGCGTCAATTTGTGTTTACACCTACTTGCCTTCGCGAGTTGCCGCAGGGGCGCCGCAGGGCAGCCATGGGTCGCGACGGGCGCAATGACCGAACCAGGCCGTCGGGCGTTGCAGCCTTGCGCTCGGACAGGGCCGTCAAGGATGTGTCAGGGCGCAGGCACGGTTTTCGCGTCGGTATGGCCAGCCGCGTGGACGCCATCGGCTGCCCGATGCAGGTCTCACCCGTGTTTGAGTGGACAGGACGGGGCAAAATGTGATCCTGCGAAGACAACGTCCCCTTCGTCCTTGCCAGATCTGCCGGACGGTCTCTTCTGCCACGCTTCATCAACCGGCCAGCCCGACCTGCATGACATCCGCGCGCCATTCTTCCGGACCATCGGCTTATCGCCCGGACATCGACGGTATCCGGGCCATCGCGGTGCTGTCGGTGGTGATCTATCATCTGTCGCCTCAATGGCTGCCGCGCGGCTACCTCGGCGTCGACGTGTTTTTCGTCCTCTCGGGCTATCTGATCACGGGCATCCTTGTCCGGGAGCTGGCGGAAGGGTCGTTCTCGATCCTGGCCTTCTACGAACGACGCATTCGCCGCATCATGCCGGCGCTGCTGGCCGTGCTGGTCTGCACCATGCTGGTGGGTTCGGCGCTGCTGCTGCCGGGCGACCTGATCGGGCTTGCCAGAAGCGCCGTCGCCACCTTGCTGTTCGTCGCCAATATCCATTTCTGGCGCGACACGAACTATTTTTCCCCGGACGCCGAGCAGAAGCCGCTGCTCCACATGTGGTCGCTCAGCGTCGAGGAGCAGTTCTACATCCTGTTTCCGGTTGCGCTGCTGCTGTTGACCCGCCATGCGCCACGCTGGCTGCTGACAGGCGTTCTGGCGATGATCGTCGCCTCGTTCGCGCTCAACGTGGCGGCCTTGCAGGCCGGAGGCGCAGCACCGGCGTTCTTCCTGCTGCCGACACGGATGTGGGAACTGGGCGCAGGCGCGGCGCTGGCGCTCCTGCCCCGACACAGGCTGCTGCCCGGGCCGGCAACGAGCGTCATCTGGCTTGCCGGCATGGCCGGGCTGGCCGTCTCGCTGCTCGTACCCTTGCCACTGCCCGACATGCTGCCTGGTGCCACGCTGGCGGTTCTGGCGACCTGCTGTCTGATCGCGACGGGCGGAGATGCCGCATCGCCGCTCTCGGCGCGGCTCATCCGCATCAGCCTGGCGACGCGCATCATGGTGTTCACCGGGCTGATCTCGTATTCGCTCTATCTGTGGCATTGGCCGGTGATCGTTCTGGCCAAATACTACCTCGTGCGACAGCTGACGCCGGGCGAGGCCGTGCTGATCCTCACCTTGAGCGTCGTACAGGCAACACTGTCCTGGCGCTTCATCGAGCAGCCTTTCCGCCAGCGCCGCATGCCGGGCCGCGTTGTCGTGGCGGCGACGGGCGGAGCGGCGGCGCTTGTTCTGGCGGGCAGCTTCCTGCTGCTGGCTGCAGGGGGGTGGCCGGGCAGGTTTTCGGGCGAAGCGGCGCGGCTCAACGAGGCGGTGGGAACGCATTACCGCTGCCCGATCAACACCTTGATGCCGTTTGGAGCGAGCCGTGCCTGCGCCCTGCATCCTGCCGATGGCAGGGCAGTGGATGCCGAGGTCGTGCTGCTCGGCAACTCCCATGCCCAGATGTATGCACCAGCATGGCGCGAGGTGCTGGCGGAGCGCGGCGTGCCGGGCCTGCTGGTGCCGGTCAACGGCTGCCTGCCCGTCGTCACCGCCAACATCAGCCGTGCCTGCCTCGACACAGCCGAGGACAATCTCGCGACAGTGCTGGCCCTGCCGAAACTGAGACGAATCATCATCGCGATGAACTGGCCGACCGATGGGACACGGCTTGTCGACAAGGACGGACGGGCGCTCGACAACCGCGGCGAGAAGGCCTTCATCGACGCGCTCGACAACCTTCTGTCGCGCATCAGCGCGGCCGGGCACAGGGCGATCCTGATCGGGCCGATCGCCTATCCTGGTTGGGATCTTGCCTCCGAGCAGAGCCGGCGTGTGGCCTTCGGCTGGCCGTCGTCACGCGCGCTCGACATGTCGCAGACCGAGTTCGAAGCCCGCCACGGCGCGGCGCTGGCGAATCTCTCGCGGCGCAGCGATGTGCGGCTGGTCAGGCCAGACAGCGTGCTGTGCGATGCATCGCGCTGCGCCTTCATTGCTGATGGCCGGTCCCTGTTCGCGGATTCGAACCATCTGGCAGCTGCGGAGACCTTGCGCCTCCTGCCGTTGTTCCGGGCGGCGCTGGATGACATGCGCTGAGGCGGCACCGCCATCCGCCAGGTGGGCAACTCAGTCTTCGCGGCTGAGATCGCCGATGCCGAAACGGTGGAGCTTGGCGTAGAGCCCCTGGCGGCTGAGGCCGAGCATCTCGGAGGCCGAGGCCCGGTTGTCGCCCGTGAGTTCGAGGGCCGCTTCGATGCAGAGCTTCTCGATGATGTCACTGGTCTCGCGGACCAGTTCCTTGAGCGGAACGCGCCCGACGAGTTGCTTGAACTCCTCGGCCGACCGCGGCAGCGCCGACGGTGCCGCCATCTCGGTGCCGGTCCGGCCCGGCGGCCTGATCAGGAAGCCGATGTGGTCGCCCTCGGGCCCATCGACACCAACAGCGGACACCTCGACATTGTCGACCGCGCCATAGACGCTGCGCAGCACGGTGCCGAAGTTGCGCACGGAGCCACCATCCTTCAGCGACGCCTTGAGCACGCCGAAATCGACCCCGGCGCGGCCGAGCCACTGGTCAAGGTTCTGGCCGATGGCGGCATGCAATCCGATCAGACCCGTCAGGTCGAGGAACGCGGCATTGGCGCTCCGGATGACGCCATCGCCAGTTGTCAGGACGAAGGCATCGGGGAAACGCTCGATCACGCTGTCGACCACCTGGGCTGCGACAGGCGAAGCTTCTGTCTGATCGGCGCCCGACAGCAGGCGCAGGAGGAAATAGGACGATCCATCCTGCCGGAAAAGCGAGACATGGGCATTGACCGTTTTCCCGCCCTCAGCGAGCCGCAACGTCGCCGGCATGGCGAGCGCACCGCTGGCCGCCACCGCAAGGGTTTCCTGCAACGCGTCCCCGCCCTTGTCGGCGAAAACGCTCTGCAAGGTGCGCCCGCTGATGCGGTTCTGCGGAATCCCGAGCAGCGCAAGCGCAGCAGGATTGGCTTCCGACATGCGGCGGCCGGTGGCATCCGCGATCAGGATCGGCTCGGATGTGAGCTGAAACAGCACCCGGTACCGCGTATCAGCCGCACGCAGCCGGCTGTACTCGCGCTCCATCGACTGCTGGAACTGGACAAGCTGCTGCTGGAGGGCGGCAAGGGCACGCAGATCGCGCCCGATCGCCAGCACCTTGCCGTCATCATCGACCCTTATCGCCGAATAGCGCAACGGCACCGTGGCGGTACCAGCATGAACGATGTGGTTGATTTCGCGCAGGCGGCCTGGAAGGCCTGCCACCGCGTCAGCCAGCAACTGCTGGCCCTTGTTGCGGCTGTCAGGCGCGAGCGTGTCGAGCCAGGGCCGGCCCAGCCAGTCGCCGAACTCGGAAGGCAGCCGCGCTTCGGTTGCGAGCGACACGTCAATGACGGTTCCGTCACGATCCATCAAGATTGCCACATCCGCGCTGGCCATGACCATGCGAGAGGCGATTGCCGGGTCGATATGGACCATCGCATTCGACGGATGGCCGATCTTCTTCACGTTGTCAGCTTTCGACCTTGCGCCAGAAAGTGGCGCGAGCGCATCGGAGCGGGGGATTAGGCTGATATCAGTATTTATGCATATAGGCGGTCATGTCGAGGAAGCAAGTCGCGCGCTTGCCTTGCAGCATCAGCACCTGCACCGACCTCTGCATCCGCCCCGACATACTGGGCGAGATCCGGCGCCGACTGGAACGATGGACCACCGACCAGCACGACGATATCGCGGTTGACCGAGACGGACCTTAGCCGCATCACCGTCGCCCGCAGCACATCGGCCAGATCGCCATGGCTGAGCGAGAACCCGACCGCATCGAAACGGCGGCTGCGCACCTGTTCCAGCAACTCTTCCGCATCATTGGTGTTGGACAGGCGCGTCTGCCAGCCCGCTTCCTGGAACAGCGTTTCGACGACCGCGATTCCGAAGCTGTGCTGTTCGCCCGGTGCAGCCGACAGCAGGATCGTGGGCGCATCGGGCAACGGCGCGCTGACAGGCTGCTCGTCGCGCAACCCGTTGAGGATCTGGTGCAGGCGCGCCACCACCATCGTCACATCGGCGAAGCTGCACTCATCATCCTGCCACATGTCCCCGATCATGCGGGCGGCAGGTGCCAGAAGGTTGAGATAAAGCTCGCTGCGCGGGGTGCCGCGCGCCACCAGAACGTCAACCAGCGCCGGTGCCGCCTCAGCACCGGTGCCGCGCAGAAGGCGCACGAAGCGGGCCACGTCGACCATGCGGATGTGGCCGCTGGCGAACTTGAGGTCGCGCTCTCCGCGCCCGGCATTGAAGCCGGCATCGTGCCAGACGCTGTCCGGCGTCGAACTGCCCCTGGAGCGCAGGTCAGGCTGACCTTCGGCAGAGGAAGGGCCACTTGCACCATCATGCCCCCCGGGGTCGACCCCGATGATGCGGTTGGCGATGATCAGGTTGGGCACGATGTCCCGGCGCACGACCTGTGAGAGCAGCGAGAGGATTTCCTGCTCATAGGCGCTTGATGCCGGGGATCCCTCGTTCGGAGCCCCGCGGAGGCCCAATTTGCCAGCGGATGACTCTCTGGCCGATGACGCTTGAGATTGTTCCGAGTAGGCCGAGTCAGACATATCCAACCCCCCGCTGTTGTCCACCGTTGACGCGGCTCAGGCACGATCGCCGGGCCGCAGTGGCACATGACAGGCTCGGTCGCGGCGTAGGGAATGCTCCCGTTTCCACAGCATCTATCAGCCTGAAGGCTACCACAGCCGCAATCCCCGGTCCCCCCGGTGGACTACGTAGGTATTCTAGAGTGCGCAGAAATGTAAAGTCAACTTGACGTTCTGTCCGATTTACAACAGATTTAGGGTCCGCGCTGGTCCCGCTTCAGGGCCGGAAACGGGATCGAGGGCAGCCTCGCAAGAGACTCTAAGGGAGGGAGCGCCGGATGAGCCATCAACGTCGCCCAACTCAGGCGCAGCCATTGTACACCGCCGAGGAACGTCTTCGCCGCGATGCGTCGCCCTGGACACTGGTTCAGGGCATTCTGGCCCCGCTCCAGTTTGTGGTTTTCCTGGTCAGCCTTTTCCTTGTGGTTCGCTATCTGGTCACAGGCGAAGGCTTCGAGGCAGCCACCATTTCCATCGTGATCAAGACGTTGGTGCTCTACACAATCATGATCACCGGCGCGATCTGGGAGAACGACGTCTACGGCAAGTATCTCTTTGCCGACGCGTTTTTCTGGGAAGACGCGGTCAGCATGATCGTCATCGCATTGCACACGGCATACCTCGTCAGCCTGTTCGTTGACTGGCTCAACCCGACCGAACAGATGTGGCTCGCACTTGCCGCCTACGCCACCTACGTCGTCAATGCAGCCCAGTTCATCCTGAAGCTGCGCGCCGCGCGTCTGGGTGCCGCTGCTGCCAGCGGCGATGAACTTGCAGGATCGGCAACATGACGGCCCATGCCCCGATCACCGCTGCTTCAGGCTGCTCAGAACCGGTGGTTCAGCGTCAGCGCGGCCAGCATGCCGTGTTCTGCGGCCTGACCGGCATCATCTGGATGCATCGCAAGATCCAGGACGCGTTCTTCCTCGTCGTTGGCTCGCGCACCTGCGCACACTTGATCCAGTCAGCTGCCGGGGTGATGATCTTCGCGGAGCCGCGCTTCGCCACCGCGATCATCGAGGAGCGCGACCTGGCGGGGCTTGCCGATGCACACGAGGAACTGGACCGGGTCGTGGACCAGTTGCTGTCGCGCCGGCCCGATATCCGGCTGCTGTTCCTGGTGGGCTCGTGCCCGTCCGAGGTGATCAAGCTCGACCTGTCACGGGCCGCCCAGCGACTTGACAAGCGCTTCAATCCGGACTGCCGGGTGCTGAGCTATTCGGGCAGCGGCATCGAGACCACCTTCACCCAGGGCGAGGATGCGGCGCTGGCCGCGATGGTGCCCTCGCTGCCGGCCAAGGCAGCCGACTCGCCAGCCTCGCTGCTGATCGTCGGTGCCCTCGCCGATGTGGTCGAGGACCAGTTCCGCCGCATCTTCGCCGATCTTGGCATCGTCAACGTCGCGTTCTTCCCGCCGCGCCGTTCGACAGACCTGCCCGCCATCGGGCCGGGCACGCGGATGCTTCTGGCCCAACCTTTCCTGGCCGAAACCGCGCGGCTGCTGGAGGCACGCGGTGCCGAACGGCTGGCAGCGCCCTTCCCGCTGGGCGTCGAGGGCACGAGCGCCTGGCTCGGTGCCGCCGCTGCCGCCTTCGGCATCGGACAGGCCGCCTTTGACGCCGCGACGGCAGCGCCGCGCGAGCGGGCGGCCAGGGCCATGGAGCGCTATCGGCCGCAACTGGCCGGCAAAAGCATCTTCTTCTTCCCCGATTCGCAGCTTGAGGCTCCGCTCGCCCGCTTCCTCGCCAACGAGGCCGGCATGCGCATCGTCGAGGTCGGCATGCCCTACCTGCATCGCCAGCACATGGCTCCGGACATGGGCCTGCTGCCAGCCGGCACGCTGATCACGGAAGGGGCCGATGTCGACCAGCAACTGGATCGCTGCCGCGCCGCGCGGCCCGATCTGGTGGTCTGCGGCCTCGGGCTCGCCAACCCGCTGGAAGCGGAAGGGCTCAACACCAAGTGGTCGATCGAACTCGTGTTCACCCCGATCCAGGGCTATGAGCAGGCAGGTGATCTGGCCGAATTGTTTGTCCGCCCTTTCAACCGCAAGCAGCGGCTGAGCGTCCAGCTTCCGGCGAAGGCAGCCACCCATCAGGCTGCGGCCCCGACGGGAGGCGCGTCATGCAGCTGACCGTCTGGACCTATGAAGGCCCACCCCATGTCGGTGCGATCCGCATCGCAACGGCGATGACGGATGTGCATTACGTCCTGCACGCTCCGCAAGGCGACACCTACGCCGACCTGCTGTTCACCATGATCGAGCGGCGCGACCAGCGCACCCCGGTGACCTACACGACCTTCCAGGCGCGGGACCTGGGGGGCGATACGGCAGAGATCTTCCAGAGCGCCTGCCGCGACGCGCACCAGCGCTTCCAGCCTGCCGCGATGCTGGTGGGCGCGTCTTGCACCGCCGAGCTGTTGCAGGACAATCCGGCCGGGCTTGCGACCGCGCTGAACCTGCCGATACCCGTGGTGCCGCTCGAGCTGCCATCCTACCAGAAGAAGGAAAACTGGGGCGCTTCGGAGACGTTCTATCGTCTTGCGCGTGCGCTTCTGGCGGGCCGGGCGCAAGGCTATGTCAGGCCAGAACGCGCTGCGGGCACCCGGCCAAGCTGCAATCTGCTCGGGCCGACGGCGCTCGGCTTTCGCCACCGCGACGACATCACCGAAGTGACGCGGCTGCTGGCCGCGCTGGGCGTCGATGTCAATGTGGTGGCGCCTCTCGGTGCCAGCGCCGCCGATCTGGCGCGACTGCCCGATGCCGATTTCAACATCTCGCTCTATCCGGAAATCGCCGATGTCACCGTCCGTTGGCTGGAGCGGACCTTCCGCCAGCCTACCGTGCGGATCGTGCCGATCGGCGTAGGGGCCACCACCGATTTCATCGCCGAGGTGATCAAGGTGGCGGGGCTCGATCCGGCTGTTGCCGAACGGGCGATCCCTTCGCGACTGCCGTGGTATTCACGCTCGGTCGACTCGACCTACCTGACCGGCAAGCGCGTGTTCATCTTCGGCGATGCGACGCATGTCATCGCTGCGGCCCGGATCGCCACGGAGGAAATGGGCTTCACGGTTGTCGGCATCGGCACCTATACCCGCGAGTTTGCCCGTGAGGTGCGCGAACTTGCCGGAAAGCTCGGTGTCGAGGCGCTGATCTCCGAGGACTACCTTGAGGTCGAGGCCAGGATTGCCGAGCTTCAGCCTGAACTGGTGCTCGGCACGCAGATGGAACGGCACATCGCCAAGCGGCTCAGGATCGGCTGCGCCGTGATCTCGGCCCCGGTGCATGTGCAGGATTTCCCCGCGCGTTATGCGCCGCAGATGGGCTTCGAGGGTGCCAACGTCATCTTCGACACCTGGATCCATCCGTTGATGATGGGTCTCGAAGAGCATCTCATCGGCATGTTCCGGGGCGATTTCGAGTTCTCGGACGGCGCCACGCCGTCACATCTCGGCGCTGGCCATGGCTCACACATGGCAACACAGACAACGGCTGTTGTTCCTGACATTGCCATCCCGGAACCCGCCCCCGTCGCCGCGGCAACGATACCGCCTGCTGCAACCGGCGCTTCGATCATCTGGGCGAATGAAGCCGAGCTGGAACTCAAGAAAATTCCGTTCTTCGTGCGTGGCAAGGCACGACGGAACACCGAACGCTTCGCTATCCTGCAAGGCGTCGAACTGATTACAGTGGACACACTTTACGATGCTAAAGCTCACTTCGGGCGCTAATGCGATCCCGATACGGGTCGCCGTCATCACCCTGGACAGCCATCTGGCCAGCGCCTGCGAACGCGCGCGTGCCGTCGTTGCAAAAGACATTCCTGGCCTGACCTTTGCCCTGCATGCGGCTTCGGAGTTTGCCGCCAATCCCGACAATCTGGAGCGCTGCATCGATGATATCGGCAAAGCCGATATCATCGTTGTCTGCATGCTGTTCATCGAGGATCACATCAACGCCGTCCTGCCAGCGCTGCAAGCGCGGCGCTAAGATTGCGACGCAATGGTCGTGTGCCTCTCTGCCCCCGAGATCACCAAGCTGACCCGCATGGGCAAGCTGCGCATGGGGGAGACCTCCGGCGGGCTCATGGGCATGCTGAAGAAGCTGCGTGGCAAACAGGGCACGGTCGAGCAGAAGACCGAGTCGGGCGCCAAACAGATGCGGACCTTGCGCATGCTGCCCAAGATCCTGCGTTTCATCCCCGGCACGGCGCAGGACCTGCGCGCCTACTTCCTGAGCCTGCAATACTGGCTTGGCGGCTCCGATGACAATGCCGCCAACATGATGCGCATGCTGATCAGCCGTTATGCGGCCGGCCCGCGCTCCGCGCTCCGTTCGCTGGTGTCTCCTGGCGATCCGGTCGAGTATCCCGAGGTCGGCGTCTATCATCCGCGCCTTGCCGGGCGGATCGGCACAGATGCCTCGCTTCTGCCCACCCACCACGCACCGAAAGGCCGGGTCGGCGTACTGGTACTGCGCTCTTATGTGCTGGCCAGCAACAGCGCCCATTATGATGGTGTGATCGCGTCGCTGCATGCGCAGGGGCTTGATGTGGTGCCGGCCTTCGCCTCGGGGCTTGATGGCCGCGCTGCGATCGAGAGCTATTTCATGAAGAGCGGCCACGCCACGGTTGATGCGGTGGTGTCGCTCACCGGCTTCTCGCTTGTTGGCGGACCAGCCTACAACGATTCGAAGGCCGCCCAGACCATGCTGGCCAAGCTTGATGTTCCCTATATTGCCGCCATGCCGGTCGAGTTTCAGCCGCTTGAGGAATGGGGCCCATCCCCGCGCGGCCTGCTGCCAGTTGAAGCCACCATCATGGTCGCAATCCCCGAGCTTGACGGCGGCACCGGCCCGATCGTGTTCGGCGGGCGCGGCGGCGGCTCCGAGACGGGCTGCACCGGTTGCGAGCGCAAGTGCACGTTTGAAGGCGCAGCAGGTTCGCGCAATGTCCATTCCTGTGGTGAGCGGGCTGATCTTCTGGCCCAGCGCGTCATGAAACTGGTGATGCTGCGCAAAAGCGAGCGCGCCAGCCGAAAGGTTGCCATTACCATCTTCAACTTCCCGCCGAACGCGGGGAATGTCGGCACGGCAGCCTACCTCTCGGTGTTCGAGTCGATCTTCCATCTGCTTGGCGAGATGAAGGCAGGCGGCTACCAGGTCGAGATGCCCGGATCGGTTGACGATCTGCGGGACCAGATCCTTGTCGGCAATGCGGCCCGTTTCGGGGCCAATGCCAACGTCATGGCGCGCATCCCGACCACCGAGCATGTGCGCCGCGAGCGTTACCTAAACGAGATCGAGGCCCAGTGGGGTCCGGCTCCGGGCCGCCAGCAGGCTGATGGTGCCAGCATCCATGTTCTTGGCGCGGCCTTCGGCAATGTCATGGTCGGTATCCAGCCCGGCTTCGGCTATGAAGGCGATCCGATGCGCCTTCTGTTCGAGCGCGGCTTTGCCCCGACCCACGCGTTCTCGGCCTATTATCGCTATATCCGCGAGGATTTCGGCGCGCATGCTGTGCTGCATTTTGGCACCCATGGCGCACTTGAGTTCATGCCCGGCAAACAGGTCGGCATGTCGGCGACCTGCTGGCCGGACAGGCTGATCGGCGACCTGCCGAACATGTACCTGTATGCCTCCAACAACCCGTCCGAAGGCGCGATTGCCAAGCGGCGCGCGGCGGCGACGCTGGTCAGCTACCTGACCCCGCCGGTGACGCAGGCCGGGCTTTACAAGGGACTGGCTGAACTGAAAGCGTCGGTCGACCGCTGGCGCGGCTTGCAGCCCGACATCAGCGGCGAGCGCGAGGATCTGGCTGATCTCATCCAGGTTCAGGCTGCCAGACTCGAACTGGCAACGGCGGAACCGCAATGGCTTGATCCCGACAGCATGATCCTGAAGCTCACCGAGCAGATGCTGGAACTTGAATATGCACTGATCCCCTACGGCTTGCATGTCGTCGGTGCTCCACCATCTGCCGAGGAGCGCGCGGGCCTGATCGCGTCGCTGGCCGAAGCGCAGCATGGCCTCAGGCTGTCGCCAGCGACGGCCGAGACCATCGCCAAGGGCCAGTTGATCAGCGCCCTGCCGGACGGCCTGACGCCGGAGCTTCTGGCCGAGCTTGGCCGGGTCAACCAGCTTCTGCTCGAACCCAGCGAGATGGCTGGCCTGATGGCGGCGCTGGATGGTCGCTATATCCGCCCTGCGCCCGGCGGCGACCTGCTGCGCACCACCTCGATCCTGCCCACGGGACGCAACCTGCACGGCTTCGATCCGTTCCGCATCCCCAGTGCTTTTGCGGTGGCCGACGGGGCAAGGCAGGCCGAACGGCTGCTGGCCAAGCATGTCGACAATGGCAAGGCACTGCCGGAGACGATCGCGATCGTGCTGTGGGGCACCGACAACCTCAAGAACGAAGGTGGCCCCATCGGCCAGGCGCTGGCCCTGATGGGCGCGCGGCCGCACTTCGACGCCTATGGCCGTCTGAACGGCGCGGAATTGATCCCGCTTTCCGAGATGCTCCGTCCACGCATCGACGTGATGATGACCCTGTCGGGCATCTTCCGCGATCTCCTGCCGCTGCAGATCAAGCTTCTGGCAGACGCTGCCTATCTCGCTGCCTGCGCCGACGAGCCGCTCGAGATGAATTTCATCCGGAAGCATGCGCTGGATTATCAGGCCAAGCACGGATGCGATCTGGAAACCGCATCGCTTCGCGTCTTCTCGAATGCTGACGGTACATATGGCTCCAACGTCAACCAGTTGGTGCAATCCTCGACCTTCAACGACGAGGACGAACTGGCCGAAGCCTATTCGCGCCGCAAGTGCTTTGCCTACAGCCGCAAGGGCACGGTCGAGAAAAAGTCCGAGCTGCTGCAATCGGTGCTCGCCGATGTGGAACTGACCTATCAGAATCTCGATTCGGTCGAGCTTGGCGTGACCACCGTCGACCAGTACTTCGATACGCTTGGCGGCATCAGCCGCGCCGTGCGCCGCGCCCGCAAGGAAGAGGTGCCGGTCTATATCGGCGACCAGACCTCCGGAAACGGCACGGTGCGGACGCTGCAGGAACAGGTGGCGCTCGAAACCCGCACCCGTGTGCTCAATCCGAAATGGTATGAGGGCATGCTCAAGCACGGCTATGAGGGCGTGCGCCAGATCGAGGAGCATGTGCAGAACACGATGGGCTGGTCGGCCACCACGGGCGCCGTTGCCCCATGGGTCTATCAGCAGATCACCGAGCTGTACGTGCTCGACCCCGCCATGCGCGAGCGGCTGTCGACACTCAACGCCACTGCGTCGGCGCGTCTCGCGAACCGTCTGCTTGAAGCACAGCAGCGCAACTACTGGACACCTGACCCGGAGACACTGCGCGCCTTGCAGGAAGCCGGTGAAGAGCTGGAAGATCGCCTTGAGGGGGTTGTCACGCCCGGCAAGACGCCCGCAATCACGACTGGGAGAGCCGCATGAGCACAATCGAACTGCCAATCAGGAATCCGGTTGCGCGCAAGCCGCTTGCCAAGGGTGATGGCGAAGGCTCGGTGCAGGTCCACATGGACGCAACCCAGGATCTCGGCACAGCCAAGGTCTTCGCGGTTTACGGCAAGGGCGGCATCGGCAAGTCGACCACCTCGTCGAACCTGTCCGTCGCTTTCTCGAAGCTCGGCAAGCGCGTGCTCCAGATCGGCTGCGACCCCAAGCATGACTCGACCTTCACCCTGACCAAGAGCCTGATTCCGACCGTCATCGACGTGCTGGAAACGGTGAACTTCCACTCAGAGGAACTGCGGCGCGAAGATTTCGTGTTCGAAGGCTACAACGGGGTGATGTGCGTGGAGGCGGGCGGCCCGCCCGCCGGCACGGGCTGCGGCGGCTATGTGGTCGGCCAGACCGTGAAGCTGCTCAAAGAACATCACCTGCTCGACGATACCGACGTGGTGATCTTCGATGTGCTGGGCGATGTGGTCTGCGGTGGCTTTGCAGCCCCGCTGCAACATGCCGAGCGCGCCGTGATCGTGGCCGCCAACGATTTCGACTCGATCTTCGCCATGAACCGCATCGTTGCGGCGATCAGGGCCAAGTCGAAGAACTATGATGTCAGGGTCGGCGGCGTGATCGTCAACCGCAGCGAAGGCACGGACCAGATCGACAAGTTCAATGCGGCTGTCGGCACCGAGACCCTGGCCCACTTCCCCAATCTCGACGCCATCCGGCGCTCGCGCCTGAAGAAGGCGACCTTGTTCGAGATGGAGGAGACGCCGGAAATCCTCGCGGTGCAGAAGGAATATCTCAAGCTGGCGGCCGCGCTCTGGGCAGGCAACGAGGGCAACGTCGTCAACCCGTTGAAGGATCGCGAGATCTTCGACCTGCTGGGCTTTGATTGATCGAGATTGACGTCATGAACACTGTCGCTCACCAGACATCGACATACACGGCGCGGCGCGGCCAGCTTGAGACCTATTTCGACCGTACGGCGGTCGAGGCCTGGGCCAGGCTCACCACAGACGCACCTGTCAGTCGCATCCGCGCGACCGTGCGGGCCGGGCGCGACGAAATGCGCGCGCAGTTGCTAAGCTGGCTGCCGCAGGATCTGACCGGGCGGCGCATTCTTGATGCCGGCTGTGGCACCGGCGCGTTCTCGGTGGAGGCTGCACGGCGCGGCGCGGATGTGGTGGCGATTGATCTGTCGGCCAAGCTCGTCAGCATCGCAGCCGAGCGCCTGCCGCGCGATCTTGGCAAAGGGTCTGTCACCTTCGGCGTCGGCGACATGCTCGATGCGCGTTTCGGCCATTTTGATCATGTCGTGTCGATGGATTCGTTGATCTACCATCCGACTGCTGATCTGGTGCGCTGTCTCGACACCCTGAGCGAGCGGACGAACTCATCGATCATCTTCACCTTCGCACCGCGCACGACCATGACGGCAACGATGTACAACATCGGCAAGCTGTTCCCGCGGGCTGACCGCTCGCCTGCCATTGTGCCGGTGGAGGAACTGGACCTCAAGGTCCGCATCGGCCGCAAACTGGCACTCGATGACTGGCATGTCGCGAACACGAGGCGGATCTCGCGCGGCTTTTACATCTCGCAAGCGATGGAGCTGGCACGCAGATGAGACCGGAGCTTCAGGCCCTTGCGGATGAGTGGCGCAGGTTCGGCCTGAAGCTGCTGCCGTTCGCCGATGCCGGATCGGCGGACCTTCCGCTGAAGAAGCTGCTGCGCCTGTCCCTGTTCCAGTTTTCCGTGGGCATGGCCACGGTCCTGCTGATCGGCACGCTCAACCGCGTGCTGATCGTCGAGATGAACGTCGCCGCCTCGCTGGTCGCCTTGATGGTGGCGATTCCGCTTCTGTTTGCGCCCTTCCGGGCGCTGGTCGGCTTCAGGTCAGACTATCATCGCTCGGCCTTCGGCTGGCGGCGGGTGCCCTACATCTGGATGGGTACCCTGCTCCAGTTCGGCGGGCTGGCGATCATGCCGTTCGCGCTGATCCTGCTGTCCGGCGACACCTGGGGACCCTGGTGGGTGGGCCACGTTGCCTCCGCCATCGCCTTCCTGGCCGTGGGCGCAGGTCTGCAGACCACCCAGACGGCCGGACTGGCGCTCGCCACCGACCTTGCGGCGCCCTCGGCACGGCCCCGCGTGGTGGCGCTGATGTATACGATGCTGCTGGTCGGCATGGTCATCTCGGGGCTGGTCTTCTCCCTGCTGCTGGCTGATTTCAGCCAAATCAGGCTGATCCAGGTCGTGCAGGGCGCAGCCTCGATGACGCTGGTGCTCAATGTTGTGGCCCTGTGGAAACAGGAAGCCCGGGTGCCCTATTATCGCCAGACCGCGCCGTTGGCCCCCGATCCCACCTTCCGCGAAAGCTGGAACCTGTTCATCGGCAAGGAAAACACGCTGCTGCGCCTGATCGCGGTGGGCCTGGGCACGCTGGCCTTTTCCATGTCCGATATCGTGCTGGAACCTTATGGCGGCGAAGTGCTGAAGCTGGGCGTGGGCACCACCACCATGCTCTCCGCGCTGATGGCCGGGGGCAGTTTGATGGGCTTTGTCTATGCCAGCCATGTGCTGTCACTGGGCGCCGATCCGTTCCGCATGGCCAGCCTGGGCGCGGTGATCGGCCTGCCGGCCTATGGCCTGATCATCTTTGCCGCCGGGTCAGACACGCCGGAACTGTTCACGCTGGGCGTGGCCCTGGCTGGCATCGGCACCGGCCTGTTCGGCCACGGCACCCTCACCGCCACCATGCAGTTGGCGCCAAAGGGCCAGGTGGGCATCGCCATGGGCGCCTGGGGCGCCGTGCAGGCCACATCGCAAGGCGTTGGCGCGACCATCGGCGGCGTGGTGCGCGATCTGGCCAAGAGCGTGGATATCGGCCTGCCAATGCCGGCCGGCGCCGGCGGCTATGGCCTGATCTTCAGCCTGGAACTGTTGTTCATGGTGTTGACGCTGGCGGCAATGTGGCCGCTGATGAACCGGGACGACCCCGCGTAAATTTTTTTGCTGCTGCACCGCAGCAGCGGCTGATCGCGGCCGGTTGCTGGCTGGCGGCATGTGTAAAGCCGGCTGGACAGTGATTCGCCCAATACCGCTTCCCCGCTGCCCGAACGAAAAGGCCGGCGCCCCTGGTGAGGGACGCCGGCCAATTTCTCGACCCAGTGGCCAGAGTGCCCGGCCCGTGCCAGGCAAACGGGCTTACTTGGCGGCTTCAGCCGGAGCGGCTTCAGCAGCCGGGGCTTCCGCCGGGGCAGCTTCAGCAGCCGGAGCGGCTTCGGCGGGGGCAGCTTCAGCGGCCGGAGCGGCTTCAGCCGAAGCGCCCTGCCAGTAAGAAGCCATCCAGTTGGTGTTGGTCAGGATCGACGCGTGGACGATGAGCGCAACGGCCATCACGCCAACGAAAAACAGTGGCAGGCCAACGCTCGGGTTGACGTAGAGCCAGATACGACCTTCATTCATGTTCCAGTCTCCTCTTGCTCGTTATTTCAGCCACGGGGTCAGCGCATACGCCAAGACGTGCGCCAGAACCGCAATACCGCCGAAAATCCGCGTGCCCCACTTGAGGCCTTCGTTGATTTCGACCGCTTCCTTCTCGGTCAACCCAGTCGGGTAGACCTTGGTATCTTCAGCCATGTTGAACTCCTCTCCCATTCGGAAAAAACCGTCGCCCCCAAAGCAGCTCGGGTTTCCCGCCTGTTTGCCGGATTGGGCAATGACAATATCGACCCAGTCCTTGCCCCGACTTTCCACCGACGGGCCAACCTGTTGAAGGTCGCGGCAGGAAGTCGCAGCACATTTCCCATATCCAATCTGTCGCATGTGTCAATGTGTCGCCGGAACATTGCGTATGGTTGACATGACACTTGTGCGGTGCAGCACCGCGATTTTCCGCAGTGCAGCACGACCGGGCGGCAAAAAACGGGCCTTTACCCCATCCGGCAGGGCGATAATGTCCGCTGTGATTGACACACAGGGGGACCATATGACCGATTTCAACCGCCGCAGCCTGATCGCCAGCGCCGCCGCCATGGCCGCCATGCCGGCGCTGGCTGCCACCCCGAAAGCCCCTGGAGCCGATGCGCAGAAGAAGATCCGCGCCGCCATCGACAAGCAATTGCCCGAGAATATCGCCCGCATTCAGGACTGGATCAAACACCCAGGCATCGCAGCCGAAAACTGGCGGATGGACGAAGCCTGCGCCTATACCATGGGCCTGTTGACGGATGCCGGCTTCCAGACGGTGAAGAAAATGCCGACCAAGGGCCAGCCCGGCATTTTCGCGACGCTTGATGCCGGTGCCAAGCGCACGGTCGGCATCTATTTCATGTATGATGTCAAGCAGGTGAACCCGGCCGAATGGTCGAGCCCGCCGTTTGACGCGCGCATCACCAACAAGCCCGGCTGGGGCCAGGTGATCGTGGGCCGCGGCGCCATCAACCAGAAGGGGCCGGAAGCGGCCTTCCTCGCCGCCCTGCACGCCTTCCGGGCGGCGGGAAAGAAGCTGCCGGTCAATCTCGTGCTCGTCGCCGAGGGCGAGGAGGAGATCGCCTCTCCGCATTTCCACCAGATCGTCCAGGCCCCCGAGGTCATGGCGGCGCTGAAGAAGTGCGAAGGCATCGTCATCCCCACCGCCTGGCAGAATCGCGATGGCGCCGTGCAGATCAACCTCGGCTCGAAAGGCCCGATCGAG
>JAIYDY010000046.1 GCA_027487245.1 Hyphomicrobiales bacterium
AGGTGGCGTCCGCAGTGGCCCGGCGAAGGCCGACCGGCTCATCCGAGCCCATCGCCAGATACAGCACACGCCCGGACAAGGTGAGAAACAGGGCACCGAAGCACAGCATGATCAGCCCGACGCGTGCTTCGCTCTTGTCCTTGCTCATGCTGAACAGGCTGCGCACGAACCCCGAGACAGGGCGGCGCCGGCTTGGGCTGTCCATGGTCGCGGACTGGTCAGGGGGGGGCGGCATCATGGTCCGGGCCTGGTCCTGTTCGGGTTGAGATAGCATCTGGCGACCCTCACTGTGGCCGCTGCGGCGGGCGGGGCGGCTGTGGGGCAGTCTGCGGCGCGGCGCGCACGGGCTGGGCTGTTGTCGCTGAAGCAGCCGGCCTGCCGATGCTGGCAGTCGGCAGATCATCGCTCAGACCGAGGGCTTCGAGCTTGCGGCCGATGTCATCCACCTTCGGGGCCTTTGCCGGGATGTCCGAGAAGCGCACAAGCTGGGTGGCCGCCAGTGGCTGGAGCGCCAGGTGACGCTCGCTGAGCATCTGAAGACGATCGGGACGGTTGAGATGCTGCCATTCCGCCTTCAGCACGGCGATGGCCTCGCGCTCCTTCTGGCTGCGCTGCTTGAGCTTGGCCAGTTGCTCGCCATGATAGAGCGTCTCGTACTTGATGGTGTAGGCATAGGTCGCTGACGCGATCAGCCCGCCGATGGCGACGACGTGAAAGAACTTGATCATCGCCGCCCCCGCCGCCCTGCTGTCTCGTCCGGCGCCGGGCGACCTTGCCGGGGCTTGTGCAGCTTTGCCGTTTCCGGCAATGCGGCCAGCGCGCTGACCCCGCTGTCCAGACCGCGTGCAGGCGCTGCCGTGCGCTCGGCCACACGCAGCTTGGCGGAGCGGGCACGCGGGTTGATGCCGAGTTCGGCATCGCCTGGCGCTATCACGCCGCGATGGACCAGCGTGAACGTGGCCTGATCGGTGTCGACCTGCGGCGTATGGCGCGAAAAGCCGCCGCCCGCCCGCCCCGAGCGGCGCTGGAGGAACTGCTTGACGATGCGGTCTTCCAGCGAGTGGAAGCTGACCACAGCCAACCGTCCGCCGGGTTTCAGCACCTCCTCGGCCCCATGCAGTGCGCGGACGAGTTCGCCGAGTTCGTCATTGACCGCGATGCGCAGGCCCTGGAACGTGCGGGTGGCGGGGTGGATGCCGCCCGGCTCGGCCCAGACCACGCTCGCCACCACGTCGGCCAGCTTCTTGGTGCTGGTGATCGGGGCCTGCCTGCGGGCTTCGAGGATGGCGCGGGCCACGGCGCGGGCGCGGCGTTCCTCGCCATAGTGGAAGATGATGTCCGCCAACTCGGCTTCGGAGGCGTCATTGACGAGGTCGGCGGCGCTGGTACCGGAGGCGGCCATGCGCATGTCGAGTGGTCCGTCGAAGCGGAAGGAGAAGCCGCGTTCGGCCTGGTCGAGTTGCATCGACGAGACGCCGATGTCGAGCACGACGCCATCCAGCGGCGCGAGCCCTGCTCTGGTCGCTTCGTCGGCAAGCGTGCCGAACGTGGCCTCGACGAGGGTCAGCCGTCCGCCGGCCCCGGCCACGAGGTCGTAGCCGCCGGCAATCGCCGTCGGGTCGCGGTCGAGCGCCAGAACTGTGACGTCCGGTGCGGCATCAAGGATGGCGCTGGTGTAGCCGCCGGCACCGAACGTGCCGTCGAGGATGCGATGGCCGGGCCTGATGGCCAGGGCCTCGATGACCTCTGCCAGAAGCACGGGCGCGTGACGGGCCGGTCCGCCAGCGACAGGTTCAGAACCCTTGCCGCGGCCCGTCATGGCGCGTCGCCTTCCGGCGATGTCCGTGTACGCTGGTTCCATTGCTGGCCGAGGCTGTGCTTGAGTTCCCTCAAGCGCCCGCGCGCACTCTCCAGGTGAACGCGGAACTGCTCCGGCTGCCAGATCTGGAACTTGCTGCCGAGGCCCACGAAGGTGACCTGATCGGTGATCCCGGCATACGCTTTCAGGCTTTCGCTGAGTTGCACGCGACCCTCCGGATCCACTTTCAGCACCTCCGAGACACCCAGAAGGGCTGTCGACAGATGATCCCGCTCGTCCGAATAGGGCGACATGGTCGACAGCAGGCCGTCGATCTCCGTCAGCAGGGCGTTGCCGCCCGCGTCCAGAGCCGTCATGTCCAGGGCCGGATGCACGTAGAGCCCGTCGAACCCGTCCCGACCCAGCACCAGACGGAAGGTCGCCGGGATCGACACGCGACCCTTGGCATCCACCCGGTTGGTGAAGTTCGACACAAAACGGTCCATGGACCCGACGCTCACTGACACCACGCAGGACTGACGAAACACCAACGAAACCCGGCTGAAGCCCGACGCCTGGCCTGGCAAGGGGCATGGTCCCCGCCACAGGGCCGAATGCCGTCAAGCCGTGCAAACCCGTGCCTACGCGCCCGTCACGCAGGGCCGGTCCGCTGGCCTCCACAGCCCGGAATCCGGCCGCCAGATGAACCCGACAGGGGTTCAAATCAGACGGGATGATTTGGGATATCATGGGCATTTATGGGCGTCAACGATGCAAACAGACGAAACCCGACGCAGATCGGGCGATGGTGCATCACACACCGTTAGGGTTAAGGAAGGGTGAGCGAGGGGTTTCTGACACCGTCGTCCGGCCACGACTTTCAGCCATTGCTCCGGGTCATGGCAGGCCTATGATGCGTGGCACGAAAGGGGTGTGCCCATGGCTGATCTCCCATCTCGGCTGCTGCGCGGCCTTCTGGTCCTGACATGCGCGTTCTGCGGGATCGAGGCCCTGCGGCCGCAGGTTGCCACGGCGCAGGTGCCGCCGAGTGCGACCGAGGTCGCCAGCTATTCCGGCCTGCATGCCGACTCGGCCAATGGTGCCGTCAGCTCGATCAGGCAGATGATCGCCAACGGCTTCGATCCGGATGTGCGCGACGGCAACGGCCGTACGCCGTTCCATGTCGCCGCTTTCCTGAAGCAGCGCGGCGCGATGGAGGCCCTTGCTGCTGGCAGGGCCGACGTGAATGCACTCGACAACCAGCGCTATGATGCCGTCACCATAGCCGCCGTGGCGGATGATCCGGACACCATGAGCGCGGCCATCCGCGCCGGCAACAGCGCCTCGAACATCACCAGCATCTATGACGGCACGGCGCTGATCGCTGCCGCGCATCTGGGGCATGACGAGGTGGTGCGCAGGCTCATCGCTGCCGGGGCACCGCTCGACCACGTCAACAATCTGGGCTGGACGGCGCTGATCGAGGCCGTGATCCTTGGCGATGGCGGCAAGCGCCACGAGGCCTGCGTGGCGGCGCTTCTGGCGGCAGGAGCAAACCCGAAGCTGGCTGACCGGAACGGCCTGACACCCCTCGAACTGGCACGCCGGCGCGGCTACGCCGGGATGGCGCGGATGATCGAGGCCGCCGGCGGCTGATGCCGCCATGGTTCAAGCCATGTTTATGCTGTGTCCGGACTGCCTGCGACAAAGCCCTGGCGCTTCAGGCGCACCAGCACAAGATCGAGCGCCGACAGAAAGGCCGAGCGGTCGCGCGGCGAGAACGGGGCAGGGCCGCCTGTGACAGCGCCTGCCGAACGCAGATCGTCCATCAGGTTGCGCGTGGCCAGTGCCATGCCGATGGACTGCGCTGTGAAAGGCTTGCCGTGCGGCGCGACCACGTCGGCGCCCGCCTTGATGCAGCGCGCTGCCAGCGGCACATCGGCGGTGATCACCACCACGCCGGGGCGCGCCCGCTCGGCGATCCAGTCATCGGCAACATCAGGGCCCTGTGCCACGACCACCCTTTCGATCAGAGGCTCGCGCGGCACCATCATCGGGCTGTTGGCAACCACCGTCGTGCGAATGCCAAAGCGGGCGGCGACCCGGTAGACCTCGTTCTTGACCGGGCAGGCGTCAGCATCAATCAGGATGGCCATGGTCGGCGCGGCGTTGGTGCCCATCATTCTGCCTCGAAGCCGAGCGGTTTGACCGCAAATGCCGCGGGTTGCCGACCGGCCTGGCCTTCACCGGGTCGCGCTCTGCGGAGATCGCCTTGAGGCGGCCGGTCCGGCCTGCCATGCTCTGTCATCATGATCATCATGTCGCAAGCATCGTCTTGTTATCCGGCTCTGCTCAGGTCTGCAAAGCAGCATCCTGGCGGCATGGAAGGTGCCAGCCGGCCTGTAAGCCGGGTTCTGGATGGCCAGGGTTGCCCCTGACGTGACGGCCATTCCTCTGGGATGCCTGTTGCCAGGCACCTCGAGCAACCAACCCGGATGACTGGGCCGGAACAGGCCTGCCGCCCTTGCGGGCAACGCGTCATCCCTATTCGGTCTTGCTCCCGATGGGGCTTGCCATGCCGTCCCTGTTGCCAGGTCCGCGGTGCGCTCTTACCGCACCTTTTCACCCTTACCTGGCCGCCGGATCCGGAGATCGTGGGCCGGGCGGTTCGATCTCTGTGGCGCTGTCCCTGGGGTCGCCCCCGCCGGATGTTATCCGGCATCGCTGTTCCGTGGAGCCCGGACTTTCCTCGAGGCGCATGTTGCCATGTGCCCCGCGGCCGTCCGGCCGACTGGCCCGGTCCGTGTGCGCGCCAGGGCACGGCCTGTCAAGCGCCTGCGCCGGGCTGCCCCGGCTGGTCTGTGGCGCTCAGCTTGCCCGGGCCATCAGCATCTTGGCGCGGCCGCAATAGGCGCGGTTGGCGCTGCTGGCGCGCGTGGCGCGGTGCCCGCTCTGGTAGCGCATGATGGTGCCGCAGGTGTCGCCGCCGGCGAGGCGATAGGCCTGGGCAAGATACTTCATGCCGAAGGCCAGGTTGGTGTCGGCATCGAGCAGGCCTGCCGCGCCGCCCTGATAGCCAAGGCTGCGGGCCGTGCCGAGCCGGATCTGCATCAGGCCGAAATTGCCCTTGTTCGCGGCGATGGGCCTGAAATTGCTTTCCAGGCGGACCACGGCGCGGGCGAGTGGCACAGGCACGCCATGAGCCTGAGCATGCCGGGCGATCTTCTGGTCGATGGTGCTGTTCTGCGAGATATTCTGGGGACTGTTTGCAGTCGCGACGGTAATCCATCCAATCGTGCTGACCAGAATGCCGAGATACAGGGCAGATGTGTTGAGCTTCATGGTCATGGACCTGTCGTTCTTGCGCACTTTGTGCTGATTCAGATTTGATGGGTCGTCATGTCACAGTTCATGATGTCCTTAAGAAGGCAGGTTTGCGTTCGTCAATCTCCCGAATCAACTTGATGTTGCCTTGTGCTTCACGAGCGCTGGCTTTTTGCGACGGGAGGTTGTTAAATGTGTCTGGGGTTGCGGTTCGCACCGGCCATGGAGCCAGGCGCCGTGAAACAGCCCTGATTGATTGTTCAAAGTTCGGGTTCGGCGGTCAGATGCCGCACGACTCATCAGACAACCGGGAGCAGCACAGATGAAGACAATTCTCGCACTGGCCGTCGTTGGCCTCACCCTCGGAGCCTGCAATTCGCCCGGCGAGCGCGCTGTCGGCGGTGCCCTGATCGGCGGCGGTGCCGGTGCGCTTCTGGGCGGTGCTGTGGCCGGCTCGCGCGGCGTTCTTGCCGGTGCAGCCATCGGCGCTGCCGGCGGCGCCATCGTCGGCGCTGCCACCACGCCGACCGGCCCGAGCCGCCGTTGCCCGCGCGGCACTTACCTCGCCTCCGACGGCTATTGCTACCGCTACTGAGCATTGGCGGACGAACGGGCTGACGCTGCCTCCGCATGCGGGCGCAGCGTTGGCCTGAAGCCGCCCCGGCCCGATCATCAGCGATGAGGACGGTTCCCATGTGGAACTCCATGTGGGGCAAACTGGGCGGCGCCGGCGTTGGTCTTGCCATTGGCGGACCGATCGGGGCGCTGATCGGGCTGATCGCCGGGCATCTTCTGGTCGACCGGTCCGGAGCGCTGCTTGGCGCACCGGACCGGTCTGTCGTGTTTTCGACAGGCATGGTGGCTTTGTCCGCCAAGATGGCCCGCTCCGACGGCGTGGTCACCCGCGACGAGGTGCTCGCCTTCCGCCGCATCATTGATGCCCCGGAGGCCGACATGGCTCGGATCGAAGCCCTGTTCGAACTGGCGAAATCGACCACAGCCGGCTTCGAGGCCTATGCAAAGCAACTGGCCGAGCTTTTTGCCGATGAGCCTGCGCTGCTGGAGGATGTGCTCGACGGCCTGTTCCATGTGGCCGCGGCAGACGGCATCCTGCATGAAGCCGAACACGACTACCTGTGCGCGGTTTCGGCGATCTTCGGTTTCGATCAGGCCCGCTATGATCAGATCGAGGCGCGGCATGTGCACCGGGCCGATGATCCCTACCGCATCCTCGGCGTGAACCGGAGCATGTCGCTCGCCGAGATCAGGAGCCGTTTCGTGCGGCTTGTCGCCGAGCATCATCCTGACCGGGCGATCGCGCGCGGACTCCCGCCCGACGCCATCTCGATTGCCACCGACCGGATGGCGCGGCTCAACGCCGCCTGGGACCGGATTTCCGATGAGCGTCGCGACGAGTCTTCGGCAGCGCTGGCCAAGGCCTCCGGAGAGGCCTGAAGGCTTACCCCTTGCATCACGCTTCCCCCGCCCGCCTTCCGTGCCACGCCGCTTCGAGCGACTGACGATGACCGATCCCCTCACGCCCGACAGCCCCGTGGCCGCCAAGATCTTCGCGTCGCCCAACCATGGCCCGCGCAAGGCCCCTGACGGCAGCGAGGGACGGCGGCCGGACATGCTCATCATGCACTACACCGGCATGCCCGAGGCCGGGCAGGCGCTGCAATGGCTGTGCAACCCGGTGTCGAACGTGTCGTGCCATTACTTCGTGTTCGAGAATGGCCATGTGCTGCAACTGGTGCCGGAAGGACGCAGGGCCTGGCATGCCGGAGTTTCCACCTGGCATGGCGAGACCGACATCAATTCGGCCTCGATCGGCATCGAGATCGCCAACCCCGGCCATCCGGGCGGCATGCCGGCCTATCCAGATGAGCAGATTGCGGCCGTGCTGGCGCTGTGCCGCGATATCTGCGGGCGCTGGAGCATCCCGCCGGAACGTGTGCTGGCCCATTCGGATGTGGCGCCGGGCCGCAAGATCGATCCGGGCGAGGTGTTTCCATGGCGGCATCTGGCCGAGAGCGGGGTCGGGCTGTGGATCGAGCCTGCGCCGATCCGTGACGGGCGCTTCTTCAGCCGCGGCGAAAGCGGCCCGCCAGTCGAGGCGCTGCAGGCGATGTTCGCCATGATGGGATATGGCGTGCAGGTCAGCGGCGTGTTCTGCGAGCGCACCGAAGCCGTGGTCGCGGCCTTCCAGCGGCACTGGCGGCCGGCGCGAGTGGACGGCGTGGCCGATGCCTCGACCATCACGACGCTGCGCGACCTGATCGCCCAGATCGCGACGGACAGCCCCGCCATTGGCTGAAGCGCCGGCGTTGATCCGCCGAACATTGCCAAACTGTCATGTTCGGCAGCCTTCCGCCGGCCCTGAACGATGATATGATCACGGAACAAGGGGATGGTGCCTGTGCAATCGTGGTTCAGATGAGATCCTGGTTCAGGCCCGGTCGCCGCTTCTGGCTGGTGGTCCTGCTGCTCGGCGTGACGGCGGCGGGCGGCTATGCCTATTCGGTTTCGCGGCAGTCGAACGATGATCCGCCCTATCGGTTCGCCAGCCTCGACCGGGGTCCGATCACAGCCTCCGTCAGGGCGACCGGCACGCTGACGCCTGTATCGACCGTGCTCGTGGGCTCGCAATTGTCCGGGCTGATCGTCGAAATTCTCGTGGATTTCAACAGCCAGGTCAAAGCCGGGCAGGTCGTCGCACGGCTGTTTTCCGATCAGATCAAGGCCCGGCGCGAGGCCGCCGCCGCCGAGGTTTCGGGCGCGCAGGCCGATGTCGGGGTCAAGAAGGCGCAGCTCGAACGGGCGCGGGCCACGCGGCTGCGGGCCGACTCGACCGCCCGCGACATTGCTGCCCAGCGCGAGCGCGCGGTGGCCACGCTGGCCGAAAACCGCCGCGCACTGGAACGGCAGAGCGACCTGTTCCGCTCCGGGTCCGGCTCGCGGGCCGTGTTCGATTCGGCGCGCACGCAGGTGGACGTGCAGACCGCGCAGCTTGCCTCCGTGGATGCGCAGGCCGCATCCGCCCGCGCCGAGATCGTGGGTCTTGATGCGGATGTCGCGCTGGCAGAGGCGCAGGTGCTGGCAGCGGAAGCCGTGCTGATGCAGCGCCGGGCCCGGCTGAGGGACATCGAGATCGACCTGTCCAACACCGATATCCGTTCGCCGGTGGACGGGGTGGTGGTGCAGCGGCAGATCGAACTCGGCCAGACGGTGGCGGCGTCCCTGTCGGCGCCGACGCTGTTCACCATCGCGCAGGATCTGCGGCAGATCGAGATCTATGCCAACGTCGACGAGGCGGACGTGGGCCGGATCAAGGCCGGGCAGGCCGTCAGCTTCACGGTCAACGCCTATCCCAACCGCAGTTTCCAGGGAGCGGTGCGTCTTGTCAGGCTGGGTGCGCAGACCGTGCAGAACGTCGTGACCTATACCGGGGTGATCACGGTCGCCAACGAGGACATGGCGCTGCTGCCGGGCATGACGGCCAATCTCCAGATCATCACGGACGAGCGCCCCAATGCCCTGCGCGTGCCCAACGCCGCGCTGCGCTTCAAGCCGGTGAGCCAGGTGGCGCTGGTCTCCGGCAGTTCGCTGCCGGTAGCCGATGAGGCGGCCCCGTTCAGCCAGGGGCCAGCCAGCGGCGGCAACCGGGCGGCGCAGGTCTTCCGCGAACGGCTGATCAGCGAGGTCCGGCCGACGCCCGAGCAACTTGCCGTCATCGACGGCATCCTTGAGGCCTCGCGCGAGCGGCTGAGGGCCGACCGGCAGGGCGCGAGCCCGGAGGAAATCCGCCGCAATGCCCAGCTTGCCCGACGCGACAGCAGCCGCAAACTGGCTGAAGCGCTCGATCCGGAGCGCCGCGCCCGTTTCGAGGCGATGACGCAGGCCATGCAGGCGCAGGCCCGCCAGCGGACGGCGCGCGACACGACGCCGGGCCGGCTGCATGTGATCGGCGAGGATGGCCAGCCGCGCGGCATCGATGTGCGCCTCGGCGTCAGCGACGGCGCGGTGACCGAGATCGCCGGCGGCGATCTCGCTCCGGGTCTCGCGGTCATCACCGGTGGTGGTCCGCTCCGGGCAGCGCAGGCCCCGGCGGCTGGACGGCCACGGCCGCCGCGGCTCTTCTAGGCCGCGGCCATGGCCCTGATCGAAGCCCGCAGCCTGACCCGCATCCATCATCTCGATTCCGGGCGGGTGATGGCGCTCGATCATGTCGATCTCGACATCGAGGCCGGCGACATGGTGGCAGTGATGGGCCCGTCAGGCTCCGGCAAGTCCACGCTGATGAACCTGATCGGCTGCCTCGACAGGCCGACCGAGGGTTCGCTGTCGCTCGATGGCACGCCGACCGCCGGGCTGGATGCCAACGCGCTGGCGGCGCTGCGCAACCGCAAGATCGGCTTCGTGTTCCAGCAGTTCAATCTGCTGCCCCGCGCCGATGCGGTGACCAACGCTGAACTGCCGATGCTCTATGCCGGCATCGACGCGCGCACCCGGCGCAAGCGCGCGCTGGAGGCTCTCGCTCGGGTGGGGCTGGCGGACCGCACGCATCACCGGCCGATGCAGCTTTCGGGCGGGCAGCAGCAGCGTGTGGCCATTGCCCGCGCGCTGGTCAACGATCCGCGCCTGCTGCTGGCTGACGAGCCGACGGGCGCTCTGGATTCGCGCACGGCACGGGACATCCTCGCGCTGTTCCAGCGGCTCAACCGCGATGGCATGACCGTGGTGCTGGTGACGCACGATCCGGAGGTGGCTCGGCATGCAGCGCGGGTGGTGCGATTCCGCGATGGCCGGATCGTCGGGGACATGCGGCAGGTGCCCGTTGCGGCCGATGCGGGGACAGATGCCGATGCGGAAGCCGACGCCGCGCCGATCGAGGCTGTGCTGCCATGAGTTTTGCCGAAGCCCTCAGGTCGGCGCTCCAGGCCATTGCGGCGAATGCGATGCGGAGCATGCTGACCATGCTCGGCATCATCATCGGGGTTGCGGCGGTGATCGCCATGGTCGCCATCGGCTCCGGGGCGCGGGCGCGGGTCAATGACCAGATCCGGAGCCTTGGCGCCAATCTCGTGGTGATCACGGCCGGCAACGTGCAGGTTGGCGGGGTTCGGCTGGGGGCCGGCGCGTCCTCCAGCCTGACCGACGAGGATGCGCGCGCCATCATCCGCGAGGTTGACGGGGTGGTGGCGGCGGCCCCGTTCATCCGCTCGCAGGCGCAGGTGATCTTCGAGGGCACCAACTGGTCGACGGCCATCCAGGCCATCGACAATGATTTCTTCGCCGCCCGCGAATGGGACGTCGTGTCGGGCCGGATGTTCGATCCGGATGAGCTCAGGCGTGGCGAGATCGTGGCCATTCTCGGCCAGACCGTGGCGACCACCCTGTTCGGCAGCGAGAGCCCGCTCGACCAGGTCGTACGCGTGCGCAACACGCCGTTCCGCGTGATCGGCGTGGCCGGGCCCAAGGGGCAGTCCGCCTTCGGGCAGGATCAGGACGACATCATCTTCGTGCCGCTGGAGACCGGGCGACGCCGCATCATGGGCCGCAATTACGCGCGGGACCGGTCGGTGGCCTCGATCTTCGTCAAATTCGAGCGCGAGGATGCCATGGCCAACGGCATCGAGGAGACGCGTGCGCTGCTGCGCCAGCGCCACAGGCTGGGCGAAGAGGCGGAGGATGATTTCGCCATCCGCAACCTGACCGATGTGGCCAACACGGCCACGGCCAGCGCCCGCACTCTGTCCTTCCTGCTGGCAGCGGTGGCAGCCGTGTCGCTGCTGGTCGGCGGCATCGGCATCATGAACATCATGCTGGTGTCGGTGACAGAGCGGACGCGCGAGATCGGGCTGAGGCTGGCGGTGGGGGCGAGGCCGCGCGACATCCTCACACAGTTCCTGATCGAGGCCACCACGCTGGCCTCGCTGGGCGGCGCGCTCGGTGTGGCGCTCGGGCTCGGCATTGCCTTGACCATTGCCCGGACAGCGGGCTGGCCGATGCTGGTCTCGCCGGACTCGATCCTGATCGCGGTCGGGGTGTCGGGGCTCGTCGGCGTGTTTTTTGGCTTTTATCCGGCCAGCCGCGCCGCCAGCCTCGATCCGATCGAGGCTTTGAGGCGGGAGTAGGCGCAGGTTCTGGGTGGAGACCGGGCGGGGCTGGTCCGGTCATGGCGCGTGGCTGGCGCGGCCGGGACGGGCTGGTGGTCTCGCCAGAAGGCCTTTTCCGGGGGGGTAGGGGAGCCCCGCACGACGATCGGTCAGATGGTGCCATTTTTTCGATTTTCATCAATTTACCGTGTTTTCTATATGAAAAAGGATGAAGAACGCGATGTGAACCGGAAGGTCGGGCCCTCTTCGGCGCCCTGTTGGGCAGAATCCTCTTTGCTCGTGTTGGCCGGCCCCACGTCACACCGTTCCGATGCCGTCCGGGTTCCCGGCCCCGAGAACATCGTGGCTCTTTGTGCGCGCATGTGTGCCGCCACATCGGTCGGTGCGTTGCGTGATGCCATGTTGGAATGCCTGTTGCCGTACCGCTTTCTCGGGTTCACCTTCGCGGCCATCCGCAAGGTCAAGAGCGTCTATCTGCATTCAGAAATCATCGCGACCTGGCCACGTGGCTTGCAGACCACATTCCAGCAGCACGCCTTGTTCAATGCCGATCCGGTGATCGCGCGCTCGCGAACCGCGCCAGATGCCTTCGCGTGGATTCGTGCTCTGCTGACCAACCAGATGGACCTGTCCTGATTGCAATCAGGAATTGTATTTCTCGGGGGCTTTTGCGCTTATCGGAGTTCCGATGTTTCCTGACGGATTTCAATTTTTCTGCTTTTCGTTGACTGAAATTTCGATTTTGGTTCGTTCTGGTGACAAAAATCAAGATACATCGCGCTGTTCCGCGTCAATTTCGGAAAATTCTCTCACGCAAGCCCTCCGTAGAATCTCGGGAGGTTGCGTAACGCAACTCTCGTGATAGTTGTAGTGACAGTCGGGTTTCGAACCGCGTCCTGATTCGCAGCGGCGGCGCATGCGGCGGGGCAACGAGTGTGCGTTTCGGTGTATTGCCACAACTCAATGGCGCTCCCGCCTTGCCGGGGGTTCGCATGCATGAACGGGAGGCTCAGCATGGGCATGGTATCCAAGGACACTGCTGCAAACCGCTTGGCGCAGCTCAACTACCTGGCTGAAGACAAGGAACTGGTCGAACTGTTGTGGAAGATCTCCGCACTGCCGGCCGATGCACGACTGATCGTGACCCTGATGGTCTCGCATCTGGCTCAGGTCGAGAAGTCACGCAAGGCCGCTTGAGCAGCAGGATGGTATCCGACAGGCGCAGGTCAGGCCAGGCGCAGTTCAGCTTACTGCGGCCGTTCCAGCGCCTTGATGAAGACCGTCTCGCCATTGAGGGCGCGGCCGCGGTTGACCCAGCCTTGCGCCGCATAGAAGGCTTCCGCCGCTGTCCCGGCACCCGTGGTCAGATGGCTTTGCCGAAGACCTGCCGCCACCAGTCGATCCAGTGCCGTATCGAGCAGCGCCATGCCGTGGCCCTTGCGGTGCTGGCCATCGATGACGAACAACGCCCAGATGTAACCTGACTGGTGGTTTGCACAGGTGAAACCCTGCACGACCCCGGCCTCATCTTCGCTGACAAGGAAGATGGCGTGGTCCAGGTACCACTTAGCCTCTTCACTGGTGACCTTCGTCGGGTCCAGCAGACGATTCTCCATTGTGCCATGCCGCACGATATGGATGCGCGGCAGGTCGGCGGCTGTGGCGGGGCGGACGACCGGCATGCCGGTGCCTCACTCCGCCGCTGCAACCCGGTAGGCGAGCGGATCGTAGTTGAGGATCGGAGCCAGCCAGCGCTCCACCTCGATCAGGCTCATGTCCTTGCGCGCCGCGTAATCCTCGACCTGGTCACGCTCGACCTTGGCAACGCCGAAATAGTACGCGTCGGGATGGGACAGATAGAGCCCCGAGACCGACGAACCCGGCCACATCGCATAGCTTTCCGTGAGCTTCACGCCAGCCGCCTTCTCGGCATTGAGCAGGGTGAACAGGGTCGCCTTTTCGGTGTGGTCCGGCTGGGCGGGATAGCCCGGAGCGGGGCGGATGCCCTGATACTGTTCGAGGATGAGTTCCTCGTTCGAGACGGTCTCATCCGGCGCATAGGCCCAGAATTCCTTCCGGACTCGCTGGTGCATGCGCTCGGCGAAAGCCTCGGCGATGCGGTCGGCGAGGGCTTTCACCATGATCGAGCGATAATCGTCGTTGTCGCGGGCGAAACGGTCGGCGATGCGCTCCTCCTCCGGGCCAGCGGTGACGACGAACGCGCCGACATAGTCCGGCTTGCCGCTTGAGACCGGGGCAACGAAATCGCTGAGGCAGACATTCGGGCGGCCATCGCGCTTCGAGAGCTGCTGGCGCAGGCCGAAGAAGGTCGCGCGCTCCTCGCTCCGGCTCTCGCCGGTGAACAGACGGATATCGTCGCCGACGCTGTTGGCCGGCCAGAAGCCGATCACGGCCTTGGGGTTGAACCAGCGTTCCTCGACGATCCGCTTCAGCATGGCCTGCGCGTCGTCCCACAGGGCGCGGGCTGCGGCACCCTGCTTCTCGTCGCTGAGAATCGCCGGGTAGCGGCCCTTCAGCTCCCAGGTCTGGAAGAACGGTGTCCAGTCGATCAGCGGGACCAGATCGGCAAGATCGTAGGTGCGGAAGGTGCGCGTGCCGAGGAAGCTGGGGCGGGGCGGGACATAGCCGGCCCAGTCGATCTTCTGGGCATTGGCGCGGGCCTTGGCCAGCGGCAGGCGCTGCTTGTCCGCTTCTGACCGGCGATGGGCATCGGCGACCTTCGCATACTCGGCCTGCACGGTAGCGATGTAGCCCGCCCTGTTGTCATTCGACAGCAAGGTCGAGACGACACCGACGGCGCGGCTGGCATCGGTGACATAGACCGCCTGGCCGCGATCATAGGCGGGGTGGATCTTGACGGCGGTGTGGACGCGGCTGGTGGTGGCCCCGCCGATCAGCAGCGGGATGTCGAAGCCCTCACGCTCCATCTCGGCTGCGACATGGACCATCTCGTCGAGCGAAGGGGTGATCAGGCCCGAAAGGCCGATGATGTCGACGTTCTCGCGGCGGGCGACCTCAAGGATCTTGGCGGCCGGCACCATCACGCCAAGGTCGATGACCTCGTAGTTGTTGCACTGGAGCACGACGCCAACGATGTTCTTGCCGATGTCGTGGACATCGCCCTTGACCGTGGCCATCAGCACCTTGCCGGCGGCGCTCGACTGGCTGAGGCCGGAGCGGGCTTTCTCCTCTTCCATGTACGGCATCAGGTAGGCCACGGCCTGCTTCATCACGCGGGCTGACTTCACCACCTGCGGCAGGAACATCTTGCCGGCGCCGAACAGGTCTCCGACGACGTTCATGCCGGCCATCAGCGGCCCTTCGATGACATGCAGCGGCCGCTCCGCCTTGGCGCGGGCCTCCTCGGTGTCGATATTGATGAATTCGGTGATGCCGTTGACCAGCGCGTGTTCCAGCCGCTTCTCAACGGGGGCGTCACGCCAGGCCATGTCCTTGAGATTGACCGACTGGGAGCCGTCGCCCTTGAAGCGGGCTGCCGCATCGAGCAGGCGCTCGGTGGCGTCGGGCCGGCGATTGAGCACCACATCCTCGCACAACTCGCGCAGTTCCGGGTCGAGGTTCTCGTAGACGCCGAGCTGGCCGGCGTTGACGATGCCCATGTCCATGCCAGCGGTGATGCAGTGATACAGGAACACCGAGTGCATCGCCTCGCGCACGGGCTCGTTGCCGCGGAACGAGAACGAGAGGTTCGAGACGCCGCCGGAAATGTGCGCGTGGGGCAGGGTTTCGCGGATCGTGCGCGTCGCCTCGATGAAGGCGTTGCCGTAGTCGTTGTGCTCCTCGATGCCGGTGGCGACCGCGAAGATGTTCGGATCGAAGATGATGTCCTCGGGCGGGAAGCCGACCTGGTTGACGAGGATGTCATAGGCGCGGGTGCAGATCTCGACCTTGCGCTCGTAGCTGTCGGCCTGGCCCTGCTCGTCGAAGGCCATGACCACCACGGCCGCGCCATAGAGCCGGCAGATGCGGGCCTGTTCGATGAAGGCGGGAATGCCTTCCTTCATCGAGATCGAGTTGACCACCGGCTTGCCCTGGATGGTCTTGAGGCCGGCTTCGATGACATGGAACTTGGACGAATCCACCATGATCGGCACGCGGCTGATATCCGGCTCGCTGGCGATCAGGTTGAGGAACTCGACCATGGGCTTCTCGGAATCGAGCAGGCCCTCGTCCATGTTGACGTCGATCACCTGCGCGCCGTTCGCCACCTGGTCGCGCGCCACGTCGAGGGCGGCGGCAAAGTCGCCGTCCTTGATCAGCTTTCGGAATTTCGCCGAGCCCGTGACATTGGTGCGCTCGCCGATGTTCACGAAGCGGATGGTCTCGTCGAGGTTGAACGGCTCCAGCCCGGCCAGGCGCAGCATGGTCCTTGGCTGCGGCGGCACGCGCGGGGCCTTGCCCTTCATGGCCTCGGCAATGGCGCGGATGTGCGCCGGCGTGGTGCCACAACAGCCGCCGACCATGTTGACGAGACCTGCATCGGCGAATTCCGCCAGCATGTGGGCGGTGGCCTCCGGGCGCTCGTCATAGAGGCCGAACTCGTTGGGCAGGCCGGCATTGGGGTAGGCGCAGACCAGGGTGCCGGCAACGCGGCTCAGGTCCGCGATGTGGGCCCGCATTTCGCGCGCACCGAGGGCGCAATTGAGCCCGATGGTGAGCGGGTCGGCATGCCTCACCGAGGCCCAGAAGGCTTCCGTGGTCTGCCCCGAGAGGGTGCGGCCTGACAGGTCGGTGATGGTGCCGGAGATCATCACCGGCAGGCGCAGGCCCTTCTCGCGGAAGACATTCTCGACTGCCACGATGGCGGCCTTGGCATTGAGCGTGTCGAAGATCGTCTCGATCAGGATCACCTGCGAGCCGCCGTCGATCAGCCCGCGGACCTGATCGGCATAGCTGTCGCGGACCTGGTCGAAGGTGACGGCGCGGAAGCCGGGATTGTTGACGTCCGGCGAAATCGACAGCGTGCGGTTGGTCGGCCCGATGGCGCCGGCGACATAGCGGGGGCGGCCATCCTGCTTTTCGGCAAGAATGGCGGCCTCTCGCGCCAGCCGGGCGGACTCGACGTTCAACTCATAGGCCAGCGCTTCCATGCCGTAATCGGCCTGGGCAATGGCGGTCGAGGAGAAGGTGTTGGTCTCGACGAGGTCCGAACCGGCCAGGAAGTAATCGAGGTGGATCTGGCGGATCGCATCGGGCTGGGTCAGCACCAGAAGGTCATTGTTGCCCTTGAGGTCGTGGTTCCAGCCCTTGAACCGCTCGCCGCGGAAATCCGCTTCGGACAGCTTCAGGTTCTGGATCTCGGTGCCCATCGCCCCGTCGATGATGAGGATGCGCTCGGACGCGGCCTGGCGCAGGGCCTTGCCGATGGCCGGGCCGTCAACGGGGGGGAAGGAGGAGGTGGGCATGGCAACCTTCTTGGTTCTAGTGCCGGCATGGTCGGGCTTGACCTGACCATGACGGGCTTTCTGATACTGGGATGGTCGGGTCACGCCCGACCATGAGGCTGTTCGATCACTCTGCCGCCACGGCCACGGCAGGGGCAGGCGTGTCGGCCCTGACGCCGATGAGGTGGCAGATGGCGTAGACCAAGTCTGCTTTATTCATCGTGTAGAAGTGCAGGTCCGTGCAGCCGCGATCGATCAGGTCGAGCACCTGCTCGGCGCAGACGGCGGCTGCGACGAGGCGGCGCGTGGCCACGTCATCTTCGAGGCCCTCGAAGCGGTCGGCCAGCCATTGCGGCACGCTTGCGCCGGTCTTGCGTGCGAAATTGGCGGTCTGCTTGAAGTTCTGCACCGGCACGATGCCGGGCAGGATCGGGATGGTGATGCCGCGCGCCCGGACCTTGTCGAGGAAGCGGAAATACAGGTCGTTGTCGAAGAAGAACTGGGTGATGGCGCGGGTGGCGCCGGCATCGACCTTCATCTGGAGCGCATCGATGTCAGCCTCCAGCGAGGCGGCCTCGGGGTGCTTCTCGGGGTAGGCCGACACGGTGATCTCGAAGTCGCCGATGGCCTTGATGCCTGCCACCAGGTCCGAGGTCTGATGATAGCCATCGGGATGGGGCACGTAAGCCGTGCCGAGCCCGCCGGCCGGATCGCCGCGCAAGGCCACGATGTGGCGCACACCGGCATCCCAATAGGACTGGATGACTTCGTTGACCTCGGCGCGCGAGGCCGAGACGCAGGTGAGATGGGCAGCGGGGCGCAGCCCGGTTTCCTCCACCATGCGCTTGACGGTGGCGTGGGTGCGCTCGCGGGTCGAGCCTCCCGCACCATACGTTACCGAGACAAAGCTCGGGCGAAGCGTCTCGAGCCGGTGCACGGCTTCCCAGAGCGCCGTTTCCATGTCTGCGTTCTTGGGCGGAAAGAACTCGAACGAGACCTGCGGTCGGCGTGCGGAATGGCGGCTGGGGCGATAGGACAGGGCCATGTCAGGCAACCTCTAACTGGGTGTTGGGCCGAAGCGGAAAGTCGCCGCGCTGGCGCGCATCCGTGGCAATCCAGAGCGTGACGGTGAGCTTGGCGGCATCGCCGGAGCCATTGCCAACCGTGCGCGCCGGCAGCACGGCAAGGCCAGCTTCGGTGAACCACTCGGCCATCTGCTCGGAGGTGAAGCCGAGACGGCGATGGGCATGGTCCGTGCGCAGGAATTCGAGATCGTGCGCCGCGAAGTCGATGACGATCATGCGCCCGCCCGGTGCCAGCGCTGCTGAAGCCTCGCGCAGGGCACGGGCAGGGTCGTCAAGGAAGTGCAGCACCTGATGCACAAGCACGATGTCGAAGGCATTGCGTCCGAAGGGCAGGGCATGGATGTCGCCTTGCCTCAGTTCGGCGCGCGCGAGGCCGGCGCGTTCGAGATTGGCGCGCGCAACGGCGAGCATGGCATGGCTGGCATCGACACCGACCGCCCGGCTGGCCCGCGGGCCGAAGAGTTGCAGCATCCGGCCCGTGCCGGTGCCCAGATCAAGGAGCGAGCCGATCGGACCTGCACCGATGACTTCGGCCACGGCGGCTTCCACCGCCTCGTCCGGGGCATGCAGCGAGCGCACCCTGTCCCAGTCGCGGGCGACACGGGTGAAATAGGCCTGCGCTGCCTGCGAGCGCTGCGCACGGACGGCAGACAGCCGCTCCTGATCGGCAGCGACCGTGCCGTCATCGCCGCGGATGGTCTCGGCCAGGGCGCGGGCCAGCGCACCGGATGTGCCCTGTGCCAGGCGGAAGAAGGCCCAGGCACCCTCGCGATGGCGCTCGATCAACCCGGCCTCGGCCATCAGCTTGAGATGCCGCGAAATGCGGGGCTGCGACTGGCCGAGGATGTCGGTCATGTCGGAGACGGACAACTCGCCGCGCGCCAGAAGGGCCAGGATGCGCAGACGCGTCTCTTCGCCTGCGGCCCGAAGGCCGGCCAGAAGGGCAGGCAGGGATTGGCGACCGGGAGCGACCATGGAGCACAACACCTCATAACATATAAAGATATGTTTATGTCAGAAGCGTCACCACGGCAAGAGGCCTCGCGCTGGTCCTTGGATGGATGGGTTACCCTCGCTGTCATGCCCGGCCGTAGCGGAGCGGAGGGGAAGGGGGGCGGCGCAGGGCGCCGATCATGGATTCCCTCCTCGGCCCGACAGGTGCGGCATCAACGGTCCCTTAACCAGTGGCGCACATGGTGAAGAGGGCGTTACCGGCCGGTGCAGCCGATGGGCGGTGACGCGCCTGCTTGGTCTTGCATACCCGTTCCCGTCTGCCTTTTCTTGCCGGCCTGTGGAGTCTCAAGCATGTCATCGCGCGCCGAGCCGACGCTCCTGGGCAAATGGTGGTGGACGGTGGACCGCTCGCTGCTGTTCTGCGTGTTCGGGTTGATGGTGATCGGCGTCGTGGCGCTGATGGCGGGCGGCCCGCCCGTCGCCGAGCGGCTGGGCCTCGCGACCTTCCATTTCGTCAACCGTCAGGCGATCTTCCTTCTGCCTGCAGTCGGCATCCTGCTGTTCGTGTCGTTCCTGTCGCCGCGCTGGGTTCGGCGTCTGGCGCTGGTCACGTTCATCGGGGCCCTGATCGGCGTGGTTGCCTGCCTGTTCATCGGGGCAGAGGTCAAGGGTGCCCGGCGCTGGCTCTCGCTCGGGCCGATGACGTTGCAGCCCTCCGAATTCCTCAAGCCTGCCTTTGTGGTGCTGGTGGCCTGGGCCTTCTCCGAAGGCTCGAAGCGCGCCGATGTGCCGGGCACCCTGCTGGCCATGCTGCTCCTGCCGATCACGGTGGTTCCGCTGATCCTCCAGCCAGATTTCGGCCAGACCATGCTGGTGACACTGGTCTGGGGCGGGCTGTTCTTCATTGCCGGCCTGCACTGGTTCTGGGTGATGGGCCTTGGCGGGGCAGGGCTGGTGGGCATCGCCGCCGCCTACGAGTTCGTGCCGCATGTGCGCGAGCGGATCGAGCGGTTCATGGACAAGAGCTCCGGCGACAGCTTCCAGGTTGACACCGCGCTGGAGAGCTTTGCGGCGGGGGGCCTGCTCGGCAAGGGTCCGGGCGAGGGCTCGGTCAAGCGCATCCTGCCCGATGCCCACACCGACTTCATCTTTGCCGTGACGGCGGAGGAGTTCGGTGTCGTGGCCTGCCTCGTGCTGATCAGCATTTTCGCCACCATCGTGCTGCGCGCGCTGTGGGTGGCGCTTGCATCGGAAGACCCGTTCCGCCGTTTCGCCGTCACTGGGCTCGCCATGCTGTTCGGCGTGCAGGCCTGCATCAACATGCTCGTCAACGTTCATCTCATGCCGGCCAAGGGCATGACGCTTCCGTTCATTTCCTATGGCGGCTCATCCTTGTGGTCGCTGGCGCTGGGCATGGGCTTCCTGATTGCCCTGTCCAGAAAACGCCCGCGCGCCGAGGAGATGGAGCAATTCACGGGACATCCGCGCCATGGCTGATGCCGCGACTGACCAGGAGGCGCAGGAGCCGGACGAACAGCGTCTCAGCGTCGTCCTGGCCGCAGGCGGCACGGGCGGGCATCTGTTTCCGGCCGAGGCGCTGAGCCATGTGCTGCAGCGGCGCGGGGTGATGGTGTCACTGGTCACGGACCTGCGTGCCATCGAGTTCACCGGCGGATTTCCGGCCGAGGCGATCCACGCGGTGCCGGCGGCGACGCCTTCGGGCCGGTCCCTGGTCGACAAGATCAAGGCCGGTTTTGCCATCGTGCGCGGAGTGCTGGCGGCTCGCAAGGTGCTGAAGGACCTCGACCCCGACGTGGTGGTCGGCTTTGGCGGCTATCCGACGGTGCCGCCGCTGCTGGCGGCGAGCCTGGCGAAGTATGCCACCATCGTACATGAGCAGAATGCGGTGATCGGCCGGGCCAACCGTTTTCTGTCTGGCCGTGTCGACTGCATTGCCACAGGCTTTGCAGAGGTCGGCGGGCTGGGCGCGGACATGCTGGCCAAGTGCCATCATGTCGGCAATCCCGTCCGCACGGCGGTGACTTACGCGGCCAATGCGCCGTTCAGGCCGCTGGAACCCGGGGGGCATCTGCGTGTGCTTGTGTTTGGCGGCAGCCAGGGCGCGCGCGTGATGGCCGATGTCGTTCCCACCGCCGTCCAGCAACTCATGCCCGAGGAGTTGGCCCGCATCACCATCGTGCAGCAGGCCCGCGTCGAGGATCACAACCGGGTCACGTCGGTGTATCAGCGCCTTGGCGTGCGGCACGAGGTCTCGCACTTCTTCGACAACCTGCCCGAGCAGATGGCTGCCGCCCAATTGGTGATTGCGCGCTCTGGCGCTTCGACCGTGGCCGAACTGGGCGTGATCGGCCGCCCGTCGATTCTGGTGCCGCTGCCGGGTGCGCTCGATCAGGACCAGATGGCCAATGCCCTCACGCTGGGCGCGATCGGTGCCGCGACCGTCATCGCGCAACCCGATTTCACGCCAAAGCGCCTCGCCTCGGAACTGAGCCTTGTCCTGGCCGAGCCTGACCGGCTGACTGCGCAGGCCGCTGCTGCCCGGACTGCGGGTCGGCCCGACGCGGCGGAGCGGCTGGCCGATCTTGTGATGATGGTCGCGCGCAACGAGTGAGACACCGTCACGGCCAGGTGCATACCCGACCGGCTGGCACAGGCGGCGATTGACCTTTCCCGTGCGGCGCTGGATAGCGCTCAGCCAGCATGTGCCCGTTTACCGCCTTACGCCTGCAAAAGCCTTCCGCCTGCCACCGCTTCCTGCCCCAAGGACTGTTCCGATGAAGATGCCACCCCAGACCGGACCCATCCACTTCATCGGTATTGGAGGGATCGGCATGTCCGGCATCGCCGAGGTGCTGCACAACCTGGGCTATACGGTGCAGGGTTCGGATGCGTCCGACAACTACAACGTCAAGCGGCTGGCGGACAAAGGCATCAGGACGTTCATCGGCCATTCCGCCGAGAACATCGCGCAGGCCGAGGTGGTCGTGGTCTCGACAGCGATCCGGCGCGACAATCCGGAACTGGCGATGGCGCGCGAGAAGCGCCTGCCGGTCGTGCACCGCTCGCAGATGCTGGCGGAACTGATGCGTCTGAAGTCGTGCGTGGCGGTGGCCGGCACCCATGGCAAGACCACGACGACCTCACTTGTGGCGACCCTGCTCGACAAGGGCGGGCTCGATCCGACCGTGATCAATGGCGGCATCATCAATGCCTACGGCACCAATGCCCGCATGGGCGACGGGGCCTGGATGGTGGTCGAGGCCGACGAGAGCGACGGCACCTTCCTCAAGCTGCCGGCCGACGTGGCCATCATCACCAACATCGACCCCGAGCACCTCGACCATTTCAAGACGTTCGATGCGATCAAGGCGGCCTTCCGCTCGTTCGTCGAGAACCTGCCCTTCTACGGCTTTGCCGTGATGTGCATCGACCATCCCACCGTGCAGACACTCGTTGGCCAGATTGAGGACCGGCGCGTCATCACCTATGGCGAGAATCCGCAGGCCGATGTGCGTCTGGTCAATATCGACCTGACCGGCGGCAAATGCCGCTTCTCCGTCCTGATCCGCGACCGCAAGCGCGGCACCGAGATCGAGATTGCCGACCTCGTGCTGCCCATGCCGGGCCATCACAATGCGCTCAACGCGACGGCGGCCATCGCGGTGGCCTATGAGCTTGGCGTGACGCCTGACAGGATCCGCGAGGCGATTGGCGGCTTTGGCGGCGTCAAGCGCCGCTTCACCCGCACTGGAGAATGGAACGGCGCGCAGATCTTCGACGACTACGGCCATCACCCGGTCGAGATCGCCGCCGTGCTGAAGGCGGCGCGGGCCTCGACCACCAAGCAGGTGATCGCCGTGGTGCAGCCCCATCGCTACACACGACTGCACTCGCTGTTCCAGGATTTCTGCACCTGCTTCAACGATGCCGACGCGGTCATCGTCGCGCCGGTCTATGCGGCCGGCGAGCAGCCGATCGAAGGAGCCTCGCGCGATGATCTGGTGGCCGGCATCAAGGCCAGCGGCCATCGCAACGTGCAGCCGCTGGACAGCAAGCATACGCTGGCCGGGCTGGTGGCTGGCCTCGCGCGTGACGGTGACTACGTGGTCCTGCTTGGCGCTGGCGACATCACGCAATGGGCCTATGCGCTGCCGGGCGAGCTTGAAAAGCTGAGCGGCTGAGCCCCGCCAGCGATCTCGACGCCTTGCCTGCGACATGACGGCGTCAAACCGGCGTGCCATGGCCTGCGTAAGGCATGAGAGGCAAGGTGCGGATGATGGACATGGCTGGATCGATCAGGAACGGGCAAGGACGGCAGGCGGCGCTTGTCGCGGCGTGCGTCATGATGCTCGCCTTGGCCTTGCCACTCGGCCCGGCGCGCGCTGCCGAGCCGGTGCGCGGCAACATGCCGGCGGAGGTCACGCTCGTGCACGAGCCGCCGACCAACCCTGCGCATCAGGCCATCCATGCGCGCGTTCTGGGTGATCCCACCTTCGAGGGCGCGCGTCGCTTCTTTGCCGCGTTCCGGCTGAACCGGCCACTGGTGATCAGGACACGGAGTTGCTCGGGCCGGGGCGGGGCCTGGTATTACGAAGGCGCTGTCACGGTCTGCTACGAATATCTCCAGAACGCCGTCGACAATGCCAGGAGCGACCGCCGGCCCGACTGGGTCAGCGAGGACGACGCCATCCGCGGCCAGTTTGCAGATGTGCTGTATCATGAGGGCGCGCATGCCCTGATCGAGTTCCTCGGCATTCCATTGTTCAGCCGCGAGGAGGACGCAGCCGACACGATGGCGTCCTTCGCCATCCTCGCCCTGTTCCGGCAGGACGCGCCGGCGCTGATCAACGGCATCGTCTATTCCTACCTGGTCGACACGGGTGTCAGGAACTTCAGCGAGTTGCCATCGCTCGAATCCCGGACGATCGCGAGCCGGCAGTATGGCGGAGCGCACAGCACGCCGTTGCAGCGCCTGTTCAATGTGGTCTGCCTCGCCGCCGGCTCAGATCCTGCAAGCTACCGCGCGCTCGTCAGCCGCAGCGACATGCCGGCATGGCGCGCCAATGGCTGCGAAGAGGAATACAAGCAGGTCGCGCACGCGGCCCGCACCCTGCTGGCCCCGCATCTCGACCGCGAGGCCCTCCAGCGTCATTTCCCCGGCGCTGTCTGGCCGGAGGCGGCGAAGCGGTAAAGCTGCCTCAGGCGAAGACGAAGTCGGCGGCGCTCAGGATCCCGCGCTCGGCCCCTGACACCGTGATGGTGCCGAAGACACCTGACACGGCGTAGGCTTGGCCGGTGCTGGTGATGGCGAGGCTGGCAAAGCTGAGGCCGAGGCCGCGAAAATCGATCATGTCGCGGCCATCCTGGAAGTCCAGAATGCGGTCATTGCCGCCGCCGCGCACATCGAAGCAGAAGCGGTCATTGCCGGCCCCGCCCGTGAAGACGTCATCGCCGAGGCCGCCGAACAGCATGTCGTTGCCCAGCCCGCCATCGAGCGTGTCGTTGCCGGAGCCGCCGAGAAGCGTGTCGAGGCCGTCAAAGCCGAGCAGGGCATCGTTGCCCAGGCCGCCTTCCAGACGGTTGGCGAGACTGTTGCCGCGCAACACGTCGGCCTGGTTCGAGCCGATGAGGTTCTCGATCCCGCTCAGGATATCGCCAGCGGCGTCGCCTCCGGTGCCCATCCCCGTCTGCAGATCGGCGGTGACACCCAGCGTGCTGGTGGCATAGCTGGCCGTATCGACGCCATCACTGCCATCGAGACGATCGCTGCCTGAGCCGCCGGTGAGGATGTCATTACCGGAGCCGCCGCTGAGATAGTCGTTGCCGGCCCCGCCGCCGATGGTGTCGTTGCCGATGCCGCCGGCGAGCATGTTGGCATTGCCATCGCCGCTGATCCGGTCAGCATGGGCCGAGCCGGTGACGTTCTCGATGCCGACCAGCACGTCGCCCTGGGCGTGCCCGCCGGTCTGGCTGGCGCGGGTCAGATCGATGTCGATCCCGAGATTGGAGCCGAGGTAGCTCGCCGTATCAATGCCGGCCCCGCCTTCGAGGCGATCAGCGCCGCCCCAACCTTCGAACGTGTCGTTGCCGCGCATGCCGAGCAGCGTGTTGGCAACGTCGTTGCCGGTCAGCATGTCGTTGCCGTCGCCTGTCACGGCATTCTCGATCACGGTTCCCGCCGCGATGGTCAGCGAGCGGCCATGGATGGTGGAGAGCGCGCCAGCGTGGAGGTTGATCATGGTCGCTTCCATGGTGGCGGAGGCGTTGATCCAGTCGATCCCGCCATCGGTGTCCCGCAGGGTTCCGCGGGCCGCATTCAGCGCCAGCATTTTGCCGAATTCGCTGGTGTAGTGATAGACGTCGTTGGCGGAGATCGCATCGCCGTAGACGTCGAGGCGATAGGACGCCACCGAGCCTGTTGCGCCGGCGCGGGTGTCGGTGATGCGGACCAGCCAGTTGCCGGAAGCCAGTTCGCCGCGCAGGGCTTCGGAGGTGAAACTCCAGGTGAAGCCGTTGACCGCCTGGCTGCCGGGGGCTGCATTCAGCACTACGGAGCGCGTGCCTTCGGGCGAGATCAGTTCGACGCGCAGATCGTTGATGTTGCCGTGGCTGAGCGTCAGGGTCAGCGAGACGCTCTCGACCTCGATGGCGCGGGCAATGTTGACCGTGAACTCCGTCGACTTGAGATCGGCGATGGCGCGGTTGAGCGTGCCCGAAACGGTGGCAACCTGTTCGTTGGCCGAGGTCTGGGCCGAGCCAAAACGGCTCCAGACTTCGGCAAAGCGCACGGCTTCGAGCGCATCGACGCGGCCAAAGCCGACATCGTTGGAATAGTGCAGGCCGCCGCCATTGACGTTATCGGCCTTGTTGACCGTCCAGCCAGATTGCATGCGACCCGAAACGCCCCCGGTCAGCGCTGCCGGCGTGGTGTGGTCGGCGGTGATGGCCAGGATGTCCTGCACATCGCGCCAGCCAAGCTTGTTGTTGGCGCTGAGCATGACGGCCACGACGCCGCTGACGATGGGGCTGGCCGCCGAGGTGCCGCCGAACCCGGAGGTGTAGTCGCCGCTGGCATAGCCGCGCGAGCCACTGACATCGGTGGTGACGATGCCGGCCCCGCCGCCATTGGACGGGCCGGAGACCAGCACGGACGCGCCGCGCGTCGAATAGCCCGAGACATCGCCATCCTGCCCGATGGCCCCGACCGTGATGGTCTGGCGCATGGCATTGAAGTTGGACATGTTGGCATCGCGGCCTTCGCCGCCTTCGTTGCCAGCCGCGTTGACCACGATGGTGCCAAGCCCGCCGCGCCCGACGTCGGCTGCGTTCTTGACGGCTGATGCAAACAGGTTGCCGAAAGATCCGCTCTGGTGGGCGCTGTCGGCATAACGCGACGACCAGCCCCAGGAATTGTTGGTCACATCGAAGCTGCTCATGCCGCGAATGGCGGTGATGAAGCCGCTGCTGGCCCCGATGCCGGAGAAGATGTTGACGCCCGTCAGCATCGCGCTGTGCGCCACGCCAACCCCGCCCGCGCCGTTGTTGGCATCCGCCGCAATCAGCCCCGCGACTGCCGTGCCATGCACGGCCGAACCGGTGGACGCATCGAGCCGCTGGCCATTGATCACCAGTTCGCGGCTGGAATCGTAGCGGTTGCGCAGATCGATGTGGTTCTTGTCGATGCCGTCATCATAAACGCCGACCTTGACGCCTGCGCCGCTGAACTCCGACCAGATGCGGTTGGGATCACCCTTGAAGATCTGGCCGAGATGCCACTGGCTGGCGAGCAGCGGGTTGTTGGTCGAGGTGACGATGCGGGACATCAAAGGCTCCGGAAACAATCGGACTACGGGCGATTGCATGCCGTTGTGACGTCAAATTCATGCCAGCAGGTTCCAGGAACGCGTTGCATTTTAGTGATATGTCCGATTTCCGGCGCGCTGTGCGCCGCAATCTGCCGCCCGCCCGTGCTTGTTGCGGTTGATCCGGCGCTGGTGACAGGCTAGCTGCACGCCATGACAACGCCCGATCTCGCAGGCCGCCTGGCCACGTTGATGCCCGACCTGCGCGGGCGCCTGTTGCCGCATCAGCCGCTCGGGCCGCTGACCTGGTTTCGTGTCGGCGGGCCGGCTGAAGTCCTGTTCACGCCGGCTGACGAGGCCGACCTTGCGCTGTTCCTCGCGGCATTGCCGACCGGGATTGATGTTCATCCGCTTGGTGTCGGATCGAACATGATCGTGCGCGATGGCGGAGTGCGCGGTGTGGTGATCCGGCTGTCGCCGCGCGGGTTCGGCCAGATTGCCACCGAGGGCAGCCTTGTCCGGGCGGGCGCTGCCGCCCTCGACAAGCGCTTGGCCGAGGCTGCGGCGGAAGCCGGCCTTGGCGGGCTGGAGTTCTATTTCGGCATTCCGGGCACGATCGGCGGGGCCATCACCATGAATGCCGGCGCCAATGGCGGCGAGACGAAAGATGTGCTGGTCGAGGTGCGCGGTGTCCTGCGTGATGGCCGGATCGTGACGATCCCCAATGCCGATCTTGCCTTTGACTACCGTACCTCACGTCCGCCGGAGGGCCTGATCTTCACCGGCGCGCTGTTCCGTGGCCAGCCCGAGCCGGCCGAGGTGATCAGGACCCGGATGGCGGCCGTGCAGCACCATCGGGAAACGGCGCAGCCGATCCGCGAAAAGACGGGTGGCTCCACTTTCCGCAATCCGCCCGGCCATTCCGCCTGGAGGCTCATCGACGCTGCCGGCTGCCGGGGGCTGAGGGTGGGCGGCGCGCAGGTCAGCGAGATGCACTGCAACTTCCTGATCAACACCGGCGAGGCGACCGCAGCCGACATCGAGACACTGGGCGAGACCGTACGCGCCCGGGTTCTGGCCCATTCGGGTATCGACCTTCACTGGGAAATCAAGCGGGTTGGCGAGGCCTGAGGCAAGCCTGCTTCAACGCACGGTTTCGACCAGCTTGCCATCGGCGGAGAAGACGACGTAGCCTCCGACATCATGGCGCGGTGGCACGCCGACCCTGATGTCGACGTACGGCATGCCTTGCCTCGGCCGCCAGAAGGGCTCGCCGCTCCAGATGCGGATGCGGTGCACCTTGGCGCCGGGCAGGGGCACCGCGGCCTTGGCCCTGGCCAGCATGCTGTCGATGGCGGCCTTGTCCAGCCGTGCCAGATCCTCGAAGGTGAACGTCGATCGCAGGTTGATCATCGACGTTGACCGTGGCGAGCTTTCCTCGAGCTTCTCGCGCAGGGAAACCTCGAAGGTCATGCCGGGCTGCTTGGGCGAGACCATGGACAGGCTGGCACGATCCTCGTTGAAGCTCATCTCGTACAGCCGCGCGCCGGTTCCCAGCGAGGTCCGGAGCTTCTCGATCGACGCCAGAATGGCTTCGGGGGCGAGTTGGTCAATCTTCGGACGCAGGCTCGCCGGCAGGCGCACCGACAGCACGGCGGCATCCGGCGTGACCCTGACAATGGTGCGTTCCGCGAAGTTCTCCCCGAACAACGGAATCTGGCGGCGTCCATCGACCATCTGGATTTCCCAGGCCACGACGGGCGTGCCGACGGCCACGCGCTCCTTGATCGCCTTGGCGATCATGATGCGTGGCTGGCCGGAGGGTTCCTTGTCGCGCGCTGCCTTGAGGATGGCAGGAAGCTTGGCAAGGTCGATCTCGTCGAGGCTGAAGGGCAGGTTGCCGTTGTGGCGCAGGAGATCGATGTTCGGCATGTCGGCAAAGTCGCGGCGGAAGCTGCCCCCATCCCAGAGCCACGCGGTCGTGGAGGCCGGATTGCCGGCCGCCACCGCTTTCATGGAAATGCTCGTCCGCGAGACATCGACCTCATAGACATCGGGTCTGGCCGCGACGACGGAGCGGAAGGAGGCCTGCGCATCGGCCAGCGGCCATTCATCCTGCTCGAGGAAGTTCCGGTTGCGGCCCCTGTTCGTGCCCGCGATGTCGACGCCCATGATCCTGCCATCGGCGGCGGTTGTCACGCTGGCGCTCTCGCGGTCGCTGCTGACCGTTATGCTCCAGCGCACGTCGCCAAAGGCAGGGTTTGGCAGCAACGTCACCACCCTGGCGATCCTGACGGCACTGATCCGGCCCGGATCGTCCAGCCTGACGCGGGCGCGGGCTGCGTCGAGGATGGTCCAGAGGCGGTCGAGCGGAACGGATGAGAGCGCGAAAAATCCGCTCTCGACATTCGCCACCGGCGAGGAAGGCCGCTCCGGCTGCGGCCCTGAAACCATGTGGAAGGTCATGGACAGGACGGTCCTGCTGCCCACCCGCCAGCGGTCGATCCGCGCTCCGCCTGCCGCGGCGCGGGCCTGAACCTCGATCGCCTCGGGCCTGATGACGACCTCAGCCACATCGAGGTTGGTGCCCATCTTGTCGGTCAGCCCCGACCAGCCGCGCTCGAAGACGGCCTTGTCGTTGAGGTAGTTCGTGGTCTGGGCAAGCGCGGGCTGTGCAAGAACGATGGCGACAATCGCCAGAAGAAGGAGCCTCATCGCCGTCCCTCCGGTTGCAAGGAGAGAACATGTGACGGGCCGTATGGTCCGTCAATGCGTTAGGCTGTGCGCGGCAGGATTGTGCCTTTCGGGGCTGGCGCGGCCTTGCGGCTCATTTCCTGGATGCGAGGGGGCAGGTGTTCATGCCCAGCAAGGTGTAGGCCGGGCAAAAGCCCATGGCGGCTGTCAGGATCGGGACAATGCCGATCAGACCGGCCCACCAGTAGCTGCTGCCGCTGAAGGCGGCGAAGGCCAGAAGGGCGAGGCCGATGACGATGCGCAAGGTCTGGTCGATGGTGCCGACATTGGTGGTCATGGAAGACTCCTGAGGTTGGGGTGAAATTGTATTCATATATTCGCATAATTGAATGTAACTGTCCATCCGCAGCTTTCCGGAGGCGTGGCGCAGCGTCGTGCATGGCGGCCCCGTTATCGCCGGGGCGACATGGTTAACCACTCCCTAACGCTTGGCAGTCCACATTCGCGTCGAGATTCGGATCGAAGGTCCGGCCGAGGTTTTGCGGAAGAGTGGTATCCTCATGTCCAAGCATGTGGCGGTTCTGATGGGGGGATGGTCGGCGGAGCGCGAGGTGTCGCTGAACTCCGGCGGCCAGATTGCCACTGCTGCCGAGGCGGCGGGCTTTGAGATCACCCGCGTCGATGTCCAGCGCGATATCGCCGAGGTGCTGGCAAAGCTCAGGCCGGACGTGGCGCTGAACTGCCTGCACGGGCCATGGGGCGAGGATGGTTGCATCCAGGGCGTTCTGGAAATCCTGAAGATCCCCTATACCCATTCCGGCGTGCTCGCCTCCGCGCTCGCCATGCACAAGGCGCGCGCCAAGGCGGTCGTGGCCGCTGCCGGCGTTGCGGTGGCGGACGGGGTCGTGGTCAGCCGTTTCGAGGCGGCCAAGCGTCACGTCCGGCAGCCGCCCTATGTCATCAAGCCGGTCGATGACGGCTCCTCCATCGGCATCGTCATCGTCAAGCACGGCCGCACCCATCCACCCCAGGAACTCGCCCGAGAGGATTGGCCCTGCGGCGAATGGATGCTGGCGGAGGAATTCATTCCGGGCCGCGAGCTGACTTGCGCCGTGCTGGGCGACCGGGCGCTCGACGTGATCGAGATCACCACGTCCACCGGCGAGTTCTACGACTACGACGCGAAGTACGCGCCGGGGGGCTCAATCCACATCCTGCCTGCCCCTCTTAAACCGAAAATTTACCAACAGGTTCAACAGTGGGCGTTAACCGCGCATCAAGCAATTGGGTGCCGCGGCGTGAGCAGGTCCGACTTCCGTTACGACGAGGCCAACGAGCGCCTCATCTGGCTGGAAGTGAATACGCAACCCGGAATGACGGCGACGAGCCTGGTTCCAGAGTTGGCCGCCCATGCGGGCATAGCGTTTGGCGAGTTGGTGCGATGGATGGTGGAGGACGCCTCCTGCGATCGTTGACGACGGCGCTCTTCGGAGTGCGGTCCCAGCGCGTTCGCCCGGGAGACATCGAGGTTCCGCTGCTGGTGGGCGAGCGGACGGGACGCCGCGGCTTCTGGCCGTTCGGTGCCCGCGCCTCCGTGACCTTGCCATTGCACGAGCGGGTCTCGCCCCGCCTGTTCCCCCTGTTCTCGCTGACGCTGCTGGCTGGTGTCGGCACCACGGGCCTTGTGCTCGGCGGCCATGCCGAGAGCTTCCGTGCCGCGTTCGGCGAACCGCACCATGTGCTGGCCCGCACGCTCGGCCTCGGCATGGACCGGATCACCATCTCCGGTCTCTCAGAGCTGGGCGAAGGCGAGGTGCTGAAAGCTGCCGGTATCTCCTCAAAAGTGTCGTTGGCCTTCTTCGATGTGCGCGAGGCACGCGAGAGGCTCGAAGCCCAGCCGCTGATCCGCGAAGCGCAGATCCGCAAGCTCTATCCGGGCGAGCTGACCATCCAGATACGTGAGCGCGAGCCCTTTGCGCTTTGGCAGCTCAATGGCGAAATCTCGATCATCGCATCCGACGGCACCGTCATCGACAAGCTGCGCGACGAGCGATTTGCCCATCTGCCACTGGTCGTCGGTCCCGGTGCCAACAAGCGGGCGCGCGACTATGTCGTGCTGCTGGCGGAAGCCGGTTCGCTGCGCAGCCAGATCAGGGGCGCCACGCTGGTGTCCGAGCGGCGCTGGACCCTGAAGATGAGCAACGGGCTTGATGTGCGCCTGCCCGAGGACGGGGCCGACGAGGCTGTGCGCAGGCTCGAACGGCTGGCCCGCGAACAAAAGCTGCTCGACAAGGACATCATCGCCGTCGATCTGCGCCAGCCGGACCGTGTCACGGTGCGTCTGACCGAGGAAGCGGCGGCGGCCCGCGCCGAGATGCTGAAGAGCCGGCCCAAGCCGAAGGGAGGCGCGGCATGAGCCTGTTCTCCCAGGGCCTGACGCCGCGGCTGAGGCCGCTGTCGACGCGCAAGAGCGCGATCATGTCGGTGCTCGATGTCGGCACCAGCAAGATCGTCTGCCTCATCGCCGAACTTCAACCCACCGAAGCCAGCGACCAGTTGCGTGGCCGGACCCATCTGGCCCGTGTCATCGGCATCGGCCACACGCGCTCGATGGGCCTCAAGGGCGGCGCTGTCGTCGATCTCGAACTGGCCGAGCGCGGCATCCGCCAGGCGGTGGACGCCGCCGAGCGCATGGCCAAGGTCGAGGTCCAGTCCGTCATCGTCAACCAGACCGGCGGACGGCTGGGCTCGCAGAGCTTCACGGCCAGCGTCGATCTCAGGATCGGCTCGGTGGCCGACCAGGATGTCAAGCGCGTGCTGGCCGCAGCCGCCTCGCACAGCGTCAGGCCCGGCCGGGCGGTGCTGCATGCGCTGCCCACGGGCTACGCGCTTGATGGCCAACCCGGCGTCACCGATCCGCGCGGCCTGATGGGCCGGTCGCTATCGGTCGACATGCATGTCGTGACCGGCGAAGGCTCCGCCGCGCGCAACCTGATGCTCGCAGTCGAGCGCTGCAATCTCGCGGTCGAGGCCGTTGTGGCCACGCCCTATGCCTCGGGCCTGTCGGCGCTGGTCGATGACGAGGCCGAAATGGGCGTCGTGCTGGTCGACATGGGCGGCGGCACGACGAGCATCGGCGTGTTCTCGCAAGGCCATCTGGTGCATGCCGACGGCATTGCGGTCGGCGGCCATCACATCACCATGGATCTGGCGCGCGGCCTGTCCACCAAGGTCGCCGCCGCCGAGCGCCTCAAGACCCTGTATGGCAGCACGATGGCAACCGCGTCCGATGAACGCGACATCATCACGGTGCCGTCTGTCGATGATGACGACCGCGACCAGCAGAGCCACATTCCCAAGTCCCATCTCGTCAGGATCATCCGTCCGCGCGTCGAGGAAATCCTCGAACTGGTGCGGGACCGGCTCAAGGCGGCGCATTTCTCCGATCAGGCCGGTCGTCGTGTGGTGCTGACAGGCGGCGCCTGCCAGCTCACCGGCCTGCCGGAACTGGCGCGCTCGGTGCTCGGCGGGCAGGTCCGGATTGGCCGCCCGCTCGGCATCAAGGGTCTGCCGGAAGCCGCGAAGGGTCCGCCCTTCTCCGGTGCCGTGGGCCTGCTGATCTATCCGCAGATGGCACATATCGAACATTTCGAGCCGCGCTCGTCGGGCGGCTATCTCGCGACAGGCACGGACGGAGGCTACCTCTCCCGCGTCGGGCGCTGGCTCAAGGACAGTTTCTGACGGGCCTGATGCAGACCAAAACCTGATCCGCGCGGTGGCGGATCGGACCTGAACCGGGAGACCGTGGCGGCGGGATCCCAGACACTAGACAGACACAGGCGCTGGCCGGGCGCCACAAACACGAGAGAGGCCACGATCATGGCGATGAACCTGCAAGCCCCGGACATTCGGGAACTGAAGCCCCGGATCACCGTCTTCGGTGTCGGTGGTGGCGGCGGCAACGCTGTCAACAACATGATCCAGGCTGGCCTTCAGGGTGTCGACTTCGTGGTCGCCAACACCGATGCACAGGCTCTGGCGATGAGCAGCGCCCAGCGCATCATCCAGATGGGCCTTCAGGTCACCGAAGGGCTCGGAGCTGGCTCCCAGCCGGAGGTCGGCCGGGCTGCCGCAGAGGAGGTCATCGACGAGATCCGCGATCACCTCGCCGGCGCGCACATGGTGTTCATCACGGCCGGCATGGGCGGCGGCACCGGCACGGGCGCTGCCCCGGTCGTGGCCCGCGCGGCCCGCGAACTCGGCATCCTGACCGTTGGCGTTGTGACCAAGCCGTTCCAGTTCGAGGGCACCCGCCGCCTGCGGATGGCTGACGCGGGCATCCAGGAACTGCAGCAGTCCGTCGACACGCTGATCGTGATCCCGAACCAGAACCTGTTCCGCATCGCCAACGAGAACACCGGTTTCGCAGACGCGTTCGGCATGGCTGACCAGGTGCTCTACTCCGGCGTCGCCTGCATCACCGACCTGATGGTCAAGCCGGGCCTGATCAACCTCGACTTCGCCGACGTGCGCGCCGTGATGCGCGGCATGGGCAAGGCAATGATGGGCACCGGCGAGGCCTCCGGCGAGAAGCGCGCCGAGACCGCCGCACAGGCCGCCATCTCCAACCCGCTGCTCGATGAAGTCTCGATGCGTGGTGCGCGGGGGCTGCTGATCTCGATCACCGGCGGGCGCGACATGAAGCTCTATGAGGTCGATGAAGCTGCCACGCGCATCCGCGAGCAGGTCGACGAAGAAGCCAACATCATCGTCGGCGCGACCTTCGATGAAAGCATGGAAGGGGTGATGCGCGTTTCGGTCGTGGCCACCGGCATCGATGCTGCCTCGATCCAGATGCAGCCCGAGGTTTCGGCCATCGACAGGCGCATCGCCGAAGTCGCCGAGCGCCTCAAGGCCGAAGCCCGTCTCAGGGCCCAGGCCAATGCAGCCGCCCCGGCTTTCCGGCCGATGGCCTCGGTGATCAGCACCCCGGCGCCTCAGCCAATTGCCATGCCGCTGGCCGAAGAAGCGCCGGTGCAGGCCGATCTGGCCCCGGTCCAGCCGACGATCATCGCTGAAACCGTGCGGATCGAGCCGGCACCGTCGCGCGTCGTGATGGCCGCTGACCTGCCGATGCCGGAGCCGACACA
>JAIYDY010000001.1 GCA_027487245.1 Hyphomicrobiales bacterium
AAGCGCTGAGGCCGTCATGCTCCGGCGGGTGCGCCAGCCTGTTCCCGACAACGCCGTCGATCAGCGCATCGAGCGCTGCGTCGCCTTCAGCCAAAGTCAGCGTCACCGGCACCACGACCAGCCGCTCGGCCAGATCCGGCGGGACCTGCGAGCCCAGGCGCGCCATGTCCTTCTCGGTGGTCGCCACCAGCGCGCCGATGGCAGCGGCATGGGCGCCCAGCGTCATCAGTTCATCGCTGCGGTAGGCTGCGTGATCGGCGACGAAGTGCGTGCCGACCACCCGCGCGCCGCAATCGGCCAGCGTGCGCACGAACTTGTCAGGCAAGCCAATGCCGGCCATGGCGATCACGTCCTGGCCGGACAGGCGCGCGGCGACGTCGGCGCGCGGCGTCAGCCGGCCCATCAGCACGGGCATGTCGCCGAGACGGGCGGCGGCGTTCAGCCCAGCCTGTCCATCGCCGATCACGATGGCTGCATCGACATGGCCGCGCTGGCGTTCGACCGGTGCCCTGAGCGGTCCGGCGGGAAAGACCATGCCATTGCCGAACCCGGTGCCGCCCTCGATCACCGCCAGTCTGAGATCCTTGTGCAGCGACGGGTTTTGCAGCCCGTCATCCATGATGATGAAACTGGCCCCGGCCTCGCGCGCCAATGCCGCGCCCGCCAGCCGGTCAGGGGCCACGATGGTGCGGGCCACGCGGGCAAGCAGCAGCGGCTCGTCGCCGACATCCGCCGCACCGTGGCTGGGACCGACCATCACCGGCTGTGTCACGCGGGCTCCGTAGCCGCGCGACAGGAACATGGGCCGCTCGCCGCGGGCCAGCAGGCGCTGGGCCACGTGCATCGCCACTGGCGTCTTGCCCGATCCGCCCAGGGTGAGGTTGCCGATGCAGATCACCGGCACACCGGCATGGGCCCCTGGCCTTGCCATGCGCCGGGCGGTGACAGCGCCGTAGATGAGGCCAAAAGGGGCCAGCAGTTGCGCCGCCAGACCGGGCGAGGTGTCCCACCAGAAGGCGGGGGCCTTGATCACGGACTGTTCCTGCCGGGATGGTTCGGCGTGGCGCGCCCCTGTGCGAGGCTGGCGCGGGCCAGCAGCGGGTCGAGTGCCTGCATCACCCGGTCGGCTGCGCCCCCCAGTTCGGTGACGACGGCCAGGGCCTGCCGCCCCGCCTGCCGGGCGCTGCTGGCATGGGTCAGCCAGTGCAGCACCTGCCCGGCCAGGGCGCCCGTGTCCGTGATCCTGACAGCGCCGCCCACCTCGTCGAGCGAGGCATAGACATCGGTGAAATTGTGGACGTGCGGACCGTGCACGATGGCAGCGCCCAGCTTGGCCGGCTCGATCGGGTTCTGGCCGCCATGGCTCACCAGCGATCCGCCGAGGAAGGCCACGGGTGCAAGGCGGTAGAACAGCCCCAGTTCCCCCACCGTGTCGGCAACGTAGACATCGACAGCCCTGTCCGGCGCCATGCCATCCGAGCGGCGCGCCGCCGACACGCCCATCTGCCGGGCCAGCGTCTCGATCTCCGGGCCGCGGTGCGGGTGGCGCGGCGCGATGATGGTCAGCAGTTTCGGCAGGCGGTCAGCAATACGGCGATGGGCGTCGATGACCAGTTCATCCTCGCCCGGATGGGTGCTGGCGGCGATCCAGATCGGCCTGCCTCCGGTTGCCCCTTCGAGGAGGGCCAGGCTCGCCAGATCGGCAGGCGGGGGCAGCACGTCGTATTTGAGGTTGCCGCCCAGCGCGATGCGCGGCGCGCCCAGCCGCGAGAAGCGTTCGCCGTCGCGCTGCGACTGCGCCATGATCACGTCAAAGCGGCCGAGCAGCACGCGGGCGAAGCGCTCCTGCCTTGACCAGCGCTGGTAGGACTTGTCGGACATCCGCCCGTTGAGCAGCATCAGCGGCAGGTCGGCCTTGCCCGCCTCGACGATCATGTTCGGCCACAGCTCGGATTCCGCGATCAGCCCCACATCCGGCCTCCAGTGGCGGAAGAAGCGCCGCATGAAACCGGGCGTATCAAGCGGGATGAACTGGTGGATCGCCGCTGCCGGCAGGCGCTCGGCCATCACGCGGGCCGAGGTCAGGGTGCCCGATGTGACCAGCAGCGTGTAGCCGCGGGCCATCAGCCGCTCGACGATGGGTGTCATCGACACCGTCTCGCCGACGCTGGCCCCGTGGATCCAGACCAGCGGGCCAGGCGGCCTCGGCCTGCCCGGCACAGCCTTGCGCTCGCCGAGCCTTGCCGCGTCTTCCTTGCCCTTCTTCAGGCGGTGGCCAAGGATCAGCCCCGCCGCCGGCTGCGCCAGCCGCGTGGCGATGCGGTAGAGCTTGAGCTGCCAGGGGCTCCTGATGGGGCTTTTCATGCGGTGCCAGCCCCGGATGTCGCTGCCCCTGCCGACGCCTTCAGGCGCGCCGCCTCCCGGTTGGTCGCGATCAGCGCTCCGCCCGGATCGTCGCGGCCGACCAGCGCGAAGGCCCTCGCATGGACCGCATCGAGCCCGGACTCCACCGCGAGCCGCGCCGCTTCCAGCGCTGCCGCATCAGCCTCCCGCGCGACATGGATGGCCTCGCCGACGACGATGCCGCAGCGGCCGAAAGGCAACCCGATCGTGGTGCAATCCCAGTTGCGGGCAGAATGGCGGCGGCTGGTGACCACGGCGACCGGATAGATCGGCCGGCCAGAAACCTGCGCCAGCTTGACGATGCCGATGCCGGCCACGCGGGCCACCTTGGGCACATCGGCGGTAAGGACCATGGTCGTGTCGCTGGCCAGTGCCCGCGTCATGGCGAGGAAGGCGCTGGCACCGCCCTTCTCCCGCACCTTGCGGCCATGGGCACCCGAGCCGCGGATCGTGCCGATGCCTAGTTCGCGCAGGGCAATGGCGTTGAACTCGCCGTCGCCGTGCCGAGACACCAGCGAACTCGCCTTCATCCAGTCCGGCCGTCCGAACGGCACCATCAGGTGCTGGCCATGCCACATCGCCACGATCACCGGCAGGTCGGGCCGGACCATGCGCTCGTAGACGCCCTCCGGCTCGATGATCATGCGGTTGGTCCGCTGCACCAGCTTCAGGTAGCCGGCGAGAAGGCGTCCGACAGCCTCCTGCACGAAGGGCTTCTTGAAGATGGCGAGCGCCATGGCTTGTTCCGTTTTCCCGAGCTTATTGCCTGATCCGACCCAAAGGTCAGTTGCCGGGCTTGGCGGGGTCGAGCAGCCTGTGCAGATGCACCACGAAATAGCGCATGTGGGCGTTGTCGACGGTCGACTGCGCCTTCGCCTTCCAGGCCGCGTGGGCGCTGGCATAATTGGGGAACAGCCCGACGATGTCGACCTTGGACAGGTCCTTGAACTCCATGCCGTCGAGATGCGTGAGTTCGCCACCAAACACCAGATGGGGCAATTGCTTGCCGGAGCTTGTCTCTGTCATGGAATCTCCCGATCTTCGCCAAACAGATGCTCCCGATACCCTATCGGATGACGGCTTGCGAGCGTTTTAAGCCGCCCCGGTGCGGCGTCAGACCCGGCTCGCGAAGGGCTCGCGCAAGGCCGTGGCGGCACCCAGCAGGCGGGCATGGAAGGTATGCGGCGCGGCCACCAGCGTGGCATGCACCGGCCTGGGGCGGTTGTAGGCAAGGGGCATCCCGTCCAGCCCGCTGACCAGCCCGCCCGCCTCGCGCAGCACGAGATCGGCTGCGGCCAGATCCCAGTCTCGGCTGTCGGGCGAAACCAGCCCGCCATCGATCGCACCATCGGCCACGCGCGCCAGCCTGAGCGCCAGCGACGGCACCTTCGGCTGCGGGTCGATCGTCAGGTGACGGCTGACCGCATCCAGCATCGGCTTCGGCCCCGCGATCCGGGGCAGCGCGGCGACCAGTCCGCTGGCCAGATCGAGGCGTGTGCCATTGCGGAAGGCACCGCCGCCTGCCGTGGCGAGGTAGGTGACGCCGAGCGCGGGCGCATGGACAACACCGAGGATCGGCTCGTTGTCCCGCAGCAGGGCCACGCAGACGCACCAGTCCGCGAGGCCGGCCATGAAGGCGCGGGTGCCATCGATCGGATCGACCACCCAGACGAAGGTCTTGCCGATCCGGGCCGGATCGTCGGCTGTCTCTTCCGAGAGCCAGGCCGCTTCGGGCAGGGCCATGGTGCAACTGACCTTGAGAAACGAATCGACGCTGGTGTCTGCCTCGGTCACGGGCGAGCCGCCCTGCTTGGTCCAGACCCGCGCGGTGGTTGCAGCGCCCGGCCTGAAATGACCCATCGCCATGACGCCGGCAGCAAGGGCCGCCTGATGGGCACGCTCCGCAAGCTCGGGCAGGCGCGCCAGTGTCGCGGCGGCGAGGGAGGTTTCTGTCTTGGCCAGGGTCGTCATGGCCCTGTTTATGGGCTTCGGTCGGATTCGTGCAAGCGGGATAAGCTTCCATCAAGCATGCGCGCACATTCAGGCGGCGAAACCTCCTCTTAACGCAACACCTTAAGGGCATGGCGACGCACCTGCGGCATGGTCATGGCTGTCAGAACGAGGCCGCACCTCTCAAAAAAGCGGCCCGTCTGCAGGGAAAACGAGGCGTCAAACATGGCCAACAATGCGCCAGCATACGGGTCTGGTCGTAACAGGCGACCAGACCCGATCTCGCAGATCGGACCGGGCGTTGGCCACGATTTTGGCCACCCCGCGGCGGACCCCGTCGCACGGATGCCATCCGGCTGCATCAGCCTGGATGCGCCCATCGTCCGGATCGAGGGTGTCCGCATCATCCGCAAGGGCTCAGCCTGGCGCGGTGTCGGCCTTCGTCTCCAGAACAACGATCCCGCGTCCACGATCTTCGAGGTGTTCCTGACCGCCGGCGATGGCCGCGATCTGGTGATCGCCGTGCTCGATGAGGACGAGGCCGTGGCCACCTGGCGCAGCGCCGGCAAGGCCACGATGCTGCCCTTGCTGATGCAGGCCGCCGACGGCACCACGAGTGCGCCCTATCCGCAGTTGGGCGCGGTGGCGCTCGGCCAGTTCCATTTCCGCCGCCAGCATTCCTTCCTGCGTCACCGCAGGCCGCGTTTCCTGGTTCGCCGCAAGCCTGCCCGCCAAAGCCTCGAGCGCATTGGCATCGAAGGCGAGGAATTGTCGCGCGGCACCGTCGTCTGACGGCAGCGCCTCAGAATACGCCGCGCAGCACCGGATCGAGGCAGAGCCCCGCTGCCAGCAACAGCCCGGCATCCCGGTTCGACTTGAACAGTGCCAGCGCCTGCTGCGGGGTTGCCCCGCCGATGCCACTCAGTTGCCGCGCCAGATGCCCCGCGAACAGCGCAAGCCCGGCATAGGCGGCAAGGCCTCCGCCAACCAGCCAGATCGCCATGAGCGCCAGCATCGCCGCCAGCCCGTAGCAGATGGCAATGGCCGCTCGCGTGTGGCCGCCGAAGGTGCGGGCCGACGAGCGGATGCCCACGACCGCGTCGTCCTCGATGTCCTGAAGCGCGTAGATCGTGTCATAGCCGATGGTCCAGAACACTGCCGCCAGATAGAGCAGCAGCGGGGCTAGAGAGAGCGAGCCGAACACGGCGCTCCAGCCCACCAGCGCGCCCCACGAGAAAGCGAGCCCCAGCACCGCCTGCGGCATGCCGGTGATCCGCTTCATGAACGGATAGACCGCGACCACCAGCAGCGATGATGCGCCGATGACGATGGTGGCAAGGTTGAATTGAAGCAGCACGCCAAGGCCGGTGAAACACAGGATGCCGAGCCAGATCACGGCCTGCCGCACGCTGACCTCACCGGCGGGGAGGGGCCTGTTCCGCGTGCGCGCCACATGTCGGTCGAGATCGCGGTCGACGATGTCGTTGAAGGTGCAGCCCGCCCCGCGCATGGCCACTGCGCCGATGGCGAACAGCACCATGTGCCAGAGGTTCGGGTGAGTGTGTCCAGCTCCGGTCGCCGCCAGCCCCGCCGCCCACCAGCACGGCAGCAGCAGCAGCCACGAGCCGATCGGCCTGTCGAGCCGGGCGAGCTTCAGATAGGGGCGCAGGGCAGCCGGCGCCCGCGTGTCGACCCAGTTGTTGCGTTGCGCGTCCGGCAAGGCCGCTGGCGCATGGCCCGGCGGCAAGGCTGCCGACGCCCCGGTGACGTCATGGCTCACAGTGCGCCTTGCGGCACCCGCCATGGACCGCTGGAGAAGCCATCAACGCCGCCAAAGGCTCCGTTTCCGCCTTGCTGGGCCTGCTGCGCCTGCTGGCGCGCGCGCTGCTCCATCACGGTGCGCTGCCTGGCAGCACCGCAGGCTTGTGCCCTGACCTTGGTGACCTGGCCCTGACCGGCCTTCAGGTTCTCGATGAACTCATCGGGAATCTGGCACCAGTCCTTGTTCTCGGTGGCGAAGGCCAGCGTCTGGGCGCCATTGCTGGCAAGGCTGCCGAACAGGTTGCAGGCCACGCCCGGATCGACGTTCTTCTTGCCCATGCCGTTGACCCGCTTCATGATTCCCTCGCGCTGCTTGAGCAGCACGCCGATGCGCTCGCAGATGGCGGATTGCGCTGCGGCGGGGCTGGTGCCAACCGCCATCATCACCGGAGCCATCGCCAGCGCGATCGCCAGACCGAGAGACGCCGGCACGAGACGCCGTGTCTTGCCATTCACGCCAGAGGAAGCCATCACCAAACGCCTTGCCATCATCATGTCCCCGGTCGGTCCAAAGTCTTTGTCGGGCTGGACCTGCCTGCGCCGCCATCCGCCCGGATGCCGCGCTGGCTGCCTGCCGCCCTCGCAATTCCCAATCCTATAGCAGCGCTGGCCGCCACATTCCAGCGCCGGGCACTGATCGGTTCTCATCATGCCCGAAGTATGGCAGTCACATGGTCCTGTCGCAGTGACAGCCATGGTCTTTGCACTGCTCACCTGTTCAAGCGCGCTGCCCTGTTCCGATCAAGAGGCCCCGATGTCACAGCCAGACGCTGCCCGAGCCGGCTCGCCCCCGATCAGCGGCCCCCGGCTCTATGTGGCCGGCGATCTGGCCACGGATGCCAGCATCGGGCTGGATGCGGCCCAGACCAACTATCTGGCCAATGTGCTGCGCCTCAAGGCCGGTGCGGCGGTGCTCGCCTTCAACGGCCGTGACGGCGAATGGCGCTGTGCAGTCGAGCCGGCCGGTCGCAGGGACATCGCGTTGCGCGCCCTCGTGCAGACCCGCCCGCAGCCCGCGCCGGGCGATCTGCACTACCTGTTCGCGCCGCTCAAATCGGCCCGGCTCGACTACATGGCGCAGAAGGCTGTGGAGATGGGTGTCAGCCACCTCAGGCCCGTGCTGACCCAGCGCACCCAGGTCTCGCGCATCAAGGCCGAGCGGCTCGCTGCCAACGCCATCGAGGCCGCCGAGCAATGCGGCATCCTGCATGTGCCGGAGATCCTGCCCGAGATGAAGCTGGAGCGCGCCATCGCGGCGCTGGAGCCGGCGCGCGTGCTGATCTTCTGCGATGAGGATGCGGCGGTGACGAACCCGGTCAAGGCCCTGCAGGCCGTGCCGGCCGGGCCGCTGGCGCTGCTGATCGGACCTGAAGGCGGTTTCGATCCGGCCGAGCGGCGCTGGCTGGCGGCCCGGCCCGGCACGGTGCGCCTCTCGCTGGGGCCACGAATCCTGCGCGCCGACACCGCCGCGGTCGCCGCCCTTGCCATCGTTCAGTCCACTTTGGGTGACTGGGGTGTGCGGCCCTGATGGGCAGGCAGACAAAAGACGTTGCGTTTCAAACGTTTGCCGATTTGTCGCATGCGCCGTAATTGAGCCTTGTTCAACGTCAGTCTAGGGCCTCGATCATCACAGTCGATTGTGATGCCTTCTGGCTTCAGATGACGAGGGTTCAACGATGAAAAAGCTCAAGAACTATCAATTCGGCATCGAAGAAGAGTATTTTATTTCAGATGCACTGACACGATCATCAGTCAGCAATGTATCTCCGCACTTCATTGCAGCCGTTCGTGCCGAATATCCGGTCGAGGTCCAGCGCGAGATGCTGCAATGCCAGCTCGAGGTCGCCACCCGCCCTTGCGTCGAGATGGGTGAGGCACGGACCGCGCTGGCCGACCTGCGCCAGGGCCTCTCGGCCATTGCCGGCGAGCATGGCATGCTGCTGATGGCCTCCGGAACCCATCCCAGCGCCAACTGGCTGCACCAGCGCGTCACGGCGGCGGCGCGCTATGACAGGATCATGCGGGACCTGCAGATGGTCGGCTCGCGCAACCAGGTTTGCGGACTGCATGTCCATGTCGAGGTGCCCGACGAGGACCGTCGCATCAGCATCATGGGCCGCATCCTGCCCTACTTGCCGCTGCTGCTGGCGCTGTCCACCTCCTCGCCGTTCTGGCAGGGCCACCGCACCGGCCTGATGGGCTACCGCCTTGCGGCCTACCGCGAGTTGCCGCGCACCGGCCTGCCGGAGATCTTCGAGAGCGCCGCCGACTACAAGCGCTATCTGGATGTGATGGTGAAGGCGCGTGCCATCGAGAATTCCGGCTTCGTCTGGTGGGCCATCCGCCCCTCGCGCGAGCACCCCACGCTGGAACTGCGCGTGGCGGACAGCTGCACGCGGCTTGAGGACACGATCGGCATTGCCGCGCTGTATCGCTGCCTCGTGCGCCATCTCGATCTCGACACCGGCCTCAATGCCGATCCCTCCGCCTCCTCGCGGGCAATCACCGCCGAGAACATCTGGCGCGCCCAGCGCTATGGCATCCACGCCGGCTTCGTTGATGAACACAGCGCCAGCATGCGTTCCATGGCGGACGTGCTGGCCGAAACCATCACGCTGGTCGAGCCCGATGCCCGCGAGCTTGGCTGCCTGCCGGAACTCTACAGCCTGCGCGACATCCTGCTGCGCGGCACAAGCGCCGATGGCCAGCTTGCCGTGTTCGAGGAGGCCCGCAACCGCCTGCGCCACACCGGCGAGGCGCTGGGCGTCGTGGTCGATTGGCTGGCTGCCGAAACACGGATGGACCGCAGCATCGCGGCCCGCCAGACGGCCGCCGCAGCCGTGATGCTGCACTGATTTGGCGCCCGGCCTTGCGCCAGCGCCAGATCATCAGACCGGTGAGAGGCGGTTGGCCGGCCCCGGCTTTGCTGCCAATCACGTGCCGCCAAGGCCCATGTGCTGGTCCCTGGCCGGGTCCTCCTTGCCGATGACTGGCCGGACAGGCCGGGCATGTGCTTGCGATGTCGCAAGATGACATTGGGCAGAAATGGCCAATGTCATTGCGTTGTCGCCAATTCCTCCATATCTCCCGGTGCTCCGGTCGCCACGCGCATCGGGTGACCATGCGCCCGGCGGCGACGGGTTTCCTGTCATCCGCGCCGACCTTGATCTGTCACCGAGACTTGCATGGCACGCGACCAGTCCGACCCCACCCCGCTGTCCTCCCGCGAAGACCTGATCGGCTGGATCGCCAAGGGCGAGAAGCCGCCGGCCGCGTTTCGCCTCGGCACAGAGCACGAGAAGTTCCCGTTCTTCGTCTCGGACCTGTCGCCAGTGCCCTATGAAGACCCGCGCGGCGGGATCCGCCGGCTGCTCGACGGCATGTCATGGCTGCTCGGCTGGGAGCCGATCATGGAGGGCGACCACCCGATCGGCCTGGCCGATATCACCGGTGGCGGCGCGATCTCGCTGGAGCCGGGCGGCCAGTTCGAGCTGTCGGGCGCGCCGGTGGAGACCCTGCACCAGACCCGCGACGAATTGAATGCGCATCTGGCCCAGCTCAAGCAACTCGCAGAGCCGCTCGGCATCGGCTTTGTCGGGCTCGGCCACAGCCCGAAATGGAGCCTCGCCGAGACGCCCGTGATGCCCAAGGCGCGCTACCGGATCATGTCCGACTACATGCCGAAGGTCGGCACGCGCGGCCGCGACATGATGTTCCGGACCTGCACCGTGCAGGTCAATCTCGACTTCCGGAGCGAGCGCGACATGGTGCAGAAGCTGCGCGTCAGCCTCGCCCTCCAGCCCATCGCCACGGCCCTGTTCGCCGCCTCGCCCTTCACCGAGGGCAAGCTGAACGGCCTGCGCTCGATGCGCTCGGAGATCTGGCGCGACACCGACAACAACCGCTCCGGCATGCTGGCCTTCGCCTTCGAGGATGGCATGGGCTATGAGCGCTATGTCGACTGGGCACTCGATGTGCCGATGTATTTCGTCAAGCGCGGCTCGGTCTATCATGACGTCACCGGCGGCTCGTTCCGGGCGCTGATGGACGGCAAGCTTGCAGCTGCGCCCGGCGAGCGCGCCACATTGGCCGACTGGGCCAACCACATGGGCACGCTGTTCCCCGAAGTGCGGCTCAAGCGCTATCTGGAAATGCGCGGTGCCGACGCAGGGCCTGCCTCGATGCTGGTCGCGCTGCCTGCGTTCTGGGTCGGCCTTCTCTATGACGAGGCTGCGCTTGATCAGGCCTGGCAACTGGTCAAGGGCTGGACCGAGGCTGAGCGTCAGGCCCTGCGCGATGATGTGCCGGCCCAGGGGCTCGGCGCCATGATCGGCGGCAGGAGCGTGCACGACATCGCCCGCGATGTGCTGAAGCTGGCCCGCGGCGGTCTTGCCCGGCGCGGACGTCTCGATCCGTTCGGCTGCGACGAAACCCGTTTTCTCGAACCGCTCGACGAGATCGTCGCCTCCGGCAAGACCGTCGCCGACCGCCTGATCGAGTCCTATCACGGCGAATGGCGTGGTTCGGTCGATCCGGCCTTCCAGGCCTTCAAGCTCTGAGCCGTGCTGGCCTGCGGCCGACAATGCGTCCTTTTCGCTTCACCAGATGGAAAGCACATGGCTACGCCATGGTGTGAGGTTGCGGCACGTTAACCCGTTGCCAATGCTCCACAGGCAAGGTCATCAGATGGCGCCGAATAACTGTATTTACAGAGAATTCTCTCAAAGCGAGCGCGGCAGCGTGCCTGTGGAATATGGCATGATCGCCGTGTTCATCTCGATCATCGCCATCGTCGCGCTGACCACGATCGGCACCCGGACCGAAATCCACTTCGCTGGCATCATTCCGGGACTGACCAAGAAGGCCGACTGACGCGGCCCTCGTGCCGGGCCGGATGGCAGGTCACTCCGCCGCCATCGCCGGGCGCAGGGTCGCAAGGTTGTCGAGGCTCTGTACGATATGGTCGGCGAGGGCATCGATCAGCGGCGAGGGATCGCCCAGCGCGCGCACCAGTCCGATCCGGCAGGTGGTCAGCGGCGGAAAACCATCCGACTGGCCGAGAATGCGCATGCCGGTTCGCACCGCGCTCTCCGGCAGCACCGAAACCGCGAGGCCCGCCATCACGGCTGCGCCCACCGCCGTCGAGTTCCAGCTCGCATAGAGCACCCGGTAGGCCCGCCCGCTGCGCTCCAGCGCCTCGGTGGCCGACTGCCGCCAGGCGCAGGTGGGGCGGCCCAGGGCCAGCGGCACCACCGCCTCCTCATGCACCTGGTGGCGCGCCGAGGTAACCCAGAGCAGCTGTTCGACGCGCACGATTTCCGCCGATCCATGCCGGTCGACATGGGTGATGATCGCCAGATCGAGGTCGCCCGCAGCCATCCGCTCCATCAGGTTCGGCGTGGGCTCGCACACCACCGTGACCTCGGCCTGTGGGTTCGAGCGCGAGAAGCGCGCCAGGATCTCCGGCAGGTAGCGGTCGGCATAGTCATCCGGCACGCCCAGCCTGACCCGGCCCTTGAGGTCCGCATCGCTGAAGCTGGTGACGCATTCGAGATTGAGCCTGACGATGCGGCGCGCATAGTCGAGCACGCGCTCACCATCCTCGGTCAGCCTGGCGTTGCGGCCGTCGCGCTCGAACAGCGGCCTGCCGATCCGCTCCTCCAGCCGCTTGATCTGCATCGAGACGGCCGATTGCGTTTTGTGCACCACATCCGCCGCCTTGGTGAACGAGCCCGCATCGACAATCGCGACGAAGGTGCGAAGCTGGTCGGAATCCAGAACATGGGCCATGGTGCTGTCTCATCAGAATGAGTGAACTGTAGCATCATATCTATTCGTTTTGATGATTCAAGCCCGGTCGCTATCATGATGATCGTTGCCCGCTTTCGGGCATCCTCAGCGAGGAGGTCGCCATGATCGTTCTGTCATCCGCCCTGTCCTTCTCCCGGGCCACGCTCGGCAACCTGCACCGCGTCACCAGCGCCGGTCTGGTGCGCGCTGGCAAACTGGTGCGCACTCTCCGCAATCGCAACGAGGTTCGCCAACTGGCCGAACTGGACGACCGCTCCCTCAAGGATATCGGGCTGACCCGGAGCGATGTTCAGGGCGCGCTGGCCGCGTCGCTGCTGTCCGATCCGTCGCTGATCCTCGGAGACATTGCCGGCATGGACCACGGCCGCGCAGCTGGCCATGTGGCCCGCCGGCCAACGGCGATGGTCGCGCTCCCGCCCGAGGATGGCGTCCGGAAGGGCGCTGCCACAGGCCGCATCGCGCCAGCCTGATCTGTCAGGTTCCAAAAATCACCTGAGCACCCCGCGCGCTGTCATGGCGAGGAGCAAAGCGACGAAGCCATCCAGAGCTGACGCCAGCGCAGGCAAAATCGCCTGATGTCTGGCAGAACCCTCATCTGGATGGCGTCGCTTCGCTCGCCACGACAGGGCGGGTGTGCGTTCCGGCCTACTTCTTCAGGAAGGCGTCGAAGATGCCTTGCAGGTTGTTCTGGTACTGGTCCTGCACCTGACGGCCCGTGCTGAACATGTTGGTCAGCGCTTCCAGCCCCATCGCCGCCGGATCGAATGAGGCCTGCTGGGGCTGGGGCCGGGCCTGCTGGCCGCCGCCCATCATGCTGCCCAGCAGCCCGCCCAGAAGGCCGCCAAGCCCGCCCTGAGCGCCGCCTTGCGCCCCGCCGCCCATCATGCCGCCCAGCAGTCCGCCCAGCGGATTGTTGGTCTGCGGCGCGGCCATGCCGCCCATGCCGGGCATCATGCCTTGCGCAAGCTGGCCGAGGATGCCGCCAAGACCCTGGTTGCTGGCCGACTTGAACAGCCCGCCCATGATCATCGAGGCGACCACCGGCAGCATCGACTTCAGCACAGTGGCGGAAACGCCGCTCATCATCGAGGCCTGGTCGGCCACGGCGCGGCTCATCTCCTTTGAGCCGAACAACTGGCCGAGGACCTGATTGCCCTCCTGCTGGAGATGATCAGGGATGCCATCACCGTTGGCATCCTCGAAGGCCTGCTGGCCGCCCTGCGCGCCGGCCATCATGCCCGCCAGTTGCGAGAGCATGTCGGGTGACTGCGCCTGATTCTGCAGGCCCATCGAGAAGGCCGGCAGCAGCGCTTCGAGCGCACCTTGCGTCTGCTGCGGTGACAGGCCGAACTGCTGCGACAGGTTGCCGACGGCGCGGCCGCCCTGCGCTGCCTGCATGATCTCGAAGAGGTTCATCATCGCTGGAGTTCCTTGCCCGTCGGCGCGCCTCGCCGTTGGGGCCAAGCATAGGCGATGTCGCCCCGGTGCTCAATTGCCGGGTGCCTTGGCCGGGGCACCCATTTGCTGCGCGCGGGGGCTTTCAACCCGCCTGCTCAATCGCCGCCCGCCTTGCGCTCCAGCGCGCCGAGCGTCCGGAAGGCAACGATGAGGGCGGCGATGCCGAACACGGCCCCGCCGGCGGCCATGCCGATCATCGCACCCTGCGCCCCGCCCAGGCTTGCGCCGAGCCAGACCAGTGGCACGGTGCCGATGGTGGCGCGGCCCCAGTTGAACAGCGTCGAGTAGATCGGGAAGCCGAGGTTGTTGAAGGCCGCATTCGCCACGAACAGCCCGCCGAGCGTCAGCCACATGGGGCCGGACACGACCGTGAACAGTCTGAGCAGGTCCGCCGTGAGACCGGTGACGTGGAACAGGTCGATGAGCTGGTTCTGCGTGGCCATCAGCAGCAGCCACATCGGGATGACATAGAGCACGCAGAACAGCGTCGCGTCCTTCATGGTCTGGCGCATGCGGTCGAAGCGTTTTGCGCCCCAGTTCTGGCCAAGGATCGGCCCGACAGCGCCTGACAGCGCGAACAGCACGCCGAAGGCCAGCGGCACGATGCGGTCGATGATGGCGAAGGCCGCCACCGCCTTGTCGCCGAAGCCCGACATGGTCGAGGCCACGAAGATGTTGGCCACGGGAGTGGCGAGGTTGGTCAGCACGGCGGGCAGGGCGATGAAGCTCGCCAGCCGCATGTCGGAGAACAGGTGGCTGCGCCGGGGCATCGCCACGATGTCATGCACCATCACAGCGCCCCAGTATCCCACCAGCACGAAGCACACACGCGAGACCACGGTGGCCCAGGCCGCGCCATCGGTGCCGAGGCCAAAGGTGAAGATCAGCAACGGGTCGAGCCCCGCCGTCACCACACCGCCCGAGAGCGTCACATACATCGCCTTGCGCGCATCGCCGACCGCGCGCAGAGCCCCCGAAAACCCCATGCCCAGCGCCATCAGCACGTTCGAGGGCAGGGCGATCAAGAGGAAGCTGTATGCCACGTCATAGGCTTCCCCTGCGGCACCGAGCGCGCGCAGCATCCATGGCATGCCGGCCAGCATCAGCGCCGTCACCAGCACGGCGCACAGCACCATCAGCGCGATGGTCGAGCCGGCCATCTGGCGGGCGCGGGTGCGGTTGCCGGCCCCGATCTCCTTCGAGGCCAGCGCGCTGACCGCGATCAGGAAGCCGATGTTGACCGAGGTCGACAGGAACAGCACCAGCGTCGCGAAGCCGACGCCGGCAGTGGCCGCCGGCCGGCCCAACCACGAGACGTAGAGCAGCGACAGGAAGTCGACGAGAAAGATCGCCATCAGCCCGACCGACCCTGTCGCGGTCATGACGATGACATGGCGCATGGTCGAGCCGGTGACGAACACGGCGGGCGGACGGGTGCCCGTCGGCGGCGGCGTTGTCGCCGCTGCCGGGGTTTCGGCGGTCTGGTCTGTCACGAGCCTGCTCCGGCCGTCTGCGGCTGTGTCTGTTCCACCGCAGCGCGGGTTTCCTCGTTGAGGGCGGTGCCGGCCTTCTGCGGCTTGACCAGTGGCTCGGGCAGCAGCGTGATGCCGGTGCCGCGCAGCAGGTCAGGCCGGGCGAGGATGCCGTCGGTGGCCTGTGCCTCAAGCCGCTGGAGATCGCGCTTGCGCACATCGGCCACGATGCCGGCGGCCTCATCCGGCGAAAGGCCGAGCGTCTCCAGCGTGATCCGTCCGAAATGCAGCGCGCTCTCGAAGGTCTCGCGCACAAAACGGTCGGCCCCGATGCCCATCAATTCGATGGCATGCACCCGGTCGAACACCCTGACATGCACCCGCGCCTGCGGGAATTCCTGCTTGACGATCTCCGTGATGCGCTTGGCGGCATCGCGGTCATCGACGCAGACCGCAATCAGCCGCGCCTTGCCGGCCCCTGCTGCGCGAAGCACGTCGAGCCGCGTGCCATCGCCATAGTAGATCTTGAAGCCGAACCGGGCCGCAGACTTGATCCGATCCACATCCTTGTCGATCACCGTCACGTCGATGCGCTGGGTCAGCATGGTCTGGGTCACGACCTGCCCGAAACGCCCGAAGCCAATGATCACCACCGAGCCGCCAGCGCCGTTGAAATCCTCGTCGATGGTGGGGGCAGCAGCGGGGTTGCGCGCCAGTTGCGCGTCGATCAGCTTGGCGACAACCGGGCCGATCAGCATGGTCAGGGCCGCCAGCGCCGTGGCAATGGCGGCGTGTTCGGGTGTCAGCAAGGCCAGCGAGCCTGCCAGCGGCAACAGCACGAACGAGAATTCGCCCGCCGGTGACAGCAGCGCCCCGGCCCGGATCGCCTCGGCCGTCGATGAGCAGGAGGCCCTGAGGATGCCGGCGGCGACCGCGATCTTGAGCAGCACCAGCGCCGGCGCTGCCAGCGCCAGCAAGAGCCAGTTGGCCGCCACCAGCTTCAGGTCGATCGACATGCCGACCGCCATGAAGAACAGGCCCAGCAGCACCCCCCTGAACGGCTCGATATCGGCTTCCAGCTCATGCCGGAAGTTCGATTCGGCCAGCAGAACCCCGGCGAGGAACGCGCCCAGCGCCATCGACAGCCCGACATGCTCCATCAGCACAGCGCTGCCGAGCACCACCAGCAGCGCAGCAGCCGTCATCACCTCGCGCGCGCCGGCCTTGGCCAGCAGGCGGAAGACAGGGTTGAGCACGTAGCGGCCCGCCAGCACCACTGCGGCGATGGCTGCCAGCGCGAGGCCAACCGCCAGAGCCGCCTTTCCGGCATCACCACCGCCCGATGCGCTGGCCGCCAGCGGCAGCAGCGCCAGGATCGGCGCAATCGCCATGTCCTGGAACAGCAGGATCGAGAAGGTGCGCCGCCCGTAATGCTCGTCCTGGTCGCCGCGCTCTTCGAGCAGCTGCAGCGCGATGGCGGTCGCCGACAGGCCCATGGCGATGCCGACCGCCAGCGCGCCCTGCCAGCTCAGGCCCAGCAGCATGGCTACCCCGCCCACCAGCAAGGCCGTCAGCCCGAGCTGGGCCGAGCCTGCCCCGAAAATGTCCTTGCGCATGGCGATCAGGCGCGACGGCTGCAATTCCAGCCCGACGATGAACAGCAGCAGCACCACGCCGATTTCGGCGATGCCGCGAATCGAATCCGCATCGCTGATCACCTTCAGCACCGAAGGGCCGATCACCACGCCGGCGGCGAGATAGCCGAGCACGGCCGACAGGCCGAAGCGCCGGAACAGCGGCACCGCCACCACGGCGCCCGCACAGAAGGTCAGGATCGGTGGCAGGAAACTGGCATGGGAGGCGTCGGCCATGGCGCTGGCGTCCGGAGGTTCGCGTGGGCAGGCCCGCCAACCATATGCCGAGCACCGCCCCGAGATAGGACGTCGCGCGGCATTGTGCGAGTCTTTCAGGTGGAAATCGGCAGTCCGAGTTCCGCCAGCCGTGTCCGCAAGGCGTCCGGCCCGGCATGGACATGGCCCATCAGCCCGGCCGCGATGGCCCCATCCACATTCTCCGCCCGGTCATCGGTGAACAGCGTCTCATGGGCGCTGAAACCAAACAGCGCCAGCGCGCGGCGATAGACCTCCGGATCGGGCTTCTGCGCGCCAAAACGGGCCGACATGGTGATCCGCTCGCCAAAGACCGGGCGCAGTTCGGGAAAGAGTGCATCGATGCACTCGCCGGTCAGATGGCCGTTGTTGCTGAGGATGGCGACGGTTGCCCGTTCGCTGATCGCTTTGGCCAGCGCCAGCATGTCCGGCCAGGGCGTCATCGCGGCGCGGCGGTTTTCGATCCATTGCGCGCGGCTCAGCGAAAGCCCGAGCCGGGAACCGAAGCTTGCCAGGTAATCCTCGGCGCTGAGGTGGCCCGCATCGGCCCTGTCCTCAAGCTCCGCATCCCAGACATCGTCCGGGTGCGCATCGCCGGCCAGACCGGCCATCCGGGCAAGCACAGCCACGCGGCCCGGCCAGTCGTAGTGGCAAAGCACGTCATCCATGTCGAACAGCACTAGCCGGGGCGCAGGCATGTCCCCTTCTCGCGGCCCTGCGCTGCGATTGCAAGGGGCGCGGCGGCGCCCCAGTCGGGCAAGGATGCCGGCAACCGGATTCTTGACAACGAACCCGTTGCGCCGAAAGAAGGGGAATGAGTCCGAACCCGCCCCTCCGCATCCTCTTGTGCGCGCCGCGCGGCTTTTGTGCCGGCGTTGTGCGCGCCATCGATGCGGTCGAGCAGGCGCTGAAGCTGCATGGAGCGCCGGTCTATGTGCGACACGAAATCGTCCACAACAAGTATGTGGTCGATGGCCTGCGCAAGAAGGGCGCGATCTTCATCAAGGAACTCGATCAGGTCGAGGATACCTCGCGCCCGGTGATCTTCTCGGCCCACGGCGTGCCCAAGTCGGTGCCGGCGGACGCGGCCAGCCGCAACCTCATCGCCATCGACGCGACCTGCCCGCTGGTCACCAAGGTCCACCGCGAAGCAGAAATCCACCATCGGCGCGGCCGCCATCTCATCATGGTCGGCCATGCCGGCCATCCCGAAGTGGTCGGCACAATGGGCCAGTTGCCCGCCGGAGCCATCACGCTCGTCGAGACCATCGAGGATGTCGCGGCGCTGAACCCCGCCAATCCCGAGGCGCTGGCTTACGTCACGCAGACCACGCTGTCGGTCGATGACACCGCCGGAATTGTGGCGGCCCTGCAGGCCCGCTTTCCGGCCATGGTCGCGCCGCACAAGGAAGACATCTGCTACGCCACCACCAACCGGCAGGAAGCGGTCAAGGCCGTGGCGCCGCGCGTCGATGCCATGATCGTGGTGGGCTCGCCCAACTCGTCGAACTCCCAGCGCCTGCGCGAGGTCGGCGAGCGGGCTGGCTGCCGGCTGGCGCGCCTTGTCCTGCGCGCCGAGGACATCGACTGGGCCGAGTTTTCCGGCATCACGACGCTCGCCATCACCGCGGGTGCCTCGGCGCCCGAAGTGCTGGTCGAGGAGATCATCGACGCTTTTGCGGCACGCTTTGCCATCGAGGTCGAGACGGTTTCAACCGCCGACGAGAGTGTCTTCTTCCCGCTGCCGCGCGAACTGCGACCCCCGGCGACGGCCTGAGCCATGGCCGTCTACACCGATGTCTCCGACGATGACCTCGCCGCGTTCGTTGCGCGCTATGACATTGGCGAGCCGATTGCCTTCAAGGGCATTGCCGAAGGCGTGTCCAACTCGAACTTCTTCCTTCAGACCACGAAGGACCGCTACATCCTGACGGTCTACGAGGCCCGCGCCCCGCGCGAGGACCTGCCCTTCTTCATCGGCCTGATGGACCATCTCGCCGGCCATGGCTTTGCCTGCCCGCGCCCGATCCGGATGCGCGACGGCGAAGCACTCGCCGACATTGCCGGCAAGCCTGCCGCGCTGGTGAGCTATCTGGACGGTTTGTCCGTGAAGAAGCCCACCGCCGCCCATTGCCGCGCTGCCGGCCGGGCCATGGCCGATCTGCACCGGGCAGGGGCCGGTTTTGCCATGGCGCGGCCCAACCCCCTGTCCGTCTGCGGCTGGCGCCCCCTGGCCGAAGCCAGCGGCGAGCGGGCCGAGCGCATCTCGCCGGGCCTGAGCCGGCGCATCGCCGACGAGGTGGCCTTCCACGAGGCGCATTGGCCCAAGGGCCTGCCATCTGGCGTGATCCATGCCGACATGTTCCCGGACAACGTCTTCTTCATGATGGGCCGCTGCTCCGGCGTCATCGACTTCTATTTCGCGGCCCATGATGCGCTGGCCTATGATCTGGCCATCGCGCTCAATGCCTGGTGCTTCGAGGCCGATGCCTCGTTCAACATGACCAAGGGTCAGGCGCTGCTCGCCGGCTATGAGGAGGTGCGCCCTCTCGATGCCGCCGAGGTCGCGGCGCTGCCTGTGCTGGCCCGGGGCGCGGCGCTGCGCTTCCTGCTGACCCGCACCCTCGACCTGCTGGACGTGCCGGCAGGCGCGCTGGTCAAGCCGCACGACCCGATTCCCTATGACCGCCGCCTCGCCTTCCATCGCAAGATCGCGCATGCCGCCGAATACGGGCTGGTGAGATGAGCGCCGACAAGGTCGTGGTCTTCACCGACGGTGCCTGCTCGGGCAATCCCGGTCCGGGCGGCTGGGGCGCGATCCTCACCTTCAAGGGCGTCGAGAAGGAACTGAAGGGCGGGGAAGCCCACACCACCAACAACCGCATGGAACTGATGGCGGCGATCAGCGCGCTGGAAGCGATGAAGCGGCCCTGCCTCGTCGAGCTTCACACCGACAGCCAATACGTCAAGAACGGCATCACCAGCTGGATCCACAACTGGAAGCGCAATGGCTGGCGCACCGCCGACAAGAAGCCGGTCAAGAACGAGGACCTGTGGCGGCGGCTGGACGAGGCGCTGGCCATCCACAAGGTCGACTGGCGCTGGGTCAAGGGCCATGCCGGACACGACATGAACGAGCGCGCCGATGCGCTCGCCCGCGCCGGCCTCAAGGGCGAGTAGCGCATCATCCTGCCAAGTGGACTCCGGTTGGCGGATACAGATGATGCGAAAACAAGGGGCTGGAGCTGACGTCCTGATGCCGTCAGGTCGTCAACTCCAGCGCCGCGCGCCGGCAGATTGCAGGTGGCTGTGATCCAATGCCGGCTCATGGCTCGTAGACCATTTCTGCGCACGCCTTCGGGACGGAGAGCTTCCCTCCCGCAGACTGCGACGAGACCGGGAGCCAGGGCGCGGCTCAAGGCCATGGCAATATCCCGCGCTCGCAGGTCCATCTGCCAGGAGGCGAGGATGTCCGAGACCCAGTCCGTTCCACCCGTGGAGTTCCGCGTGGCCGCCATTCTTGGAGGCGAGGCCTTCGATCGCAAGGATGAGTGGGAGCGCTTCCGCTCTCTGGACGAGGCGCGGCGCTACATGGACCTGCTGGCGAAGCTTGGTCTGGGCTGTGTGCTCTACAGCCTCAGTCTCCATTCAGGCGTTCCGATGATGGAAACGCTCAGCGAGATCATGCGCATCAACCTGTGAGCGGGCGCGTCCTGCTCAAGCAGCGTGAAGCGCGCTAGCGGTGCATCAAGAACTCAAGCAGCGTGAAGCGCGCTAGCGGTGCGATCTCTTCTAGTCGCGCCTGCCGCTCCTGAGCAGTCGCGACAGGGTCTCCGCCGGCTTGCCGTCGCACTGCTGGATCTGGTTGCGACCAGCGGCCTTGGCCGCATAGAGCGCCGTGTCGGCCTGCCGCAAGGCTTCGTCGATGCCTGTGCCCGTGGGCCAGGCTGCCAGACCGAAGCTGCATGTCAGCGCAATCGGGCCGATCGGGCTCGGAACCGGGCTGATGCCGATGCGCACGCGGGCCTGCTCGATCAGGGCCATGGCCTCCGGCAGGCCCATCGGCAGCATGCAGACGAACTCGTCGCCGCCGAGCCGCCCCACGATGCCATCGACCTGGCTGACAACATCGAACAGCACAGCGCCGGCCTGCTGGATGGCCGCATCGCCGATCAGGTGTCCGTAGCGGTCGTTGACCTGCTTGAAGTGGTCGACATCCATCGCCACCAGTGAGCGCTGGTGATGCTTGTCGCCCCACTCGCCGGCTGCGGCAAAGAAGCCGCGGCGGTTGAGTGCACCCGTCAGAGGGTCGCTGTGGGCCAGTCCGCGCAGCATGTCGCCTTCGCTCTGCTGGCGGAAAATCTCGTTGCGCAACTGTTGCTGCTCACGCTCCAGCACGATGTTGGCCTGCTTCAGCGCGGTGATGTCGGCGATGTGCAGCAGCGCGCCGTCAAGGAACGGCGTGACCTGGAAACGCAGGTAGAGCGGCAGTTCCGCCGTATTGGCCAGGATCTCGACCATGTCCTTCCGGCGCTTGACGATGGCCGACTGGACCGCTGTCCAGAGGCTTTCGCTGGACAGGACAGGCCCTGCCGAGCGGAGCAACTGGCCTTCGAGGCTGTCCGAGGGCAAGCCGAGCAAAGCCAGAGACGCCGGGTTGGCCGAAATGATCTGGGCATCAAATGGCACGCCATCATTCTGCCGGCAGGTGCGCAGCGCGATGATGCCGTCCGGCAGGACGTTGACCAGCGCCATCAGGAAATCCTGTTCGAACTGACGTGGCCGGTTGTAGACGATGAAGGCCGTGTCCCCGCTCTCCATCCGGACCGGCATCACCAGCCGCTCCCAGGTGTGAACCAGATGCGCCTTGATGGCGCGATGCACGGTGAATAGCGCCTTCATCTCGGCGTTGGCGCGTGCATATGTGTCCTCGAAGAAGGCCTTGAGCGGCCCTTCGAAATCGGCGGTGGACATGCCCGTCATGTCAAAGTCTGCGACCGAGGCAATGCCGCGCCCGTAGTGCGCATAGCGATACGAACCCGTGCCGGTCGGCTCCAGCCGCATCAGGAAGGGCGCGTATTGCTGCAGCTTCGGAATGTCGAAGGCCGCCTGCGAGGGCATGGCCCCGTCCTGGTGGGCTGCCTGATACAGCGCGTGCACTTCGCCAATTTCGCGCGACTGGGCGCGCTCGGCAAAATCGCTGTCATGAACTTCAAAAAAGAGGCTATGAGGCATGATGCGACCGCACGAGAGGATAACTGTGAAGGCTTGCCATCGTGTTTGTTAACAACGGCTTAAAGCCAGCATCGGGAAAGCCCGGTTTCACGGATTACTTTGCGTCATTGACCAATTATACGGCCTTAAATTGCACAAGCTCATGAGACTGCGCCGTCTCCTAAGCGTGGCGTGAGGAGATCGGCAGATTGCCCAGCCTTCGGGTGCGCCGCTCAGAGCATCTTGCGATATTGCAGGAAGCCGCTTCGGTCTGCGACGCGATCATAAAGCTGCATCGCCTCGTGGTTGGTCTCGTGCGTCAACCAGTAGACCCGCGAACACCCAGCGGCTCGCGCCTCCGCATAAACCGCCTCGATCAGTGCGCGGCCAGCGCCGAGCCCGCGTGCCGCAGGGTCGACAAAGAGGTCCTGCAGGTAGCAGTAGTCCCCGGCCGTCCAGCAACTGGGATGCCTGATCCAGTTGACCATGCCGACGGCGCGCTCGCCGTCCCAGGCCAGAAAGCCGCCCATCGCGCCGCCTTTGGTGCTCAGCCGCGCAAAGGTCAGGTCCGATACGTCCGGGCCGATGCTGGCCTTGTAGAAGGCGAGATAGCCTTGCCACAGCGGCTCCCAGGCGGCGCGCTGGCCGGCATCGAGAGCCTTGATCACCACACCCATGTGCGCTCCCTCGGCGTCCTCGCGCCTGCCATGCGCGCCATCCCCGCCAAGCCCGGCGGGGGCGGCGCGGGTTGCCCGGCGATCAGGCCCCGGTCAGGTCCTTGAGCAGCGCGTCGGCACCGGAAATGTCAGCCTTGCCCGGCCCATCCTCAACGTTGAGCGTCGTAACGACGCCATCCTTGACCACCATCGCGAAGCGCTGCAGGCGCGTGCCGAGGCCGAAGCCTGACCCGTCCAGCGTCAGGCCGATGGCCTTGGCGAAATCGGCGTTGCCGTCGGAGAGAAACTCGATCTTGTCAGCTCCGCCGCTGTCCTTGGCCCAGGCGTTCATCACGAACACGTCGTTGACGGCAACCACGGCGATCGCATCGATGCCCTTGGCCTTGATCTCGTCGGCCTTGGCGAGGAAGCCCGGCAGGTGGTTGCGGTGGCAGGTCGGCGTGAAGGCACCGGGCACGGCGAAGAGCACGACATTGCGGCCGTTGAAGATCTCCTCTGTGGTCTTGGCGGTAGGACCATCGCTGGTCATCACGCGGAAGGTGCTCTGTGGCAGCCGGTCGCCGATCTTGATCGTCATGGACATTCTCCGGGTCTGGAAGCGGCGCGAGGTAGCGCGCGTGGGAAGGGACGGGGGAGGGCCAGAGCCGCCGCGCCGAAGGACAGCGCTCCCGTTGGGTGGCACTTAGGGCTTGGGTGCCGGAATGTCGAGGTCGAAGCGGATCTCGCTGGAGTGCGGCGCAGCCGAAAGCGTCAGCACCACCGGCAAGAGCCCGGTCGCGTTCTTCGGCTTGTCTTCGATGGGTAGCCTCAGCACAACCTTGTCGGCCTCGCTGCTCAGCTTGGTTGGCGTGCCGAACAGCCAGCCATCCGGCCCTTCGAGGAAGACATCGTGCAGCGCGGCGCCAGCCGGAACGGCGATGACGAGATCGACCGCCTTCACTCCCTTGTCCGGCACATGGCTGGCGGAGACGAGCCCCGGCTTGTCGTCGAACTTGCCCGGCTCCTTGGCGCGCGGCACCTGGGCCCGGAAGGCGTCGAGCTCCGCGGCCAGCGGCTGTTCCGCGGCTTCCGGCAGCTTCAGTGTCAGTTCAGCCTTGGCCGGAATGCAGATGCGGTCGCAAACGGCATAATCCAGCTTCAGCGTCGCGGTGATCGGCTTGCCCGTGTCGGCGGCGCGCATCACGGCTGGAAAGATCACCCGCTCCTTGTAGCCGATCGTGGTGACGCCGGCATCGACATAGCGCTTCGGGGCCGGCCAGCGCAGCGAGATCGAGCCGATGTTATCGGACGATGTCCAGTCGAACACCGGTGGCACCCCGGCGTCTCCGGGCATGCGCCAATAGGTCTTGAAGCCCGGTTTCATGCGGATTTCGATGCCGATGCGGTAGGCGCCATCGCTATTGCGCCCGCCGGCGATGAGCCTGACAGCGGAGTGCGTGGCTTCCGACCACGCCGACGCGCCATCGCTTTGCTGGGCCCCGAGCGGGGTCGCAAGCACGAGCAGCAGCGCACAGATGAGAACGTTCAACGGCATGAAATGCTTCGATAGCGGCATTTCGTGACAATTGCGAGGCCTGCGTGCGCGGCCCACGAGGTGTTGAAGGTGCGAGCACGCAGCATGGCGACCGGGCCGGACCACGCCGGCGGCCACAAAAACCGGTTTCCACTTTCCGGCAGCTTGATCTAGCATGGCCTGATGAAGATCGCCGACGGTGCCAGATCCTCCGGGCGCAGCTACCTTGACGGCCAGTGCCTGATTGCCATGCCCGGCATGCGCGACGAACGCTTCCAGCGTTCGGTGGTCTACATGTGCGCCCATTCCGATGAGGGGGCGATGGGGCTGATCATCAACCGCCGCGCGCCCGATGTGCAGCTGTCCGAGTTGCTGATGCAGCTTGGCATCGTCGACAACGAGCGTGCCATCCGCGTTCGCCCATCCGATGACGAGGTGCAGGTGCTGCGCGGCGGGCCGGTCGAGACAGGGCGCGGCTTCGTCCTGCACAGCGCCGACTATTTCGCCGATGCCTCGACCCTGCCGATCGATCAGGACATCTGCCTCACCCACACCGTCGATGTGCTGAGAGCCATCGCCTTCGGGGAAGGGCCGCGCAAGGCCGTCCTGGTGCTCGGCTATGCCGGCTGGGGCGCAGGTCAGCTCGAAAGCGAGATCAAGGCCAATGGCTGGCTGCATTGCGAGGCCGACCCCGCCTTGCTGTTCGATCCCGCCACCGACACCAAGTATCAGCGCGCCCTGTCCAAGCTCGGCATCGATCAGGGCCTCTTTTCCGGCGTTGCCGGCAGGGCCTGACCCTCCAACCGGCTGATCATCGGGGGGGGCGGAAGCAGCGGCCTTTCAGGCGGCCTTCTCGACCGCGCCCACCAGCCTGCGCGCTTCCTGCGCCGTCATTGGCTCGCCGAAGGCATAGCCCTGCGCATACTGCGCGCCGATCTGGAACAGCTCGATCGCGTCGGACTCGCTCTCGACGCCCTCCGCAACCACATCCATGCCGAGATCCGCTGCCAGCGACATGATCGAGCGCAGGATCACCGGCTGCTTGCCCTTGGACATCTGGCGCACGAAGCTCTGGTCGATCTTGATCGTGTCGAAGGGGAAGCGTTCGAGATAGGCCAGCGACGAATAGCCGGTGCCGAAATCATCCAGCGAGAGCCCGGCTCCCAGGGCCCTGATCCGGGTCAGCATCTGGGCGGCATACTCGGGGTTCTCCATCACCAGACTCTCGGTCAGTTCGAGCTTCAGGGTCTGGGGCAGAACACGGTTGCGGCTCAGCGCCGTCTTGACGTCGTGCAGCAGGTCATGGCGCAGCAGCTGCCGGCTGGAAATGTTGACGCTGGCGAAAATGGGCGGGTCGACATCGAGCGCGGCCTGCCAGGCCGCCAGCTCCTGCGCGGTGCGCTCCAGTACGAACGCGCCGAGTTCGACGATCAGCCCTGTCTCCTCGGCCACCGGGATGAAGACCTGTGGGCCGATGCGCCCCTCGCGCGGGTGGTCCCATCGCAGCAGCGCCTCGAAGCCGGCGATGGTCCTGTCCTCCAGCCGCACGATGGGCTGGAAATAGATCTTCATCTCGTTGCGCTCGATGGCCCGCCTCAGGTCGCTTTCCAGCGCCAGCCGGTCGCTCTGGTTGGTGCGCATCGTGGGGCGGAACACCTCGATCCGGTCCCCACCCTGCCGCTTGGCCTGCACCATGGCCAGTTCGGCGTTCTTCAGCACGTCATCGCGCTTGGTCAGGACCGCACCATCATAAAAGGCGATGCCGACCGAGGCGGTCAGGAAGATCTCGCGCTCGGCATAGGTGATCGGCGTGTTGACGGCGCGGCGGATCAGCTCGGTCAGTTGCACCAGCCGCTCCTGCTCGCGCTCGGACAGGATGATCATGGCGAACTCGTCGCTGGACACCCGCGCCAGCGTGTCCTGCGCCCTGAGCAGGCGGCCAAGCCGGCGTGCGATGGTGAGCAGGATGGAATCGCCTGCCGACATGCCGACCGATTCGTTGACCTCCTTGAAGCGGTCCATGTCGATGGTGATCACGGTCGGCCGGATGCCCTCGTCGAGCCGCGCCAGACCCAGCGCCGCCTCCAGCCTGTCCTGGAACAGCTGCCGGTTCGGCAGCCCGGTCAGGTTGTCGTGCACGGCATCGTGCATCAGCCGTTCCTGGGCCATGCGCTCGTCGGTGACGTCGGAGATGGTGCCGACCACGCGGATCACCTCGCCATCGGAGCCCATGATCGGCCGCGCCTTGACATGGTGCCAATGGTAGGGGCCGCTGGCCGCGCGCAGCCTGACATCGAGATTGACCTTGCCGCGCCGGTGCTCGATCAGCCCGGCCAGCGTCATCCGCCAGCTGTCGCGGTCGGCGGGATGCAGATGGTCGAGCCAGCGCCCGGCCTGTCCTTCAAGCGTGCCGCGCGGCAGCCCCAGCGAGCTTTCCAGTTCCGGCGAGACATGAACCTTGTCGGCGGAGACATCCCAGTCGAACACCACGTCGCCCGAGCCCATCAGCGCCAGCGCCTTGCGCTCGGAATCGGTGATCACCCCCGATGCCATGCCGCCGCCGGCAATCGCATGCTGGAGCACGGTGAAACCGATCAGGATCACGATCAGCACCAGCCCGCCGATCAGCGCCGGAGGCACCAGATCGCGCGTCAGCTGCCCGGACACGGTGAAGCCCGCCGCCACCACCCAGACACTGAGCAGGAACCAGGTCGGGATCAGCATGATGGCCCGGTCATAGCCATGGCTGGCCAGATGCAGCACCAGCACGAAGCCCACCGCCGCCACGGCTGCGATCGACATCCGCGCCACGCCCGAGGCGATCGGCGGATCGAACACCGCCAGCGCGATCAGCCCGGCAAGGCCGATCAGCCAGGCGGCGGTGATGTGGCCGTAGCGCACATGCCAGCGTGCCAGGTTGAGATAAGCGAACAGAAAGACCAGCAGCGTCGCCGCCAGCACGGCTTCTGCACCCGCCCGGTAGATCCGCTCGGCCGTGGGCGACAGCGGGAAGATGCGCTGGAAGAAGCCGAAATCGAGCCCCGCATAGGCCAGCACCGCCCAGGCCAGCGCCGCCGAGGCGGGAAAGATCACCGCGCCCTTGACCACAAAGGTCACGGTCAGGAACAGCGCTACCAGCCCGGCAATGCCCATGATGATGCCCTTGTAGAGCGTCAGGCCGTTGAGTTTCTCGCGGTAGGCGTCAGGCTCCCAGAGGTAAAGCTGGGGCAGGCGTGCGGATTGCAGTTCCGCCACGAAGGTGATGGTCGCGCCCGGATCGAGCGTGATCAGGAACACGTCCGCCTCGTTGCTGTCCTCGCGTTCGGGCCTGAGACCCTGGCTCGCGGTCACGGCCTCGATGCGCGATGAGCCGAGATCGGGCCAGATCACGCCCGAGCCGATCAGCCGATGGAAGGGCGCCACCAGCAACCGGTCAATCTGCTCATCTGAATCGTTCTTGAGCGCGAACACGATCCACTCGGGCCGCGAGCCGGCCTCGCGCGCCCTGACCGCGATGCGCCGCACGATGCCATCCGCCCCCGGAGCGGTCGAGATCTGGATCACGTCGCCATCGGAGCGGTTGCGCGTGACGATGTTGGTGAGATCGAGCGCAGGCACATCGACCGGCACGCGAACGGCTTCCACGGCGCTCGCGGCATTGGCCAGCGCCACCAGCGTCATCAGGCTGAGCACGATGTGCTTGAGGATGCTCAAGGGGCGCACGTGATTGCGGAAATCCGGGAACGCTGGATGACGGGTGTTCTGCTTAGGCGATGTTGTACACAACTGCTAGCCAGCCCTGATGGCGAGGGCAAGGCAGCCCGGCCCGCATCACGGCAAGGCGCGTGGATAACCCGGAGCACCGAACCTGCCCGCCATGCGGACTGTCGCCAGCCCGTCACCGGCGCGGATCGGAGGCAAGCAGCGCATAGAGCAGATGGTCCTCCCAGCGACCCGCGATGCACAGATACTGCCGTGCGAAGCCCTCGCGCTGGAAGCCGACCCTTTCGAGCAGGGTGCGCGAGCGCTGGTTGGTCGGCAGGCAGGCCGCCTCGATGCGCCTGAGGTGCAGGTCCTCGAAAGCATGCCGGGCCACCGCCTTGACGGCGCGGGTCATGTAGCCCTGGCCGGCATAGGGCTCGCCGACCCAGTAGCCCATGGTGCAGGCCTGCGCCACGCCGCGCCGCACCAGCCCGAGCGTCACACCGCCGACCATGGCCTGGTCCTGCGTGCGGAAGATCAGGAAGGCGTAGGCCTCGTCCGCATCGCCTTCGGCGCTGGCGCGCTTGACCCTTTGGCGGAAGGCACGGCGGGTGAGATCATCCTCGCTCCACAGCGGCTCCCACGGCTCCAGGAAGGCCCGGCTGCAGGCGCGCAAGGCGGCCCATTCCTCGAAATCCTCGCCCATGGGCTGGCGCAGCACCACCCCGTCGCCGCGGATCACGGTGCGCGGTGTGGTGTCGGTGGTGAAGCGGAACAGGGCCATGGGGATGCAGCTTCGGGGTGGGGCTTTGGATCGCGCTGGAACGTCAGTGTGCGCCGGATGCGGTCAGGTCGGCAAGCTTCAAATCCGACGCCTTGATCCTTGGCCCGACCATGGCCAGCGTCGGCGGCGAGGCCAGCACGCCGAGCGCGGCCTGCCGCACGTCGGCTGCGGAGACGCCGTCGATCCGCGCCGCGATTTCCTTGCGCTCGATCACCCGCCCGAAGGTCAGCACCTGCCGCGCCAGCTGCTCGACACGGCCGCCCGGTGTCTCCAGCGCGCCGAGCAGGCCAACCTTCATCTGCGCCCGGGCGCGCTGCACTTCGGCCTCGCTGATGGTCTGGCCGGCATCGCGCAGGCTGTGCATGCAGACCCGGACCAGTTCGGGGATATCCTTCGGCGCCGTGCCGGCCCCGATGGCAAACACCCCGGTATCAGTGAAGGCCCAGTGGAAGGCATCGATGGCATAGGCCAGCCCGCGCGCCTCGCGCACCTCCTGGAACAGGCGCGAGGACAGCCCGCCGCCCATCACGGTGGCTAGCACCTGCAAGGGATAGTGGCCGCCGCCGGTGAAGGCCTGGCCCCGGAAGCCGAGCACGAGGTGGCTCTGGTCGGTCTTGAGCACGCGCCGTGTCTCGCCGCCGGTGTAGCTGGCCAGCCCGCTCGGCCGCGCGGCGCTGTTCTGCCCGCCCGGCAGGGCTGCGAAGGCAGCGCTGGCCAGTTGCACCAGCCTGTCGTGATCGACCGCGCCAGCGGCGGCCAGCACCATGCGCGCGCCCGTGTAGTGCTGGTCGAGATAGGCCCGGATCGCCGCCGCATCGAAGGCATTCACCGTGTCCGGCGTGCCCAGGATCGGCCGGCCCAGCGGCTGGTCGGCAAACACGCGGGCCATGAACATGTCGTAGACCAGATCATCCGGCGTATCCTCGACCGCCGCGATTTCCTGGAGAATCACGCCCTTCTCGCGGGCCAGCTCATCCGCCGCGAAGCTCGAGCGCAGCAGGATGTCGGCGAGGATGTCGACCGCCAGCGGCAGGTCCTCTTCAAGGGTACGCGCCGTGTAGCAGGTGTACTCGATGCTGGTCGCGGCATTGATGTCGCCGCCAACCGCCTCGATCTCCTCGGCGATCTGGCGGGCCGAGCGGCGCGCCGTGCCCTTGAAGGCCATGTGTTCGAGCAGGTGCGCCAGCCCGTGCTGGTCGTCGGCCTCGTCGCGCGAGCCGGCACTGATCCACACCCCGAGCGAGACCGTCGAGGCGTGGTTCATCCGCTCGGAGACGATGCGCAGCCCCGATGGCAGCGTGGTGATGCTCACAGCCTCGTCGCCGGGCATGACCAGCATTTGCGAGGATAGATTGCGGACGGCAGGATCGCTCATGCGACGGCCCCGCGCACGGCACGCGCCTGGCCCCGGATGAAGCGCTCGACCTCGCCCTGCGCATTGGGCAGGCGCGTGAACAGCTCCTTGCGGTCCATCAGGTCACCCAGATGCGCCGGCAGCGCCGGGTGCACACCGGAGGCAGCCTTCACGGCGGCGGGGAACTTGGCGGGATGGGCCGTGCCGAGCACCACCATCGGCGTGGCAGGGTCGGCCTTCAGCCCATGCCGGGCCGCATCGACCCCGATCGCGGTGTGCGGATCCATGAGGTAGCCGGCCCCGGCCCAGACATCGGCGATCTCGCGCAGCGTGTCCGCCTCGCTGACGGCCACCGCATCGAAGGCCTGGCGAAGGGCAGCCAGCGGACCGTCATCGATGGCAAAGCGCTTCTGCTGGGCGAGGTTGCCCATCAGCCGGCGCACCTGCGCGCCGTCGCGGCCATAGGCCTCGAACAGCACGCGCTCGAAGTTGGAAGACACCTGGATGTCCATCGAGGGCGATGTCGTCGGCGTCACGCCGGTGACATGATAGTCGCCGCTGTGGAGCGAGCGCACGAGGATGTCGTTGACGTTCGTGGCCACGACCAGCCGCTCGATCGGCAGGCCCATCTGCTTTGCCACCCAGCCGGCCAGCACATCGCCGAAATTGCCCGTCGGCACCGAAAAGGAGATCGGCCTGAGCGGCGCGCCGAGCGAGGCCGCCGCCGTGAAGTAATACACCACCTGCGCCGCGATGCGGCCCCAGTTGATCGAGTTGACGCCGGACAGGCCAAGTTCATCGCGGAAGGCATGATGGTTGAACATCGCCTTCACCAGGGCCTGACAATCGTCGAAATCGCCGTCGATGGCGAGCGCGTGCACGTTGCCGGCATCCACCGTGGTCATCTGCCGGCGCTGCACGTCCGACACCCGGCCATGGGGATAGAGGATGAAGATGTCGACGTTCCTGAGGCCGCGGAAGGCCTCGATTGCCGCTCCGCCCGTATCGCCGGAGGTTGCGCCGACAATGGTGGCGCGCTGACCGCGAAGGGTCAGGATGTGGTCCATCATCCGGCCCAGCAACTGCATCGCCACATCCTTGAAGGCGAGAGTCGGGCCGTGGAACAGCTCCTGCACGAACAGGTTGTCGCCGATCTGCACCAGAGGGCAGACGGCCGGATGGCGGAAGCTGGCATAGCTCTCGTCGATCATCCGCTCCAGTGCGCCGGGCGCAAACTCGCCGTCGCTGAGCGCGCCCATCACGGTCTTGGCGACGCTGGCATAGGGCTGTCCGGCAAAACCGGCGATGGTCTCGTCCGAAAGGCGCGGGTAGCTCTGCGGCACATAGAGCCCGCCATCGCGGGCAAGCCCGGCCAGCAGCGCATCGGAGAAGGACAGGACCGGGGCTTCGCCCCTCGTGGAAACATGCAGCACGGGAAACCTGTGGCGGTGTCGAAAGAGCGATCAGCGGATGGTCAGGGCTCTATAAGGACACTTGGCCGACGATGCCAGCCTCGCGGTGTCGAGCCCGCCGCTACCCGTCCCGCGGACGCCGTCCGGCGCGCACGAAGACGATGAACACCCCGGCCAGCGTGGCGGCAAGGCCGAACCAGGTCAGCGCATAGGGCAGGTGGTTGTTCGGAATCCGTGCGATCAGCTCCGCGATGTCCGTACCAACGGGCAAGGCCAGCGCCCCCGGCTGCCGCTCGGCCTCGATCAGGAAAGGCGCTGCCGACAGGTTGAGCGCTTCTGCGATCGCCTTCGGGTCGCGCACATGGAAGTCGCGCGCCGCAGGGTTGGCCACCGGCGTGAAGCTGTTGGGCTTCTCCGGCTTGCGCAGGATGCCGACCAGATCGGCCCGGCCCGTGGGCGCCGGCAATGCCGCCACCGCCGCTTCCGGCGCGAAGCCCCGGTTGACCAGCACGACCGCCCCGTTGTCGAGCCGCATCGGCGTCACAAGATAGCGGCCAAAGCCGCCGACGCCGCGGGTCCCCGGCTTGGGTTCGGGCAACGCGACGCGCACGGTCGCGGTCGATTGCGGCAGCCAGGTTCCGCTCAGGCCGACACGGGTCAGGTCGGCGGCATCCAGATCGAGCCCGGCCCAGCGTGCCGGCTCGGGCAGGGGCGCGGGCGTGGCGCGGGCCTGCTCCGCCAGCCTTGTCAGGAAGGCCTGCTTCTCGCCCATGCGCTGGACTTGCCAGAAACCGAGGCCGCACAGCACTACAAGTGCCGAGGCCGTCAGCAGGGTCAGTGCCAGCAGCGAACCGGCCGACAGGGCGCGCGGCAGCGCTGCGCCGGTGCCCATCGGCTTCGCGACAGCCTTGTCCGGGTTGCGGGGGCGCTTTGCCATCTCAGCGCTCCAGCCGTCCCTCGCCGGCATCGCGCGCATATTGCAGCGACACAGCAAGGCCCTTCATCGGCCGGAGCAGACCGAGGCAAAGCGCGATGGTCAGCGGCAACCAGATCACCATGTGCACCCAGAATGGCGGCTCATAGGCAATTTCGAGCGCCAACACGCCGCCGACGATGGCAAAGCCGGCGATGAACATGATCAGCACCGCCGGCCCGTCCGCCGAGTCGGCGAAGGCGAAATCGAGCCCGCAGGCAGCACAGCGCGGCCTGATCTTCAGATACCCGTCGAACAGCTTGCCTTCGCCACAGCGCGGGCAGCGGCCGGCAAGGCCGGTGGCATAGGGCGAAGGAGTGGTCATCGCATCTCCGATCAGGTCCAGAACGAAAAAGGGGCGGCCTGCAGCCGCCCCCTGGCATCGTGTTTGGCGAAGGGCTCAGTGAGCGCCGGCATGAGCCCCTGCGCCCCACCAGTAGATGGCGGCGAACAGGAACAGCCAGACCACGTCCACGAAATGCCAGTACCAGGCGGCAAACTCGAAACCGAGATGCTGCTTCGGCGTAAAGTGGTTGAGATAGGCGCGATACAGGCAGACCGCGAGGAAGATCGTGCCAATCACCACATGCGCGCCGTGAAAGCCGGTCGCCATGTAGAAGGTCGAGCCATAGACATGGCCGGAGAACGAGAACGCCGCGTGGCTGTACTCGTAGACCTGGCAGATCGTGAACAGCACGCCGAGGATCACGGTCAGCCACAGCGCCTGCTTCAGCCCCTTGCGGTCATCGTGCAGCAGCGCGTGGTGAGCCCAGGTCACGGTGGTGCCGGAGGTCAGCAGGATCAGCGTGTTGAGCAGCGGCAGGTGCCAGGGGTCGAAGGTCTCGATGCCCTTGGGTGGCCAGACGCCGCCGGTGAATTCCTGGCGCTGGTACTGGATGGCCTCGTTGGCGAACAGCGCCACATCGAAATAGGCCCAGAACCACGCCACGAAGAACATCACCTCGGAGGCAATGAACATGATCATGCCGTAGCGATGGTGGATCTGCACCACGCGGGTGTGGTGGCCCTGATGTTCGGCTTCGCGCGTCACATCCACCCACCAGGCGAACATGGTGTAGAGCACGCCGATGATGCCGATGCCCAGAACCAGAGGGCCGATCTTCATGCCGGCGATCGGGACCGCCTTCATGGTCAGAACCATGCCGACCGCCATGATGAAGGCCGCCAGCGCGCCGATGAACGGCCACGGGCTCGGATCGACGAGGTGGTAGTCGTGGTTCTTGGTCATCCCGCTGGCCATTTTCAGCCCTCTTCTTGGTCGTGTCGTGGTGTTGGTCTTGTCTATAAGGTCAGAGCCTTGACTTGTCGCCGCCTGTCTTCGCAGCGGCCGGGGCCGCCTCCGAAACCTGCCCGCCAACGGGCTGGCCATTTTTCGAGGGGAAGTAGGTGTAGGACAAGGTCATGGCGTGGATGTTGCGCATGTCGCGGTTCTTCTCGATGTCCGGATCGATGTAGAACACCACCGGTGCTTCCATGCTCTCGCCCGGCTTGAGAGTGTGCTCGGTGAAGCAGAAGCACTGCATCTTCACGAAGTGCGCGCCGGCATGGGAAGGCTGGACATTGAACGTGGCAATGCCGGTCGTGGCCTGCTCGCTTCGGTTGGTGATCTTGTAGAACACGGTCTTCGTTTCACCGACGCGTGCCTGGATGACGCTGGTCTCGGCCTCGAAGCTCCAGCCCAGCTGGGCGGAGACATTGGCATCGAAACGCACCTGGATGACGCGGTCGGAGATGCTGCTGGCAGCTTCGCTGCGCACCATCGGCGTGCCGCCAAAGCCCGTCATGCGGCAGAACAGGTCATAGAGCGGCACCGACGCGAAGGCCAGCGCGGTCATGGTCATGACCAGCCCGCTGCACCACAGAGCGGTGCGGGTGGCGCGGGTTCTGGCAAGCGCGGCGGTTGCGGGATCCTGCATGGCGCTCATCCCAGCACCTTGGCCATCGACACGGCATAGAAGATCACGCACAGCGCGCCCAGCGCCAGTGCGATGGCCACCGAGCGCCGGCGGCGCAAGCGCAGCGCTTCCGCAGAGAGCGGCGGCGGGGAGGGCAAGGGAGAGGGCAGGGGATCGGCCATCATCATGTCACCACAGCGTCGGCAGGGACCACATCAGCCCCAGGCTGTGCTCGGCCAGCAGCACCGAGAACAGCGCGAACAGATACAGGATCGAAAAGCCGAACATCTGCATGCCGGCCTTGTGGCTGGCCTCGATGTCCGGAGCCTTGAGGATGCGCCAGGCGATGCCGAGCATGCCGAGCCCGCCGAGTGCGCTGACGACAGCATAGGCCACACCGCCCATGCCCATCCCGGCCGGCACGAAGGCGAACAGCACCAGTGCGATCGTGTAGCCCATGATCTGCCGGCGGGTGGACGCATCGCCCGCCACATTCGGCATCATCGGCACGCCGGCGCGCTCGTAATCCTTGGCCTTGGCCATGGCCAGCGCCCAGAAATGCGGGGGTGTCCACAGGAAGATGATGGTGAACAGCACGAAGCCGGCCCAGCCGATCTGCCCGCTCATCACAGCCTCGCCGATCACCGGCGGGAAGGCCCCGGCGGCACCGCCGATGACGATGTTCTGCGCCGTCCAGCGCTTGAGCCACAGCGAATAGACCACGGCATAGAAGAAGATGGTGAAGGCCAGCAGGCCCGCCGCCAGCCAGTTGGCCACCACGCCGAGCATCAGCACCGAGCCGACCGACAGCGCCATGCCGAAGGCGAAGGCCTCCTGCGGGGTGATGCGGCCTGCCGGGATCGGGCGCTTGGCCGTGCGTGACATCACCGCGTCGATATCGGCGTCATACCACATGTTGAGGGCACCGGACGCGCCGGCCCCGACCGCGATCGCCAGCAGCGAGGCTGCCGCGATCACCGGATGGATATGGCCGGGAGCCACGACCATGCCGACCAGGGCCGTGAAGATCACCAGCGACATCACGCGCGGCTTCAGGAGCTGGAAGTAATCGCCCACATCCCCGCCGATGGCAGGGGCGGCGATCGTTTCGGCAGTGCTGGTATCGTAGGCGGCGGACATGAACGGCTCTGGCATGTGGCTCGTGCCCGGCGCGCGGGCCTCGAACAGGGAAGGGGGGGGCGGCTCCTTGCCGGAACGCTGCGGTCGCAGCCTTGCGGGAAAGAGCCGCCGGCCCGGTTGGTGTCAACCGGGGCCGGCGCTCCGTCGTCGGTGTCAGTGATCCTTGCTGCTGATGCGCGGCAGGGTCTCGAACTGGTGGAAGGGAGGCGGCGAGGGCAGCGTCCATTCCAGCGTGGTGGCGCCTTCGCCCCATGGATTGTCCTGCGCCTGTTCCTTCTTCACGAAGGCGTAGATCACGATGGCGAAGAACCAGAACAGGCTCGCCAGGAAGATGTAGGAGCCGATCGAGGACCACCAATGCCAGTAGGCAAAGGCATCGGGATAATCGACATAGTGGCGCGGCATGCCGGCGAGGCCGAGGAAGTGCTGCGGGAAGAACAGAACGTTGGCCCCCACGAAGGCCACCCAGAAGTGGACATGGCCCATCCAGTCCGGGATCACGTAGCCGCTCATCTTCGGGAACCAGTAATACCAGCCCGCGAAGATGCCGAACACCGCGCCCAGTGACAGCACGTAGTGGAAGTGCGCCACGACATAGTAGGTGGCATGCAGCGAGCGGTCGACGCCCGCATTGGCCAGCACCACGCCGGTGACACCGCCGACCGTGAACAGGAATATGAAGCCCACGGCCCAGACCATGGCGGCGGTAAAGCGGATCGAGCCGCCCCACATCGTCGCGATCCAGGAGAAGATCTTCACGCCGGTCGGCACCGCGATCACCATGGTGGCGAACACGAAGTAGCGCTGCGTGTTGAGCGACAGGCCCACCGTGTACATGTGGTGCGCCCAGACGATGAAGCCGACCACGCCGATCGCGACCATGGCATAGGCCATGCCGAGATAGCCGAAAATCGGCTTCTTGGAGAAGGTCGAGATGATGTGGCTGACGATGCCGAAGGCCGGCAGGATCATGATGTAGACTTCAGGGTGCCCGAAGAACCAGAACAGGTGCTGGTAGAGCACCGGATCGCCGCCGCCGGCCGGATCGAAGAAGGTCGTGCCGAAGTTGCGGTCTGTCAGCAGCATGGTGATGGCGCCGGCCAGAACGGGCAGCGACAGCAGCAGCAGGAAGGCCGTGATCAGCATCGCCCATGCGAACAGCGGCATCTTGTGCAGGCTCATGCCCGGCGCGCGCATGTTCAGGATCGTGGTGATGAAGTTGATCGCGCCGAGGATCGAGGCGGCCCCGGCCAGATGCAGTGCGAAGATGCCGAAGTCGACGGCCGGGCCGGGGTGGCCCGTGGTCGAGGAGAAGGGCGGATACACCGTCCAGCCCGTGCCGACACCATTGGTGCCCGGCGCGCCCTCGACGAACATCGAGGTGACCAGAAGACCGAACGCAGCCACCGTCAGCCAGAACGAGATGTTGTTCATGCGCGGGAAGGCCATGTCCGGCGCGCCGATCATCAGCGGCACGAACCAGTTGCCGAACCCGCCGATCAGCGCCGGCATGACCATGAAGAAGATCATGATCAGCCCGTGGCCGGTGACGAACACGTTGTAGGACTGGCCCGAGGCGAAATACTGCATGCCTGGCTCTTGCAGTTCGAGCCGCATGGCGATCGACAGGAAGGTGCCGACGAGCCCCGCGACGATCGCGAAGATCAGATATAGCGTGCCGATGTCCTTGTGGTTGGTCGAATAGACCCAGCGCTTCCAGCCGGTCGGATTGGAATGGGCGTGGTCATCATGGGCGTGTGCGGCTGAACCGTAGGCCATTGGGGTGAGTCCTTGCTGGTCTGGTGTCACTGGCCGACGACGGCGGCGACCTTGGTCGGCGCGGCGTCGAGGCGTGCGAACTTCTTCTGGGATTCCGTCAGCCATGCGGCATAGCGCTCGGCGCTGACCACGCGGATGGCAATCGGCATGTAGGCGTGGTTCTGCCCGCAGACGAACGAGCACTGGCCGAAATACAGCCCTTCCTTCTCGGCCTTGAACCACGTCTCGTTGAGGCGGCCCGGGATGGCATCGATCTTGAGGCCGAAAGCCGGAAGCGCAAACTTGTGGATCACGTCTGCGGCGGTGACCTGGAGCCGCACGATCTTGCCGACCGGAACAAGCGCCTCGTTGTCAACGCCGAGCAGGCGCGGCACCTCTTCCGGCTTGGCCTTGCCGGAGTTGACCAGTTCCAGCCGCTGCTTGTCATCGAGCATCAGCGAATCGAAGGCAAAGCCGCCGCCGTCCTTGGGGTATTCCCAGCTCCAGTACCACTGCTTGCCGGTGACCTTCAGGGTGATGTCGGAGGGCGGGATCACCAGCTGGTCGCGCAGGATGCGGAAGGAGGGGATCGCCACCACGACCAGGATCAGGACCGGGATGATGGTCCAGGCCACTTCAAGGCCGGTATGGTGCGTGAGCTTGGAAGGAACCGGGTTGCGCTTGGCCGAAAACCGCCAGCAGGCATAGACGAGCAGCGCCAGGACGAAGATCGAGATCGCCGTGATCAGGATCAGCAAGCCATTGTGAAACCACACGATGTCGGCCATCTTTGTGGTGGCTGGCTCTGGCAGGTTCATCTGCGCCGGCTGGGGCTGGCCATTGGGCGCTGCCAGGGCGAGGCCGCCCGTCATCAGGCTGGCCATTGCTGCCAGCATCGCCGCCTTGGCGGCAGACCAGCGGCCCGGAACGCGGTTGTTGCATCCACGCATCGTCTTCTTGGCTCCTTCACCATGTCTTGATTGCGATGTGAAGCGCCAAGCGCGCCACGCCGCAAAACCGCCGTCAATTCCACGGTCGGCTTTCGGGCTTTCGTCTAGATCAAAGACCACAAGCGCGCCAGTGTTTCAATTGTCAGTTTGGCGCACTTTATGCGACATAGGCCCACATCGCTGGCTCATCGCGCGCAGGGGGTGTCCAAGTGCCTTGCCGTGTGGCTGCGCCCGTCCTGCCCGCCGCGCAGGCCGTCATCAGCCATTCCGGTTTGTCGCGCCGGCGTGGAGGCGCTTGACAGCCCCGCGCATGCGTGATGCGAACAGGACAAGCAGCCGGCAAGCCAGAACGCTTGGCCGTGCGGCAGGGCCAAGGGCGTGAACCGAGGATTGGGACGGGTGATCGAGACGGGTCTGAACAACAGGGCGCATCAACCTCCGGCGCCTTTGCCACAGCGCAGGGCGGGTCGGACGCTGGTCGCCGCTGCCATTCTTTCGGTCTGCGCCGGCATCGGGCTCGCCGCACCGGCTGCGGCGCAAGGCGTGGTGCGCGGCACCTTTGGCGACTGGCAGATGCGCTGCGAGACGCCGCCCGGCGCGCGCACCGAGCAATGCGCGCTGGTGCAGAACGTGGCTGCCGAGGATCGCCCGAGCCTGACCCTTCTGGTCATCGCGCTCAAGACGGCCGACAACCAGAGCCGGCTGCTGCGCGTGGTCGCCCCGCTGGGCGTGCTGCTCCCCGCCGGCCTCGGCCTCAAGATCGACGACAAGGATATCGGCCGCGCCGGCTTCGTGCGCTGCCTCAACACCGGCTGCATTGCCGAGGTGGTCATGGATGATGCGCTGGTCGGCAATCTCAAGGCCGGCCAGAACGCCACGTTCATCGTGTTTCAGACACCGGAGGAGGGGGTCGGCATTCCGGTCTCGCTCAACGGTTTTGGTGCTGGTTTGGAGAAATTGCCGTGAGTGTCCTGCGTTCCGCGACGTCGCCTGCCGCCACCGCTGCCCGCCTTCTGGCGCTCGCCGCGCTGGCGCCGCTTCTGGCCGCCTGTGGCGGCGGCATGTTCGACAGTTCCTCGTCGGGTTCCGGCGGAGGCCTGTCCGGCTTCATGCAGTCCGTCACACCGGCCTCGGCACCCGCCCCGGCGGATGATCCGGACCAGCAGGAGCTGGAATGCCCTCCGGTCATCATCGCGCCGGGCGGCGCTGCCCTGCGCATCGGCGGTGGTCCCAGCGAGAGCGTGCGCTCACAGATCACCATCACCGATGTGGCGCGCGAGTGCACCCGCGGGCCCGGCGGCAGCGTGCTGGTCAAGGTTGGCGCTGAAGGCCGCGTCCTTGTCGGCCCCGCCGGCTCGGCCGGTGCGCTTGGCGCGACCATGCGCATCGAGGTCAGGAGCGGCGACAAGACCCTGTCGAGCCGCGCGGTGCGTGTTGGAGCCACGGTGCCATCGGGCCAGGCGCAGGCGTCCTGGGCGCATGTCGAGAGCGGCATCTCGGTTCCCGCCTCGGCCTTCGCGGGCGGCGGTGACACCGACGTGTTCGTCACGCTCAACCAGGCCGCAGCCCAGCCACGTCGCCGCTGACAAGCCCCGGCTGATCGGGCTGGCGTCCTTGCGCCCGGCTCAGCCCAGCGCGCCGCCGGTCTCGGCCAGATCGAAGTAGATGTCGCGCAGCCGGCGGGCCACGGGCCCCGGCTGTCCGCCGCCGATCGGCTGTCCGTCAATCTCGGTTGCCGGCATGACCAGCGCGGTGGCAGCCGTGATGATCACCTCGTCGGCGGCCAGCGCCTCGTCGAGCGTGAAGGTGCGTTCCTCGAAACGGAAGCCGCTTTCGGCGAGATAAGTCAGCAGCGCCTTGCGCGTGATGCCCGGCAGGACGGCATTGGATAGTGGCCGCGAGATGAGGGTGTCGCCCTTGACGATCCAGGCTGTCGACGAGCCGCCTTCGGTGATCACGCCATCCTCGATCATCAGTGCCTCGTCGCAGCCGGCCTCCGCTGCGGCCTGCTTGGCCAGCACCTGCGCCAGCAGGCCAACGCTCTTGATGTCGCGCCGCGCCCAGCGCAGGTCCGGCACGCTGAGCAGCTTGTAGCCCCTGCCGACCTCGCGGGTCATGGCGCGGGCCTGGGTGAACATCACCAGCGTCGGCGCTATGCCTGCCGGAAAGGTGAAGCTGCGATCCGCCGCGCCGCGCGTGACCTGAAGATACACGCCCCCGGATGTGAGCTTGTTGCGGGCCATCAGTTCGTGGTGGATTCCGATCAGATCGGCCCGCGTCCACGGCAGTTCGAGCCTGATCTTGGCGCAGGATTGTTCGAGGCGCGCCAGATGCGCGTCGACATCGACCAGCTTGCCATTGATCACTGCCGACACCTCGTAGATGCCGTCGGCGAAGGTGAAGCCCCGGTCGAAGATCGAGACCGTGGCCTGTTCTTCGGGCAGATACTGGCCGTTGACGTAGACAATGCGCGACATGGGAGCGTTCCTGGGGATCAAAGCGGCGGCCTCATGCCGGGCAGGATGCCGGACGCCGCACGGCAACAGGTGTCGCGGCATCGCGGCACAAGGTCAAGGGCCTGCCGTGCAGGCCGGACGGGGTGACGGATGCGTCCGCGTCAGGGCAGCGCAGCGAGGCTCATCACCCGCCAGATCGGCAGGATCTTGCTGTCGGGAATCGCGATCACGCGGTTGGCCACGTAGCCGACCGGGCTTTCGGGTTCCATGATCGCGGCCGCCAGATGGGCCAGCGGCTGGTCGAGCCTGACCACGAAGCTGCCCGCCGGCATCGTGGGCGTGGCGACTTCGACGGCAAATTCGCCGGTCACGATCTGGCCGGCACCGACATCATCGCCACGCACATCGGCCTTGGCCTCTTCCTTGATCGACAGGACGCGGTAGTGCTCGGCAGACACGATGAGCGGGTTGGCGAGCCGGGTCACGGCGACGCCCAGCGCCGTCAGGCGCGTTGCCGCCTCTGTCTCGCTGGCCGGCAGGATATAGGCCGCCGGTCTTGGCCGCGTCATCACGGACTGGATCGCGAGCGACGAGCGCCAGACGATCTCGGTCGGCATGTCGAGGCCCGAGGCCGGATTGACGAAGGTCATCTGGCGGGCTTCCTGCGTCTGTGCGGCGCGGATGGTCAGGGGAGAGCCCGGCGGGGTGGCCGCGATCTCGGCGGCGATCTGCCTGGTGCGGCTGAGCAGGGCCGGTGCATCCGCGGCGGCGGACCGCAGCGCGGCCTCGATCGCCACCACATGGGTGTGGACGCGGCGCTCGAAGTTCTGGCGGCCCAGCCCGACGCCGCGCGTCTCGACCAGGAAGCTGACCGCATTGCGCAGGCCCGCCACATTGCGGCCCGTGTCCGGCCCGATCCCGCCCATGTTGACCGCCTTGCCGGCGGCGGCATCCATGGTGTGATACCAGTCATGGCTCAGCCCGGCCCGGTCCAGCGCGGTCAGCATCGGGTGTCGCACCAGCCCGTCCTGCAGGGCGTTGAGTGCGGGCGACAGGTTCGGCGTCGCCGCATACTGGATCATCGCGTCGGGGCGCTGCACCCCGCCAAAAGCCGTGACCCAGCGCCCGCCGACGGTGAACTCATGGGCATCGATCACCAGATGCGGCGAATAGGTGCGGAACACCAGCCCGAGGGCCTGCCCTTCGGGCGTGCGCTGCAAGGTGTGGTCGCGGTTGACGTCGATGCCATTGGCCGTGACGCGGTTGAAGATCTCGGCCCCGTCAGGGTTGGCGCGCGGCACGATGATGACGTTGAGCACATCGAGCAGCGATTGCCAGGCCGGCGTTGCGAACAACTGCGCGATGGCCAGCAGGGCCTCTCCGCCCGCAGGCTCGTTGCCGTGCTGGAGCCCGATCAGGAAGGCCGTGGCCCGGGCAGGATCGCGGAAATCCGCCTCGTTGCCCTGGCGTGACAGCATCAGGGCCGGGATCGCCAGGCCCTTCTGCGAAGCTCCCAGCGTGATCAGGCGCGCGCCCTTGATCAGGCCCTGCTGCTGCGCCAGAAACGCCATCATCTCGGCATGGCGGGTGAAATCCTCGCGCCCCGGCGCAAAGCCGGGTGTCGCATAGGCCGCATCCGGTTTGGGATAGCGCGCCGCGACGGCAGGAGCCTCAGGCTGGACCCTGCGCGGGTCGAATTGGGCCTGCGCCGGCCCTGTCAACGCCGAAGAGCCCAACAGGCCGGCCAGCACCAGCCCTGTCCACAACATCGCCTCGAAACCCGATCGCCTGCTCAGCAGCATCCTTGCCTCCCCCGGCTTTGCCCGGCCGATGGCCGGGACCGACGCTTGCGCGCTTGTCTGTTGCGCGCAAGGCTAGACCAGCTTTGGTCACAGGGAAATCGGGATTTTTGCGAGACTGCCCCCTCAGCCGGCGCGCAGCCGGGCCATATCCTGCGCCTCGACCACGGCCACCGCCGTCATGTTGACCACGCCGCGCGAGGTGGCCGATCCGGTGAGGATGTGGGCCGGCCTGGCAGCGCCGAGCAGGATCGGGCCGACCGGCAGCGCATCCGACAGCATCTTGGCGAACTGGTAGGCGATGTTGGCCGCATCGAGATTGGGGAACACCATCAGGTTGGCCTCGCCCTTCAGGCGCGACGAGGGCAGCACCCGCTCGCGGATCAGGGCCGAAAACGCCGTGTCAGCCTCCATCTCGCCATCGCATTCGAGGTCTGGTGCCCGCTCGTTGATCAGCGCGGTGGCCTTGCGCATCTTCAGCGAGGAGGCCGTGTCGGAAGCGCCGAAATCGGAATGCGACAGCAGCGCCACCTTCGGCTGCATGCCGAACCGGGCCACATGCTCGGCGGCCAGCAACGTGGCATCGGCCAGTTCCTCGGCGGTCGGGTCGGCCTTCACGTGGGTGTCGGTCAGGAAGTAGGCACCCTTGTTGGTGACGATCAGCGTCATGGTCGACAGATCGCGCACGCCCGGCGCTGTTCCGATGATGTCGCGGATATGTCGCAAGCGGCTCATGAAGCGGCCTTCCAGGCCGGTGATCATGGCATCGGCCTCGCCGCGCGCCACGGCCAGTGCCGCAATCACGGTGCTGTTGGTGCGCACCAGGCTTTTCGCTGCGTCGGGCGTCACCCCGCGTCGCCCGGCAATGTCCAGATAGCTGGTCACGTAGTCGCGGTAGCGCGGGTCATCCTCCGGGTTGACCAGCGCGAAATCCCGCCCCGGCTGGATCGCCAGCCCGAAGCGCTTGATGCGGGCCTCGACCACCGCAGGGCGTCCGATCAGGATCGGGATCGCCATGCCCTCTTCGAGCACCACCTGCGCGGCACGCAGCACGCGCTCGTCCTCGCCATCGGCATAGATCACACGCTTGGGGTCCGCCTTGGCCTGGGTGAACAGCGGCTTCATGATGAAGCCGGAGCGGAACACGAAACGCGACAGCTGCTCGCGGTAGACGTCCATGTCCGGGATGGGCTTCTTGGCCACGCCCGTCGCCATGGCCGCCTCCGCCACCGCCGGTGCGATGCGCATGATCAGGCGCGGATCGAACGGATTGGGAATCAGCGAGGCATCGCCGAAGGTGCGCTGCTCTCCGCCATAGGCCCGCGCCGCGACATCCGAAGGGGCCTCCCGCGCCAGCGAGGCGATGGCCCTGACGGCGGCTGCCTTCATCTCCTCGTTGATCGTGGTGGCACCGCAATCGAGTGCGCCACGGAAGATGTAGGGAAAGCACAGGACGTTGTTGACCTGGTTGGGGTAGTCGGAGCGCCCGGTGCAGATCATCGCATCGGGGCGGACCTTCAGCGCCTCCTCGGGCATGATTTCCGGGTTGGGGTTGGCCAGCGCCATGATCAGCGGGCGGCGCGCCATCATCCGCGCCATCTCCGGCTTCAGCACGTTGGCGGCGGACAGCCCGAGGAAGATGTCCGCACCCTCGATCACCTCGGCCAGCGTGCGCTTGTCGGTGTCCTGGGCATAGACGTCCTTCCAGCGATCCATCAGCACGGGGCGGCCCTTGTAGACCAGCCCTTCCAGATCGGTGACCCAGATGTTGCCGACCGAAGCCCCCAGCCGGACCAGCAGGTTGAGGCAGGCCAGCGCCGCAGCGCCCGCACCCGACACCACGATCTTGACCTCGGCCAGCGTCTTGTTGGCGATCTCGAGCCCGTTGGTCACTGCAGCCGCGACAATGATCGCCGTGCCGTGCTGGTCGTCATGGAACACAGGGATGCCCATGCGCGCTTTCAGCTTCTCCTCGATATCGAAGCACTCGGGGCCCTTGATGTCCTCAAGGTTGATGCCGCCGAAGGTTGGCTCCAGCGCCGCCACCACATCCACGAACTTGTCGATGTCCTTCTGCTCGACCTCGATGTCGAACACGTCGATGCCGGCGAACTTCTTGAACAGCACCGCCTTGCCTTCCATCACCGGCTTGGAGGCCAGCGGGCCGATGTCGCCAAGGCCGAGGACGGCAGTGCCGTTGGTGATGACGCCGACCAGGTTCTGGCGCGCGGTCAGTTCGGCCGCCTCCGCCGGATCATCGACGATGGCCTCGCAGGCGGCGGCCACCCCGGGGGAGTAGGCGAGGGCCAGATCTCGCTGGTTTCCCAGCGGCTTGGTGGCCTGGATTTCCAGCTTTCCGGGCTTTGGATAGCGGTGATAGACGAGCGCGCCGGACCTGAGGTCGGCGGACAGGTTGCTCTTGGGCATCGGCGTGGCTTCCCCAGTCTGGCAGCGCGCGTCAGGCAACGCCCGCGCCGCGTCGATCCCGTTGGTAGAACAAGTTGCGGCAAAGGGGAAACCGGTTTTGCGGCAGCGTTTCAGACCGGCGAAACGACCCGGTAACCACGATGTCCATGACGCGGACAGATTTGGTTGTATTTGATTAAAATACGCCAATCAAATCGTTTTCGCGGTATTGTTTTAACGATCGCGAAAAGGTTGGAGCCTACCTGTTGCGTCTTGAAGGTCATCAAGCGGGGAGGCTCGCATGTTTTCGAAGTTCCGGCGTTTCTCATCCCGCTTCCAGCGCGATGAACGTGGCGCGGTCGCTGTCATTTTCGGTCTGGCTCTGCTTCCGATGATGGGCATGACCGGTGCTGCGGTCGACTACAACCGCGCTTCGCTTGCGCGCACGGCGGCCAATTCCGCAGCGGATTCGGCCGCGCTCTCTACCGTCAAGGCCACCGGCACGTTCGAGCAGCGAAAGCTGATCGGCCAGAAGGTGCTGGAAGCCAACATGCCGCTCGGCAACGGCTACGGCAGCTATTCGGTCAACATCGAGCAGATCCTGAAGGACGGCGTCGAGACCGGCGTCAAGGTCAAGATCACCGGCGAGATCAACACCTCGATGCTGAGCATCGTCGGCATGCCGGTCATCAAGTTCACCTCGGAAGCCGAGGCGACCAATGGCCAGAACGAACTGATCGATGTGGTCTTCGTGCTCGACACCACCGACTCGATGCAGGGCAGCCGCCTTGCCACGCTGAAGTCCTCGACAACCTCGTTGATTCAGGACTTCGAGGTCCGCCGCGGCGATGTCGATCAGATCCGCGCGGCCGTCGTGCCCTTCGCCCAGTATGTCAACATCGGCATGAGCAACAGGAACCAGCCCTGGCTCGATGTGCCGGCCGACTACCAGACGCCCGTGGTCCGCACCTGCCAGCGTGTGCTGGAGACCCGCCGGATCAACTGCCGCAATGTCTGGGTGCCACCGGATCCGGGCGACCCGAACCGCCGCTGCACGGTCGATGGTGTGAGCCGGCCTTGTCCTCGCCCTCCGCGTGCCGGCTACAACACGCAGCAGTGCGACACGGTCCGTGGCCCTGGGATGGTCGATGAATGCCGCAACACAGGTGGCCAGTGGTTCCGCTGGACAGGCTGCGTCGGCTCGCGCAATGCGCCGAACCATACGATCGATGGCAACTATGGCGTGAAGATCCCTGGCCTGCTGAACACCAACTGCGGCTCGCCCGTGCAGGACTGGACCACCAATCTCGCTTCGGTGCGCGGCATGATCAACGGCCTGACGACAGCAGGCGAAACATATCTGCCTTCAGGTCTGATCTGGGGCTGGCGCATGCTGTCGACGCAGGTCCCATTCGCAGGACGGTCCGCGACCGAAGGCAAGCCGGTGCAGCGCTACATGATCCTCGTCACGGACGGCCAGAACACGAAATCGGCGACGTTCCCGAGGCACGACGGCAACAGCACGGCGAATGCGAACATAACGACCCGCACGATCTGCGAGAACATGTCGAGGGACAAGGCTAGCGCGATCAAGCTCTATACCATCGCCTTCGAGGTCAATGACGCGAACGTCAAGACCCTGCTCAACGAGTGTTCGACCCTGAACGGCGGCGAGTTCTTCGATGCAGCCAACGCGGCCCAGTTGCTCTCGGCGCTGAAGAACATCGGTGGCCAGATGACAAACATCCGCCTGACCAAGTAACCAACCGGGCCGTTCATCCAGCATCGCACCTCTCAGACCGGGCCCTCGGGCCCGGTCTTGTCGTGTCGGATGCCGCCTAGCGGGCACTCATTGCATTTGCGAATGTTTGCACGGCTGGCTCAGGCCACCGCATTGCCCTCGATGCGGATTCCGGCGGCGCGCCGGTCGGCGCTTTGCGTCAGGTCGCCGGTGATGGTCTTGCCGTATTCGGTGCCGACCACGGCACCGATGCGCGAGCCGGCGATGACATTGTTGGCCACGACCACGTTGCGCTCCTTGGGCACGAGGCTGACGCCGATGCCGATGCCGCAGGCGCGCACCATGTTGCCGGTCGCCAGCAGGTTGCGCATCGCCCAGGACCAGCCCAGCGAGATGCCGACATCGGAGGCTTCCTCGATCACGTTGCCGGTCACCGACGCTTCGGCCTCGACATGGATTCCGGTGCCCCCAACGAGCACGACGCCCTTGGGCGCCAGCCCGCGCCGGGCGCGCCTGACGATGTTGTTGGCGCAGATCGCCAGCCGTCCGCCATGGTCGAGATTGGTGATGCTGAAGCCCTGCGCCACATCTTCGGCGATGTTGTTGGCCATCACCGTGCCCTCGAAGGCGAACTCCGAGTAGTAGCCGACCTCGCCGCAGCGCCGGCCGTTGTTGCCGAGCATCTGCACGGCGGAACTGGAGTTGTTGCGGATGAAGGTCAGCGCGCAATCGCGGAAGGCGTTGCCCTCGACGATCACGCCGCCGGCCTTGAACAGCACCACGCCATTGCCATTCTGGCCATCGCCGCCGGCCTCGATCCGGACGCGGCTGATGCGGTTGCCGCTGATGCGGGAGTTGTCGTCGCCGGGTTGCGTGCGCCACAGCGCGATGGCGTTGTTGCCGATATCCTCGACGATGTTGCGGTCAATCATCAGCCCGCGCGAATCGAGGCTGAACAGGCCATGGTCGCGCGCGCCGGTGATCTTCGAGCGCTCCACGCGCCCGCCCGTGCGCAACAGGGACAGGCCCGACACACCGGCATTGCGGAACTCGCAATCCTCGACCGAAAGCTCGGCCACATCCTCGGCTTGCAGCAGCCCCGAGCGGTCCGGCGCCGTCAGGGACAGCCCATCCAGCACCAGCCCTTCGATCGCGGCGCGGCGGATGCGGCGCGCCACCAGCAGCGGGCCCGGCTGAGCCGCCGCCAGCACCGTCGCGCCCGGCACGCCCACAAGCCGCATGCCTTCGGGCAGAACGACCTGGCTGATCCGGTAACGGCCCGGTTGCAGCAGCAGCGGGGCCTGACGCTTCGCCGCTTCCACCAGCGCCTCCTGCAGGCGCCGTGACTGGTCATCGGCCGAGCCGGCCCTCAGCCCGAACTGGGCGGCATCCAGCCCCAGGCTGCCAAGTCCACCACTGGCAACGCCGCCGGACGGGGTGGCCGGCAGGGCCTGCGGCGTGACGCGCTGGATCTGCGCTTCGGCGCGCTCTGCGGCTGCGGCTGTGCCAATCAGGGCCAATCCCAGCAATCCACGACGTCCGAGCATGTGCGATCCCTCCGCTTGCCGGCAGCAGGATCAAGCCTCATGCCAGCGGGCGCTGTGCCAATCTGCGACAGCGTGCGCGGCTGGCCATCTGCGCCGCGATCGAGGCCAGCGCTGCCACCAGCGCCTGCTCGGCGGGCCGCCAGCGTGCCACGCGCCCGGCTGGCACGGTGCCCGGGCGGGGGCGCAGCCACGGCACATGCACGAACAGCACAGGCCGCCCCGCGGCCTTTTCGAGTGCCGCCACATAGACCGCGTTGCACAGATAGCGCCCGGCGCTGGGCGAAAGCCGCGCCCTGATGCCGGCCCGCTGCATCGCTGCGAGCGCCGGGCCGAGCGCTGCCGTGCTGGTCAGCGGCAGATCGCTGCCGCGCGCACAAGCTGCGCCGCCCGCGCCGCCGGCATCGGGGTGCAGCGGGCTGTCAAGCCGGCGCGCATGGCGCTCCACCCGCACCATGCGCGAGCGCGACGCCAGCCCCAGCAGCAGCACCGCATCGGGGCGGGCATCGGCCAGCAAGGCTTCAAACTGGACACGCGCCAGGGCATAGCGCACCGTCAGGCAGCCGCCATGCGCCGTGATGCCGGAAAACCCGCGCGCCAGACGCCGGCTTACCAATTCCATCAGCCGCCCGGTCGGATTGATGCGCACGCCCGGGAAGGGCCCGAACCCGGTCACAAGGACAGTCTGGCCCTGTCCTGTCGGGTGATGATGCGGCGCGGGTGCTTGTCCGGCAGTGGTCAACATGGCATGGGATGATAGCGCAAGGCGGACGCCGCGCCAGCGCTGCAAGCGGCAGGATCACAGGTGATGGGTACATGAGACGGACCGACAGTCTGGCAGCGTGGCGCTGCCTGGGGCCAATGCTGCTCGCGGCGGCGTTGGCCGGTTGTGCGGGACGCCCGCCCTCCGCGCTCGCGCCGGTCGCGTCGATTCCGGCCAATGCGCATGTGGTCGAGCTTCTCGTCAGCACCACGCGCCGAGAGGCATCGGACCCGGCTGTTCTGTTCAGCGGCGAGCGCCAGCCTGACAGCCGCTTTGCCAGCCTGTCGATCAGCATTCCGCCGGATCACGTCGTTGGCGACATCTCATGGGCGCAGGGCGGCCAGCCGGACCCGGCCACCCATTTCGCCGCGGCCGGTGCCCGCCGCCTGGCATCCGCCGACTTCACCACCACCTTGCGCCAGCGCATCGCCCGGACGGGGCGCTCGCATGTGCTGGTCTTCGTGCACGGCTACAACACGCGTTTCGACGAGGCGGCCTTCCGCTTCGCCCAAATCGTCCACGATTCAGGGGCGAAGGTGACGCCCGTCCTGTTCAGCTGGGCCTCGTGGGGCACGGTGTCGGCCTATCCCTATGACCGTGTCAGCGCCGAGATTGCCCGCAACGGCCTTGAAAGCCTGCTGACCAGGCTGGCGAATGATCCGTCTGTCAGCGAGGTCTCCGTGCTCGCCCACTCGATGGGGGGCTGGCTGGCCATGGAAGCGATTCGCCAGATGGCGATCCGCAACGGTCGCATCAACGGGCGCATCCGCAGCATCATGATGGCCGCGCCCGACATCGACATCGACGTTGCCATGGCGAACGGGAGCGATCTAGGCAGCTATCGGCCAAAATTCTCACTCTTCGTCTCGCGCGATGATCGCGCCCTCGACATCTCGCGCTTCATCTGGGGCAGCCGCGACCGGCTTGGCTCGATCGACCCCGATGCCGAGCCCTATCGTTCGATCCTGGCGAAGGCCGGCGTCGATGTCATCGATCTGACCAGCATCAAGACCGGCGACAGCACCGGCCATGGCAAGTTTGCCCAGAGCGCCGAGGTTGTGCGCTCGATCGGCGCCCGGCTTGCCGCCGGCCAGTCGCTTGGCGGTGGAAGCAACGTCACCGAGCAGGCCGGCCTGCTGACCCAGGGCACGATCAACGCCGTCGGTCAGGTGCTGACGTCGCCGCTGACGCTCACGCAGCCGTCAGGGCCCACGGCAGGCGGATCACTCGCGCCCTAAAATCGCCTTTGTCCTGCGGCTCTGGATGGCGCGGTCGATCAATGCCGCTTCGCTCAACGCCGGCGTCGGCAAGGCATTGTTAACCCTTCCCCTGGCCTTAAGGGCCGAACTCCTGTCCCAGTCTGGTTGTTGCCTTGTCCCGCATGAGCCTGTTGCGTTCCCTTTGCCGCCCGGTGTTCGTCAGCCTTCTGGCGGCGAGCCTTGGGGGCTGCCTGTTCAACGAGCGCGGACTGGAATCGCCCTATACGGTGGCGCGCGAGGGGCTGACCCCGATCCAGGAAGACCCGGTGGTGCTGGTCGCCACCACCCGCAAGCCCGTGTCCGGCCTGCGCCAGAGCCCATACTTCACGGCTGATCGCGGCCCCGGTCTCGCCTTTGCCGAGGCGCGGCTCAATCCGCCGGACCGCAGCATCACCGGCTCGATCACCTCGGTCGTGACCTCGCCCTGGAGCGTCAACGCCGTCGGTGGCGGCTCCACCGGCAACGCGGCCTCCGCCTTTGCCCAGGCCGCCAATGGCAAGGACGTGCTGCTCTATGTGCACGGCTTCAACGAAACCTTCGAGACAGCGCTCGCGAGCGCGGCCCAGCTGTCCGATGGCGTCAACTGGTCCGGCAAGACCGCGCTGTTCAGCTGGCCCTCAGGCGGTCGGCTGATCGCCTATCAATATGACCGCGAGAGCGCGATGTGGTCGCGCGATGCTTTCGAGAGCGCCCTGACTGCGCTGGCCGCCAACCCCACCATCGGCCGCGTCCATATCGTCGCCCACTCGATGGGAACGCTGCTGACGCTGGAAACCCTGCGCCAGTTGCGCAGCGAGGCCGGCGAAGCGGCCATCAACAAGATCGGTGCGGTGGTGCTGGCCTCGCCGGACATCGACATCGACCAGTTCGAGCAGACGGTGAAGCGGCTCGGGCCGGTGGCCCAGCGCATCACGGTGATTTCCGCCACCAACGACCGGGCACTGGCCGTCTCCGCACGGTTGGCCGGGGGCATCGCCCGTGCCGGTTCCGCCGAACGCGAGCGGCTGACCGCGCTGGGCGTGCGCGTCGCCGATGCGTCCGATTTCGGCAGCCGCCTCCAGATCATCCGGCATGACCTGTTCCTGAGTGACAGCGACGTGCGGCAGGTCATCGCCCGCGCCATCCAGCGTTCGCGCTGAGTGCGGGCGCCTATTCGGCCTTGAAGAACCCCATCCGGCGCAACACCTGCATCAGCACATGGCGCCCTGACAGGCTTTCCGGGCCGGCCACACGCCGCGCAGAGTGCACGGTCCACGGCGTGGTCGTGCTGGCGCGCTCGCGCTCATTGAAGGCGGCCATGGCGTCGTTGTAGCGGGCTATCGCCGCATCCTGCGCTTCGAGTTGGTAGCGGCCATTGTGCAGCACCGCCTCCTGCGGCAGCCGTGGCTTCACCGAGCCTTCCTTGCCTTCGGCGGCAAAGCCGATGCAAAGGCCGAACACCACCGCCGTGGCCGGAGGCAGGCCGACCAGTTCGGCCACGGCCTCTGGCTTGTTGCGCATTGCGCCGATGTAGACGGTGGACAGACCCAGGCTCTCGGCAGCGACGCAGGCGTTCTGCGCGGCCAGCGCCGCGTCGATGGCCGCAACCAGGAACATCTCCAGCGTGTCATTGCCGGCATGGGCCAGGCCTTCGCCGCTCGCCACGCGGGTGAGGCGCGCCAGATCGGCAAGGAACAGCAGGAAGACCGGGCATTCCTCGATGTGCTTTTGCCCGCCCGCCAGCTCCGCGCACCGGGCCTTCACCGCCGGGTCGGTGACGACGATCACGCTCCATGTCTGGAGGTTCGACGATGTGGCCGCCGATTGCGCCGCAGCGATGATCGCTTCCAGCGCGCCATCGGGCAGCGCGTCGGGGCGATAGCCGCGCACCGAGCGATGGCTGAGCATCAGGTCGATGGCAGGAGAGGTCAGCGTTGTCGCCGGCGCATCATGGTCGCCGTAGCGGGGAGAGAAGGCAGAGGTCATGGGGGCTCGCTGGGGCTGGAGTCAGCCTTCGCCATTGCACGGGGCAGGGGCTGGCAACAAGCCCTGCCGGGTGCAGGCTTACTCCGCTGCGCTCCGTTGCGCATAGCCCAGCCGTGCGTTCAGCTCCTCGAGCAGCCGCGCCGCCGCCTCGGGAATGACGGTGCCCGGCGGGAAGATCGCAGAAGCGCCGGCCTGATACAGCGCCTCGAAATCCTGTGGCGGGATCACCCCGCCGACCACGATCATGATGTCGGGTCGTCCGGCCTTTTCCAGCGCCGCCTTCAGCGCCGGCACCAGCGTCAGGTGGCCGGCGGCCAGCGACGACACGCCGATGATGTGGACATTGCTGTCGGTGGCCTGCCGCGCCGCCTCTTCCGGCGTGGCGAACAGCGGGCCGATATCGACATCGAAGCCGAGATCGGCAAAGGCCGACGAGATCACCTTCTGGCCGCGGTCGTGCCCGTCCTGCCCCATCTTGGCGACAAGGATGCGCGGCCTGCGGCCATCATTCTCGGCAAAGGCATCGCATAGGCCCTGCACCCGGATGACCGCGAAGGATTCCGCTCCCGCCTCGCGCTTGTAGACCCCCTTGATCGACTGGATCTCGGCCCGGTGGCGGCCAAAGACCTCTTCCATCGCAGCCGAGATTTCGCCCACCGTCGCCCCCTTGCGGGCAGCCTCGATGGACAGCGCGAGCAGGTTGCCGTTGCCGCGTGCGCCAGCGGTCAAGGCTGCCAGCGCCGCCTTGCATCCGGCCCCGTCGCGGCTGGCCCTGAGCTGTTCGAGCTTGGCGATCTGCTCGGCCCTGACAGCGGCATTGTCGACCTTGAGAACGTCGATCTCGGCCTCGCTCTCGGGCTTGAAGACGTTGACGCCGATGATCTTCTGGTGCCCTTCATCGATGCGCGCCTGCGTGCGGGCAGCGGCTTCCTCGATGCGCAGCTTGGGAATTCCCTTGCCGATGGCCTTGGCCATGCCGCCGAGTGCCTCGATCTCCTGCATGTGCGCCCAGGCGCGCGCCGCCAGATCGGCCGTCAGCTTCTCCACGTAGTGTGAGCCGCCCCAGGCATCGATGATGCGGGTCGTGCCGCTCTCCTGCTGGAGCAGGATCTGGGTGTTGCGCGCGATGCGGGCGGAGAAGTCGGTCGGCAGGGCCAGCGCCTCGTCGAGGCTGTTGGTGTGCAGCGACTGGGTTCCGCCCTGTGTCGCCGCCATCGCTTCCACCATGGTGCGTGTGACGTTGTTGAACACGTCCTGCGCGGTCAGCGACCATCCGGAGGTCTGGCAATGGGTGCGCAGCGGCAGCGACTTGTCGCTCTTCGCGCCGAAATCCCTGACGAGCTTGGCCCAGATCAGCCGCGCTGCCCTGAGCTTGGCGACCTCCATGAAGAAGTTGGTGCCGATCGCCCAGAAGAAGGACAGGCGCGGCGCGAACGCGTCGATGTCCAGCCCGGATGCGAGCCCGGCCCGGATGTATTCGGCCCCGTCCGCCAGCGTGTAGGCCAGTTCCAGATCCTGCGTCGCGCCCGCTTCCTGCATGTGATAGCCGGAAATCGAGATCGAGTTGAACTTCGGCATGTGCACCGAGGTGTGGGCGAAGATGTCGCCGATGATCCGCATCGAGGCATCGGGCGGGTAGATGTAGGTGTTGCGGACCATGAACTCCTTGAGGATGTCGTTCTGGATCGTGCCGCTGAGCTTGGCCTGCGGCACGCCCTGCTCCTCCGCCGCCACGATGTAGAGCGCCAGCACGGGCAGCACCGCGCCGTTCATGGTCATCGACACGCTCATCTGGTCGAGCGGGATGCCGTCGAACAGCTGCCGCATGTCGAGGATGCTGTCGATCGCCACGCCGGCCATGCCGACATCGCCGGACACGCGCGGATGGTCCGAGTCATAGCCCCGGTGGGTGGCGAGATCGAAGGCGACGGACAGGCCCTTCTGGCCTGCCGCCAGGTTGCGCCGGTAGAAGGCGTTGGAATCCCGCGCTGTCGAGAAGCCGGCATATTGCCGGATCGTCCATGGCTGGTTGACATACATGGTGGGGTAGGGGCCCCGGACAAAGGGCGCGAGGCCGGGCCATGTGTCGACGAAATCGAGCCCGGCCAGATCGGCTTCGCCATAGCACGGCTTGACCAGAATGCCCTCCGGCGTCAGCCAGCCTTCGGGGTCTGCCCCGGTTTCGGCTGCGGTTGAAGGCGCGGTCTGTTCGCGCCGGGCCGTCAGGGCAGTCCAGTCTGGCAGGGCTGCGAAATCGGGCATCCGCGCATCTGCAGTGGTCGCATCAGGCTGTCGCGGCATCACGCACCTCGTTCGATGACAGCATCAGGTCCAGACTTGCCAGCATATCACAGCCTGCGAAAATGAACCCGCCCACGCCCGCCGCCCGGAACCGGGCTTCGTGCTCGCCGGGCCGCCCGGCCAGCCAGATCGCCTGCGCACCGCTGGCAGCAAGGGCGATGGCCGCATCCGGCGCGTCATTCGCATAGCTCTCGTCGCTGCCGCACAACACGGCCATGGCTGTGCCGCTGCCCCGGAAAGCCTCTGTCAGCGCCATCAGATCGGTGCTGCCGTCCGCTTCGGCAAAGCTGACCGGCTCCAGCGCCGAAAGGCCCCCGGCGGCCAGAAGCCCGCGCGCGAAATCGGCCCGAGGCCCGAAGCCGGCCGATGTCCCCAATGTCGCAAGGAACACCGGCTTCAGCACGCCGGAAGCAGCGAGCACACCAGCGCGGTCGCGCAGGCGCTCGAAGGGCTCGGAAAGCCGCGTCACCGGCATGGGGGTGATGCTCACCGAGCCGCCCTCAGCCTCCCGCGCCGGAATGGGTGCGATGTCCAGCACAGCTTCCGGCGTCTCACCGAGGTTCGGATAGGCGCTGGTGCCGGTGAGCGGGGCCTTGCCGGTGGCGATCTCGCCATCGCGGCGGGCCCGCACGGCGGCAATCCGCTGTTGCAGGTGCCCGTCGCACAGCGAGGCGACCAGCCCGCCCTCGCGCTCGATCTGCTGGAACGCATCCCAGGCCTGCTCGCAGATCTGGTCGGTGAGCGCTTCCAGCCCGCCCGAGCCTGCCGCCGGATCGACCACGCGCCACAGGTGGCTTTCTTCCAGCAGCACGGCCTGTGTGTTCCGCGCCACGCGCCGCGCAAACCCGTCCGCCAACCCCAGTGCCGAGGTGTGCGGCAACACCGCCACGCTGTTGGCCCCGCCCACGCCGGCAGAAAACGCGGCGATGGCGTTGCGCAGCATGTTCACCGGGGTGTCGCGCCGCGTCAGCATGCGGAACGCGGTTTCGGCATGCAGGGCGATGGGCTGCGGATCGATCCCGCTGGCGCGTTGCACCTCGGTCATCAGCCGGCGCAGCGCCCTGAGCTTGGCGATGCCGGCAAACTGGTCCGCATCGATGGCCAGCGCGAACGAGAGCGCCCGCTCGGCCCGCGCCAGCGGCGTGCCGCCGGCCACAAGCGCCCGCATGTAGGCTGACGCCGAGGCCAGCACGTAGGCCAGTTCCTGCGCCTCCGATGCGCCGGCCTCGTGCGCCGTGCGCCCGTCGCACGCGAAGAATGGGCCGCGGAAACCCTGCTCGCCGAACTCGCCCAGCATGTCGCCGAGCCGGATACAGACATCGGACCATGGGGCCAGCAGCACGCCGCTGCGCGCCAGAAGGCCGATCGGATCGATGCCGAAATCGACGCTGAGATCGGCCGGCGAAAGCCGCTGGCCCTTCACCACCTCAGTGAACAGCCGGCAGGCGATCCGTGCCTGAGGGGCCGGCTCCAGCCTGATGCTGACGAGGTCGAGGTTGATGCCGGCCAATGCCGCTGCCAGCGTCGCTGCGTCCGTGGTCGGCAGGCCGAAGCCGCGTGCTCCGCGCGAGCCATGGAACACGAGGGCAAGGCCATCCGCACCACCAACCAGATCGGCCAGTGCAAGGGCTGCCGCCTCGTCCGGCACAGGATGGTCGATCCGCGCGGTCACGCCCCAGCGGGTTCCGGCGCGGGCGCCGCCCACCGGCTGCGCATCGCGGCGGCGCTGGTAGAGCGGCTGGATCACCAGCCCGCCGGCGCTGCGCGTCACCAGCTTGCGCTCGAAATCGCCTCCCTTCAGCGCCTTGAGGGCCGCCGCATGCCAATCCGCCTCGCTGGCAGCAGGGAACGGGTTGGCAAGGCGTGTGTCTGGCGGGGCGTCGGCCATCGGGGCGTGCTTTCGCTGGTCAGGAATACGCGCCTTCCTTGCCACGCGCCTGCGCTCAGGCAAATCCCCTGTTCGTCGCATGCGCCTGCCGGCCTCGTCCGGCCGTCAGGCAGCAGGGGCAAGGCGCCCAGACGAGCAGGCCGTTCAGATGAGCTTGGCGCTCAGACGAACTGGCCAAGCCCGGGAATGGCTCCGACGATGGCGCCCATCGCATCCTCGCCGGCCTTCTCGCGGCCGAAGGCGAACATTTCCTTGGAAACGCCCTGCACCTGGCCCATCGACAGGCCCGCGCCCATCAGCGAGGCCCCGAGGCCCATCACGCCGCCACCGCCGGGCATCATGCCGGCAAGGCCGCCCATCAGGCCACCGCCGCCGGTATTGGCTGCCATGGCGGCTTCCGCGCCGGGCAGCGCCCCGATCAACTGGCTGACCTCCGCCGCCGGGCCTTCCTTCTGCAGGAAGTTCAGGATCATGCCCACCGCCTTGGTGGCGAGGGCTGCATCGATGCCGGCAGCCGCCGAGATGCGCGCGATCAGTTCTTCCATCGGACTATTCCTGCTGTGCCCTTGGGCGGCATGCCCAATCCATAGGCGTCCTTGTCGCCCTGCCGCGCCCTGAAATCAAGATGCCATTCGACTGGCGACGACTGGCGGGCAACATCGGTGTCGCCGCCCCCCCCGATCCTCATCCTGAGCCTGTCGAAGGATGAGCACCAGCGCGCAGCACCGCTTCTTCGCCCTTCGACAGGCTCCGGGTGAGGATGCGGGGGCACCTTGGTGGCGATGTGACAGCATCGCTGCGCTCGCAATGGCTGAAAACACCTGATAAAGCGGCCAGGAGATCACGAATCCAAATCAGGACAGCCGCCATGGCCGACAAACTGACGATCCCCGAAGGCACCTTTCTGGTCGGCAAGAGCCACAAGCCCGAATTGCTGACCCTGAAGCTGGCCAATCGCCACGGGCTGGTGACGGGCGCGACCGGCACCGGCAAGACAGTGACGCTCCAGGTCATGGCCGAGGGCTTCGCGCGGGCCGGGGTTCCGGTCTTTGCCGCCGACATCAAGGGCGATCTCAGCGGTATCGGCGCGCCGGGCGATGCCAAGCCGCCCTTCGTGAAACGCGCCGACGAACTGGGCGTGCCCTACGAGCCCGAGCAGTTCTCGACCGTGTTCTGGGATCTGTTCGGCGAGCAGGGCCATCCGATCCGCGCCACCGTCTCCGAGATGGGACCGCTGTTGCTCGCCCGACTGCTCGATCTCAACGACACACAGGAAGGCGTG
>JAIYDY010000090.1 GCA_027487245.1 Hyphomicrobiales bacterium
GGCCCGCCGCGACGGCGGCCGCAACACTGTCGCGGATCGAGGCAAGGTTCTCCTCGTTGGTCGTCTCCAGCGCCACGCGCACGTGGTAGTCCCAGGTCTTGGCGACAAAGACGATGGCATCGGCGCGGGCTTCGATCAGCCCGGCAAGGCCCGGATCGTTGGAGGCCGAGCGCCCCGGTCGGCGCGTCATGCCAAAGGCACAGAACTTCGCGGTTTTCGTGGCCTTCTCGGCAAAGAAGGCCGTATCCAGCGGGTTCGCGCCCGGATAGCCGCCTTCGACATAGTCGAGCCCGAGCCCGTCGAGCAGCGCCGCGATGGTGCGCTTGTCGGACAGCGAGAAATCGACGCCTGTGGTCTGCGCGCCATCGCGCAAGGTGGTGTCGAACAGGTAGACCCGTTCCGGCTGGCTGGTCATGGCGACGGTTCCTCGGGCTCTGTCACCTCCGGCGTGGTCGTCTCGGGCGCGAGCGCCTTTTCCATCACCATGCTGGGCAGCCATTCCTCGCCGATGCTGATCGTGGAGCGGCGCACGGCGACAAAGCCCAGCCTCTCGAAGAAGGGCAGCGCGTTGTCAGTCGCGGCAGCGGCGAGTTTCGTTTGGCCCCGCGCCATCGCCAGCCGCTCCAGCGCATCGAGCAACTGCCGGCCAGCGCCCATGAAGGCCACATCGGGGTGGACGTGCACGTTCTCGATGATGCTGTTGTCGCGCATGGCCGCGAAGCCCACCGGCTCGCCGTCTTCCTCGGCCACCAGCACGAGGCAGCCCGACAGGTGCTTGGCCCACGCCTTGGCATCCTCGGCCTTGCCGCCCCAGAGCGCGCGCTGCTCGTCGGAATAGGCATCGGTGGCCAGTTCCTCGATCGAGGCCTGGAACAGGATGGCGAGGTCGCCGAAATCCGCCGGCAGCGCCGGGCGCAGCGCATAGCTCATGGCTTGCCCTCTGCAGGCTTCCCGGGGCGCGGACGAGGAGCCTTCGGTGCCGCATCGAGCGGACGCCATGTCGAGGAAAAGGCCCCTGTCACCGGGTCCTTGGCATCCATCAGCACCACGCCCTGCGCCACGATCTCGGCCCGCAGCCGGTCAGACTCGGCAAAGTCCTTCGCGTGCCGCGCCGCAATGCGCGCCTCGATCAGCGCATCGACCAGCACGGCATCGATCATCACGGGTTTGTCTTTCTTGCCCATCAGGGTGCCGTTCCTCTGGTTGTCTTGCGAAGTGCTGGCATCCGGCCACGGTCACCCCGGCTCAAGGCCGGGATGACGGCGCAGGTGGGGATCGCCCGGTCGGGGAGAGCAGCAATGGCGTTCACCGCTTCACCTCCCACGTTGTCGTCGGATTGCCATCCGCGTCCTTGCCGTCCTTGAGCGCGATGCCCATGGCGGCGAGTTCGTCGCGGATGCGGTCGGAGGCGGCGAAGTCCTTGGCGCGGCGGGCCGCTTCTCGTTCCAAGATCAACGGGGCAACTGTGGTTGTGAATTCATCCGTTTCAATTGTCGCTGTCTCGAGCTTCCGTAGCCTGATGCCCAAAAGTTCAAGCGTTGCATTAAATCGCGGTCTTAGTTCTGGATATTGCGCTGCATCGCTCCGAAGTTGATGGATCCGATGGAGTGCGAACGACGTGTTGATGTCTGACGCCAAAGCATCAATTACCTGTGGGTCTGGCTCTCCGACTTCTTGCTGGTCACCTACGAGGGACCATTCGTAGATCGTCGCCTCCGCCTCCTCCAGCGCCCGTACTGTCCAGTCGATTGGCTGGCGGTAGTGGGTCTTGAGCATGGCAAGGCGCAACACTTCGCCGGGCCAGCTTCGCCCGCCGAATTTGTCCGTGGTCAGCAACTCGTCGATGGTGACGAAGTTGCCGTCGGACTTGCTCATCTTCCGCCCTTCGACCTGAAGGAAGCCGTTGTGCATCCAGATGCTGGCCATCTTGTCGAGGCCGAAGGCGCAGCAGCTCTGGGCGATTTCGTTCTCGTGGTGCGGGAAGACGAGGTCGATGCCGCCGCCATGGATGTCGAACTGCTCGCCCAGCAGCGCGCCGGCCATGGCCGAGCACTCGATGTGCCAGCCGGGGCGGCCAAAGCCCCATGGGCTGTTCCAGCCCGGCTCAGTTTCAGGGTCGGACGGCTTCCACAGCACGAAATCCATCGGATCGCGCTTGTAGGGCGCGACATCGACGCGGGCGCCGGCCAGCATGTCGTCGAGATTGCGGCGCGAGAGAGCGCCATAGCGCGGCAAGCCCGGCAGCTTGTCCATCTCGGTTGGCGAGAACAGCACATGCCCTTCCGCCGCATAGGCCACGCCGCGCTCGACCAGCTTGGCGATGATGCGGACCATGTCCATCGGCTGCTCGCCATTGGCAACGAAATCGGTGGCGCGCGGCGTGTGCGTCGGGTCGAGCACGTTCAGCGCCTTCAAATCCTTGTTGAACTGCGCCACCGTGCCTTCGGTGAGGTCGCGCATTTCGGCCAGCAGCGGGCGCTTCCGCGTCCACCGATCAAAGGCACGCTGGTTGATCTTGTCGTCCACGTCGGTGATGTTGCGGGCATAGGTGACGTTGGTCTCGCCATAGATGTGCCGCAGCAGGCGGAACAGCACGTCGAAGACGATCATCGGGCGCGCATTGCCGATATGGGCATAGTCGTAGACCGTCGGGCCGCAGACATACATGCGCACATTGGCCGGATCGAGGGGTTCGAAGACCTCCTTCGTCCGGGACATGGTGTTGTAGAGTTTCAGCTTCGGCATCGTCGACATGGGATCAGGTCCGTCAGGGTGCAATCAGAGGAACACGGGGGTTCGGACGTGTTCGGCCCGACCTTGTGGCCGGGGCGCTTGTCATCTTGAGAGATTGCAGAAGACGAGACGGTTCCAGCCAGCGGTCGGGCTAGCGACAAATAATGCTGATCGCGATGGCGATGGGTGCGGACGTCGTCATGAGCCCTTCATGCCGCGTCATGGCGCGCCGGTCAAGGGCGTGCAGGTGCGGTGCGGCCTCGTCTGAAGGCCTGCCGCGTCTGCCCGGTGTCATCCCCGGCGGCCCAACGGGTTGGCAAGGGGATCCAGGGGAACTGCCTTGTGGTCGATGGATCCCCTTCCCCTTCGCTCCGCTTCGGCCGGGGATGACACCCATGATGATGGCCTTGCGCAGACGCCGCAGCGTGCCGCTTCATGGTTTGTTAAGGCTTCGCGCGCACGATCAGGGTTGATTTTTCCTTATCAAGGATATGGACACGCCATGCGCCGCGTCATTGTCTCGCTGGGATTTGCGCTGATCGCCGCCGGCGCGGTGTCCTTCTCGGTCGTGCCCTCGGCGGCGCCGCGCAAGGCCAGCGACCAGAGCGTGTTCCTGCTGCCGCCATCGGATGGCTACGGCATCGCCGACTGCATCGCGCAGAACCGGGAATGCGGCAAGATCGTCGCCAATGCCTGGTGCGAATCCAAGGGTTTCGCCAAGGCCGCGTCCTATGCGCTGGTGTCACCCACCGAGATCACCGGTTCGATCGGCGGGCGCGGCGCGGCTGCTGCCAGCGAGCCGCCGGTTGTGATCACGTGTGCCGAATAGCGCTGGCCACCGGGTTCAGCCTCTCACCCACTCCGAACACTTCGGCGCAGCATCGCTGCCCCAGGGCATGATCGGCACGGTCGAGGTCGAGTTCTTGGGCGAGCCGTCGATCAGTTTGTCCGAATAGACGAGATAGACCAGCACGTTGCGCTTGGCATCGCAGCCGCGCACGATCTGCATGCGCTTCCAGATCAGCGAACGGCGCTCGCGGAACACGACCTCGCCCTGCTCGACACGGTTCTTGAATCGGATCGGGCCGATCTGGCGGCAGGCCAGCGAGATGTCGGAAACCTCCTCGGCGACGCCGAACATGCCGGCGACACCGCCGCGCTCCGGCACGGTATAATGGCAGGCCACGCCCTCCACGGCCGGATCGTCGATGCCATAGACAGCGAGCTTGTCGTCGGGCGTCAGCATCTTCCAGACCGTCGACTTCTTGAAGATCAGGTCAGGATCGTCATTGGCTGTGGCAGCGCCAGGCGCGAGGGCCATGGCGGCGCAGACCAGCGCAGCAGCGATGCCGCCCATGGTGCGGGTCATGATGCGGCGGGTCTCGGCGGATCGGGTCTGCATGGGCACGTCCTCTTCGTCAGTTCCGCAGATGGGGCTTCGCTTCGCGGTTTTGAAGGGCGGTTGGCGCTTGACGCGCCGCGCACGTGGCTCCACGCTGCAGCATTCAATCGCCGTCAATGGCGCAGCCGCCTCGCGCGCGGCGGGACAAAAGAAAGCAAGTCGCCGCAGGCGACGGGAAAACACTACAAGTCGCCTCCGGCGACGGGCAAGGATGGGGAGAACTGCCATGAAACGTCGTGATTTTTTGAAGTCGGGGACGCTCGCCACCGCGGCAGCCGCCACGATCGCCGCACCGGCCATCGCGCAGTCGATGCCAGAAGTGAAATGGCGGCTGACATCGAGCTTCCCGCGCTCGCTCGACACCATCTTCGGCACCTGCCAGACCTTCGCCAAGTACATGGCCGAGGCCACGGACGGCAAGTTCCAGGTGCAGACCTTCTCCGCCGGAGAAATCGTGCCCGGCCTTCAGGCGCTCGATGCGGTGGCCAACAACACGGTCGAATGCGCCCACACGCCAACGTACTTCTATATCGGCAAGGATCCGGTGCTCGGCTTCGGCACAGGCGTGCCGTTCGGGCTCAATTCGCGCCAGCAGCATTCGTGGTGGCATTTCGCCGGCGGCGAGAAGCTGATCAACGATGCGCTGGCGAAGTTCAACACCTATTCGATCCCGTGCGGCAATTCCGGCTGCCAGATGGGCGGTTTCTTCCGCAAGGAATTGAACACCCCTGCCGATCTCCAGGGCCTCAAGTTCCGGATTGGCGGCATGGGCGGGCAGGTGCTGTCGCGGCTGGGCGTGGTGCCGCAGCAGCTGGCGGCAGGCGATGTCTATCCGGCGCTGGAGCGCGGCACGATCGATGCCGCAGAGTTCGTCGGGCCCTATGACGACGAGAAGCTCGGCATCAACCGCGTTGCAAAATACTACTACTATCCGGGCTGGTGGGAAGGCGGGGCCATGCTGCATCTGGTGATCAACCAGGGCGAGTGGGCCAAGTTGCCGAAGCATTATCAGGCCATGGTGCATCATGCCTGCGAGGCGGCCAACAACTGGATGCTTGCCAAATATGACGCCGTCAACCCGCCGGCGCTGCGCCGCCTTGTGGCTGCAGGCACGGAACTGCGGGCCTTCCCGCAGCCGATCATGGAAGCGGCGTTGAAGGCTGCCAACGAATACTATGCCGATCTGGCCAGCAAGAACGAAGCGTTCAAGAAGACGCTCGAATCGATGACGGCGTTCCGGGGTGAGAGCCTGCTGTGGTGGCAGGTGGGCGAGTTGTCCTATGACAGCTTCATGGCACGTTCGCGCGGACGCGGCTGATCGCCGCCAGGGGCGCAGCGCCGATGGACCTGCCTGATCCTGCCGCCAGTCCGGCAGCGGACGCGCTCAAGCTTGAGCGTTTCCTGCCCTATCGGCTGGTGGTGGCGGCGACGCTGGCCAGCCGGGCGCTGGCGCGCATCTATGGCCACCATTTCGGCATCGGCATCCCCGAATGGCGGGTGATGGCGATGCTCGGCCAGTTCGAACGGCTGACAGCGCGCGATGTCGGCGAGTTGTCGCACATGCACAAGACCAAGGTTTCGCGCGCCGTCAGCGAACTGGTGGCGCGCGGACTGGTGTTGAAGACACCCAACCGCGATGACCGGCGCGAGGCTTTCCTGTCGCTCAGCCCGCCAGGCCGCCGGATCTATGACCAGATCGCGCCTCTGGCGCTCAGTTTCGAGAAGAGGCTGACCGACGACATCCCGGCCCAGGAGATGCAGGCCTTCACCCGCGTGCTCTCGACACTGACCGAACGGGCCAGGGTGCTCTCGGCCGGTTTCAGCGGGGCCGACGATTGAGCCTTTTGCGCAGTCCGGACAACAAACATACTTCCGTCTTGTTTACGTTCTGTTATCCATACGCCCGCAAACCTCGCGGGGCGGCGCGCCGAGGTCGGGTCAGAGCAATTTCATGGGTTTTCGGTTTCGACACTTGGTCATCGCGCTTGCCGCACTGGTCGGCACGCCGGCGTTGACCCACGCCCAGTCGCCGCAATGCGATGCCTGGCGGGGTGAACTGGCCCGTCTCAGCAGCGGCGGTGGGGGTGGCTCACCGAATGCGGCTCGTGCGGCTGCGCAGGTCGGAGCCCAGCTAGGCCGGGCACAGGCGGCCTACGCCTCGCTGCAATGCGATGGTTCCTGGGTCTTTCAGGCTGCACCACCGCAATGCGGTGGGCTGAGGGCGCAGATCGGCCAGCTTCGTGCACAATACAACAGCCTCCAGCAGCAGGCCGGTGGCGGGCCGGGCAATGACAACCGCCGGCGGGCGCTGATGGCGGCCATCGACGACAATTGCCGGGCCGGCGTTTTTCGCAGCCAGCCCATTGCCCCGCAGCCGGTGCAGCAGCCGCGCACCCTGTTCGAGGCTCTGTTCGGCGTGCCGGAGCGCCTGCCGCCACCACCACCCGGCGTCGGCGTCGGTGTCGGTGTGGATGGTCTGCCGCTCGATCCGTTTGCCCTTCCCGAGGACCGCATTCCCAGCTGGGGATCGGGCCGCCCGGTCTGCGTGCGCACCTGCGACGGGTTCTTCTTCCCCCTGGCCAACAGCCCCGGTGGACGCGAGAGCCAGAGCGACATGTGCCAGGCGCTGTGCCCCGCTGCCGAGACCGAAGTGATGTACATGGGCGGCGATGGCAACATCGAGAATGCCACCCGGCGCGGCGGCGGCAGCTACAGCAGCCTTGCCAATGCCGGCAAGTACCTGCGCCAGTTCGATGCGGCCTGTTCCTGCCGCAAGCAGGGGCAGAGCTGGGCACAGGCGCTGGCCGATGCCGAGAGCCTGCTCGACCGGCGGCGCGGCGACGTGCTGGTGACGGAACAGCGGGCCGAAGAGATGTCGCGCGCGCGCACAGCACCGCGCACCAGGCGCGAAGCCGAGCGGCAGCTCAGGGCGCAGTCGGAGCTGGCGCCGCAGGCACCGGCTTCAGAGGTTGCGGCAGACGCCGCGGCGGCACGTGCTCTGGAAGCGGCAGGGCGCAGCGCACCGACCGCCAGCACGGAATCCTCCGGCATCGGGCCAAGCAGCCTTGGCACCGGCACAGTCACAGCTACGCAGGGCGAACGCCGCGTGATCACCAATTCCGCCGGTGAGACCCGCACCGTGCGCATCGTCGCACCGGCACTCACACCGCCTTCGCTGCAGTAGATCAGGCAGCCTTGCCGGCCAGCCGGGCGGTGAGCCGGGCGCGGCCGATCAGCGGCAGCAGTGGTGCCAGTTCCGGGCCATGTTCACGACCGGTCAGCGCGAGCCTGAGCGGCATGAACAGCGCCCTGCCCTTTGCGCCGGTGGCGGCTTTCACGGCGTCGGTCCAGAGCTTCCAGGTGCCGGCATCGGGCTCGCCCTCCGGTAGCGCCGCCAGCGCCGCGGCGGCGAAGGCGCTGTCGTCGATCACCGGCGTGACCGGTCCGTTGACGACCGTCCACCAGTCGGCCACCTCGCTGAAGCGGCCAAGATTGCCCCTCACCGCGAGCCAGAACGCCTCGCCGTCGTGCGAGGCAATGCCCATGGCGGCGAGCCTTGGTGCCGCGCTGGCATAGGCCATCTGGTGCAGCGTGCGGGCATTGAGATGGTCAAGTTCGGCCTCGTCGAAGCGGGCCGGCGCGCGGCTGACATGGGCGAGATCGACCAATGCTGCGAGTTCGGCGAGAGAATCAACCGGACGAACTGCATCCGCCGAGCCGACCAGCGTGGCCAGTGCGGCCACTGCCAGCGGCTCGATGCCGCTCTCGCGCAGGGAGGCGAGCGACAGATGGCCCAGGCGCTTGGACAGCCCCTCCCCGCTGGCCGTGGTCAGCAGGTTGTGGTGGGCAAAAACCGGAATCGCGCCGCCAAGCGCCTCAAAGATCTGGATCTGCACCGCCGTGTTGGTGACGTGGTCCTCGCCGCGGATGACATGGCTGATGCCCATGTCGATGTCATCGACCACCGACGGCAGGGTGTAGAGATAGGTGCCATCGCCCCGGATGAGAACCGGGTCTGACAGCGAGGCGCAATCGACATGGGCGGCCCCGCGCACCAGATCGTGCCAGGCGACATCGCGTGCGTCGAGCAGGAAACGCCAGTGCGGACTGCGGCCCTCGGCCTCGAAGGCTGCCTTCTGCTCCGCTGTCAGCGCCAGGGCGGCGCGGTCGTAGATGGGCGGCATGCCGCGCGCGAGTTGGCGCTTGCGGCGGCGGTCGAGTTCATCCGGCGTCTCGTAACACGCATAAAGCCGGCCCATAGCCCGCAGCTTCTCGGCCGCGGCGTGATACAGCGCAAAACGCGCCGACTGGGCGTGGACCGCGTGCGGCTTGATGCCGAGCCAGTCGAGGTCGGCAGCGATGCCGCGCGCAAACTCGTCGGTTGAGCGTTCCTTGTCGGTGTCGTCGTAGCGCAGGATGAAGCGGCCTTCATGGCGCAGCGCGAACAGCCAGTTGAACAGGGCCGGCCGGGCATTGCCGATGTGCAAGCGGCCGGTGGGCGATGGAGCGAAGCGGACAGTCGGTTTCATGCCCCGCTTATGGCGAAGGCGGCCGGAAGGCGCAACCGGGAGGCGGACGCGGCAGCAGGATCAGGGTTGCCTGAGGCCCAGCAGCCTCGTTTCGAGCCCATTGCCGCGATCTGCCGCGCGGCGGCGGGCTCGGACAAGGCACCAGTGAAACAGGCCAAACAGAAGCGCAAAATGGACCATGATGATCAGCCCGAACGAGACGATACGGCTGTGGGGATCGTGCTTGAAGCCGGGCCGATCGAGGAAGACATGCGGGCGGCCCATGCGCCCCGGCACGATCACGACCCTGATGCGCTCGCCCTTGGTGATGCGCTCATATTCCTCGCCCATGACGCGCGCGCTGAGGCGCTGGCCACGATGGACGAGATAGATCATCGGCGTTCTGCTGCGCCGGGCGGGCACCATGCGCTTGTCGACGACGGTTTCAGTCGCGATCGTGCGGGTGCCGTAATACCCGTTGGCGCGAAAAGTCGCATCCATGGTCATGACTGCCACGGCGAGGATGAAGGCGATCGAGAGCCAAACCAGCACAGGATTGCCGGCGGGCCGGTCCGCTGCTTCGTTTCGCCAGAACACCAAGGCTTTGCCTCCCCTTTCGAGGGGTGGAGCCTCGCGCAAAGCGGTTGCCATGGCGTTGCCAGAGCGCAAGGCCGGCACGGGCTTTTGCCGGCAGGGTGAACGGGAGATTGCCGCGTTTGCCCAGACAGGGCGGCATCTAACGCAGCACTCCCCTGATGGCAGACATGGCCAGCGCCACCAACCACCCAAGCAGCACTCCCACCAGCGCCCCGCCCGACGCATGGATGAACCAGGCGACAAAGCCGGATGCCACGCCCACCGCATCGCCGACCTGCTTCGCAAAGGCGAGCAGGCCGTATTCCGGCGCTTTCCAGCCCATCTCGGCGGCGCCATGCAGGATGATGCCGCCGCCGACCCAGAGCATCGCCGCCGTGCCGACGAGGCCGAGCAGCTTGAGCAGACCCGGCATGCCCTTGACCAGACCCCGGCCGAGGGCTCGTGTCACGGCAAGTCGGCCACGCGCCATCAGCACACCGAGGTCATCGGCCTTCACGATCAGCGCCACTGCGCCGTAGACGACCACGGTGATGCCGATGCCGACCACGGCGAGGACAGCGGCCTGCATGGTGAAGGACTGGGTCGGCACCGACGCCAGGGTGATCGCCATGATCTCGGCGGACAGGATCATGTCGGTGCGGATCGCTCCGGCAACCTTGGCTTTTTCGACCGCGCCGGGATCAAGATCCGGCGCGGCCACGGTGCCTTCGCTCGCAACCGCAGGGCCGTGGTCGACAACAAGGCCGTGGAGCTTCTCATAGCCCTCGAAACACAGGAACAGCCCACCGGCCATCAGGAGCGGCGTGATCGCCCAGGGTGCGAACGTGGCCAGCGCCAGCGCGCCCGGCAGCAGGATCAACAGCTTGTTGCGCAATGAGCCAAGCGCGATCTTTCCGATGATCGGCAACTCGCGATCGGCAGCAAAGCCGACCACGTAGCGCGGCGTCACGGCGGCATCATCGATGACGATGCCGGCGGCCTTGGCCCCGGCCTGAGAGGCCTGCGTGGCCACATCATCGAGCGAGGCGGCGGCCACCTTGGCAATGGCCGCCACGTCGTCGAGCAGCGCGAGGAGACCGCCGCTCATTCAGAAATCGCCCACATCGAGCCGTGCCGCACCTTGCGGAGCCGGGCCATCACCACGCGGTTGATACGGCCCCTCGCCCGGATCGCGGAAGCGGTTGACGATCGGGTAGCGCCGGTCGCGCCCGAAGGAACGCTTGGTGACCTTGACGCCGGGTGCGGCCTGCCGGCGCTTGTATTCGGCCAGATAGAGCAGCCGCTCGACCTTCTTGACGGTTTCGAGCGCGTGGCCCCGCGCCACGATATCCGCCACGCGCATCTCGCTTTCGACGAGGCCATGCAGGATATCGTCCAGTACGTCGTAGGGCGGCAGCGAGTCCTGGTCGGTCTGGTTCTCGCGCAATTCGGCGGTGGGTGCCTTGGTGATGATGGTGGGGGGAATGACCACGCCATCCGGGCCGAGCGCGCCCTCCGGCTTCCATCGATTGCGCAGGGCGCTGAGCCGGTAGACCTCCATCTTGTAGAGATCCTTGATCGGGTTGAAGCCGCCGTTCATGTCGCCATAGAGCGTGCAATAGCCCACCGACATCTCGGACTTGTTGCCGGTGGTGATGACCATCGGCCCGAACTTGTTGGAGACGGACATGAGGATTGTGCCGCGCGCCCGGCTTTGCAGGTTCTCCTCGGTGATGTCCGGCTGGCGGCCGGCGAAGAGCGGGGCCAGCGCCGCCTCGAAGCCGGCCACGACCGGCTCGATCGGCACGATCTCGTAGGTGACACCGAGCGCGTTGGCACATGCAAACGCATCGGCGAGGCTGTCCTGCGAGGTGTAGCGGTAGGGCATCATCAGGCAGCGCACCCGCGCCGGGCCGAGCGCATCGACCGCCATGGCCGCGCAGATCGCCGAATCGATGCCACCCGACAGGCCGAGGACGACGCCCTTGAAGCCGTTCTTCTCGACATAATCCTTCAGGCCGAGCGTGCAGGCGGCATAATCGGCGTGCTCGCCCTCCTCGATCAGTGTCCGCGGACCTTGTGTGCAGACCCAGCCTGAGGCCTCGCGGTGCCACTCGGTGAGCACGACCGCCTCGCAGAAGGCCGGCAGCTGCACGGCCAGCGCCGCATCGGCATTGAGCACGAAGGAGGCCCCGTCGAAGACCAGTTCGTCCTGGCCGCCGACCTGATTGAGATAGGCGATGGGCAGGCGGCTTTCGACCACGCGCGGCACAGCCACGGCCATGCGCTCGTCACGCACGCCGCGCCGGTAGGGCGAGCCGTTCGGGGCCAGCAGGATCTCGGCACCGGTTTCGGAGAGGCATTCGACCACGTCCGGCTCCCAGATGTCCTCGCAGATCGGCAACCCGATGCGCACGCCGCGCACGGTGACGGGGCCGGGAAGCGGGCCGGGTTCGAACACGCGCTTTTCATCGAACACGCCATAATTCGGGAGATCGACCTTGAATCGCACGGCCTGCACCCTGCCCTCATCAAGCACGGCGTAGGCATTATAGAGCTTGCCGGCTTCGAGCCAGGGCAAGCCGATGAGCATGGCCGGCCCGCCATCCGCCGTCTCGGCGGCGAGGTCATCGCAGGCCTTGCGGCAGGCATCCTGAAAGGCCGGCTTCAGCACCAGATCCTCGGGCGGATAGGCCGAGAGGAACAGCTCCGGCAGCATCACCACATCGGCGCCGAGCCTGGCCGCCTCGGCGCGGGCAGCCCGCGCCCTCGCGGCATTGCCGGCAGGATCACCCACCGTCGGGTTGAGCTGGGCGAGCGCGATGCGCAGCGGCGTGGTGCGGGGTCGTGAAGTCATGAACCCGGTTTAGCGCCCGCCGCCGCAAGGGGCAACGGGGCACCCGGCATGGCACCCCAACAGCGGCGTCATCCCGGACCTGATCCGGGATGATCCGCACCGGACGGGCTCAGTCGCAGACCCGCACGCGGCGCACCTGATAGGTATAGCTGTCGATCCAGACCTTCTGGCGACGCCATTCGCAATAGACGGGCTGCTCCTCGTACACGACGCGGGGCGGCGCGTAGTAAACAGGCGCCGGGCGATAGCGCGGCGGCGGAGGCGGAAGCGCCTCGTAGCCATAGGCGGGCCGCGAGTCGGCAAGTGCGCCACCGGCAATCGCACCAAGCGCGAGGCCGCCGATCAGGCCAGCCGCGACCGCGCCGCCATCATGGTGACGGCGGTAGCGCCAATCGGCCTGGGCATTGGTGGGGAGCATGGCCACGCCCGCCGAGAGCGCGGCGACGGACAGAAGGGCGATGCTGGAATTGCGGGCAGTCAAGCGGCGATGAGCCATGGCGCGAACTCCGATGCGGACGGTTTGGTGACCAATCAGTCAACAGGATAGGGCGAAAAGTCTGTATGATCGCTGAACACAACATGGCGGGGGTGTGGCAGAAATCGACATGGTTAACCCTTTGTTAGCCTTACGTTTACCGGGCATTATGGCAACCCGCCGGAAGCCATTGATATTGCTTGCGGAAAGTTTTCAAGCCGACCCGGAACAGAAGCGGACGAGCCAAGAACACTGGGGAACACTGAAAACCCGCCACTATGCCAACCCTGCCAGTGGCAAGGCTTAGGGAGGTTTGCGTGATGACCGACTGAATCGCCCCGAGTTTTCTAGACGCCCTCGGTTTGCGTCTTGTGCTATTGGCCAAGGTGCGCTCACACATAGGATGTGAGCGCACCTGCATAACAAGAGCATTCAGAAGGATCGCCTGATACCCATTGTGACCATGTTATTGACAAGATTGGTCTTCGAGACAGTGCCGTCGCGCGAAGTGAACGACAACCCCTCCGTCCGCTGGTGGCGGTAACCGATCTCCAGCTGGGTCTTTTCGAAAATCTGGTAGCTGATGCCGGTCGATATCTGCCATGTCAGCCGAGTGGCCGAGCTGTCCATCGTGACGCCCGTTGCGCTGATACCCTGCTTGCGTAAGGTGACATTCGAGGCACCGATGCCAGCACCGATGAAGGGCGTGATCTTGGCCATCCAGCTGTTGCCCTGGCCAAAGCCGCTTCGGCCTAGATTGAGATCGAGATAGGCGTTGGCGAGGCCAGTATAGGAGACCAGCGAGCCGAACGAGTCGGTCTTGCCCTGCGAAATGTTGACGCCTCCCTGGACAGTCGTGTGGCTTCTCACCTCCGGGTTGGCAAACGAGCCTTCGATTTCAAGTCTTGGCGAGACGATGCCAAACATCGGCCCGAAGCTGTAGCCGCCGACAAGGCCCATCTGTCGCCCAAGCTCGTAGGTCGTCTCAAAGCTGGTCCCACCGCCGGTCGCGGAACTGAACTTGGTCTTGTCACTGACGGAGAGCCCCTGTCGGCCGCCAATATAGAACCCGCTCAGGGTGGGCGCGAAAATGGGCGTCGGTGGCGCACGATAGGGCGAAAGGAGCTCGGCAGTGTGTGCGGTGCCAATTGGGAAAAGGGTGGCAGTCAGTGCGAATGCGGCAAGCTGGCGCAAAACAGTCATGTCGGCTCCTCAAGGGTCTGGGTGATTGACCGAAGCTCTCATGGCGAGGTGTCTGGGTTGTCTCGGGGGCTGTGTCGCTCTGTGTCCAGTTGTGTCGGCCGAAATGAATCACCGATTTCTATCAAACGGTTGTTTGAAACAGGCATGGTCCCGGCCTTGCGCCTGATAACTTGTCTCCCGCGGGAGGCACCGTGAGTATTTGCTTGCGGATCACGCAATCAGGAGTTCACCAACCATGAATATGGGCAGCATGATGGGCATCGGCGGCGGCCAGATGCCGGATTTCTCGGCCATGCGCGAGAAATTGTTCCAGAAGTCGGACAGCAATGGCGATCAGGCCCTCTCGCTCCAGAAGTTTCAGGAGACCGGGAAAAACATGCCGATGGGCAAGGGCATGTCGGCAGACAAGGCAAAGGAAGCATTCGCCAGGATCGACAGCGACGGCAATGGCAGCCTGTCAAAGGACGAGATGCGCAGCTTTGGTGACAAGATGTCGAGCCAGATGCAAAGCGCAATGATCAACATTCAGGCCATGATGGGCGGCCAGCAGGGTGGCGGCATGATGGGCGGCATGCCGGACCCATCCGCCATGTTCGGCAAGGCTGACGGTGACAAGGATGGCACCATCTCGCGCGCCGAGTTTGATGAGGCCGGCAAGAACTCGCCCATGGCCAGCATGATGGGCGGAACAAATGCAGATGACATCTTCGCCAGCATCGATGGCGATGGTGATGGATCACTCAGCGAGGAGGAAATGAGCGCATTCGGCGGCGAGATTAAGGAGAAGATGAAAGGGATGATGGGCGCGATGGGTGCCAACCAGCCGTCTGACTTCACCAAGGCCATGAATGCCTACAAGCAGGGTTCCAACGACAGCACTGACTTGACCTCGATTCTCCTGAAGGCGCTTGACGGCAACAAGGATTCGGCAAGCGCACGCGGCAAGACAGCCTGACACATGTGGGATGGCGTGGCTGGGCAACCCATTGCCCAGCCACTCACCGCTGCGCCAGCGTTCCGGATGGCCGGACAAGGCAGATGATCAACTCTCCGCGTTGATGACGGCCTGCATCCCGCCAAGGGCCAGCCTGACGCTGGTCCTGATCAGTTCCGCGCGTTCTGCCTCGCCTTCTGGAGTGCCTGCCGGAAAGTCAGGTGACAGCAGCAAGCATTGGCCAATCAACCATTGTGCCAGCAAGAGCCGCTGGCTGTCGCTCGTTGATGGCGCAAGATAGCGTTCAAGCAAGCGCGCCAGAACCACGGCGAAAGCGTTGATCTGCCCGCTGGCGGCCCCGGGTGGCCGATCCAGAAGGCTCCAGGCCAGAAGGCGGACAACGGTTCCGGTGCTGGGTCGTTCGAAAACAGGCGTGACCAGCGCCTCGAACAGATAGGTCAGGAAGCTCTCGAGCGAGTAGTCGGACATGAGATCTTCAACGCCGCTCACTTCCGCACTCCAGCGTTGGAGGGCTGTCTGGATGACCGTTCTGTAAAGCTCTTCCTTCCCCCCGAAGTGATAGTTCACCGCTGCTGTGTTGACTTCGGCAAGAGCTGTGAGATCACGGATCGTGGTCGCATGAAATCCACGCTGGGCGAACATGTCCGTCGCCACCGCCAGGATGCGCTCCCGAGAGTGTGCAAGGCCAAGGCTGCCGACGTCTCGGTGCGTGCCTGCGCCGACGCGGTGGACGGCATCACGCATGGCGCGAGTCCATGTCCATGGTGCGCCGCAGCTCGGCTTCCACGAAGCTGCGCCAGCCAGGCAGGAGCGAAAGCACCGCCCCCTTCAGGCCCAAGGCCTGGCGGCTCCAGGCGCGCCGGTCAATGGTCTCGATCTGCTGTTCGATCCCGGCTGACGAAAACAGGAAGCGCGTCTCGCCCTCCATCATGACGCGCCGTCCGGTGGGCAGGAAATCGTGGCTCCAGGTCCAGCTGATTTCAGCCGTATCAACCCCAGCCCGTTCGACGTGGAAGACGAATGCACGGGTCCGAGTCGTGCGTTGAAAACCGCGCACGGCCCGGCCAATCTCGTCACTGGTCAGCTTGCCGAGCAGTGAATGGTGAATCGTGGCAACGTGGCTGTAGCCGGCCAGGACTGTGTCGGTGTCGCCAGCCTTGAACGCGCTGAAATGCTCGTGCGCGCGGTTCCAGCTGAGGCGCACGCGCTCGACATTGATCGAGGGGCGATAGCGCTTGGCGTAGTCTGTGGTGGTCTCCGGCGAGCAAGGATGGACCGGTTCGAGCGGCACTGCACCCGTGAACAGGCTGGTGACGGACGTGATCATGGCCATGACGATCCCTTTGCGGTTTGGTACAGGCGCGGTGCTGGAACCAAAGAGGTGGTCGGGCAGCACTCACGATCCCTGCTTGGGCCTGCGATGTCGCCAACCGTTGTCTGCCGGGAGCGATTTTGTGTCTGGATGTGTCCGGGGCTGGTTTGGACACCTGTAGTGACAACAAAGGCCTGCGAGGGCTCCGGCAAGCGTGTATTTCTGGACCCATGACAACTGCACAGCCCCATATCCTGATCGTTGAGGATGACGCGGAGATCGCGCGCGGCACCTCCCGTTTCCTGACCCAGACCGGCTACCGGGTCTCGGTTGCGCCAGATGGCCGGAGCATGGACCGGATCATGAAGGACATGCGCGTCGACCTGATGCTGCTCGACCTGATGTTGCCGGGTGAAGATGGGTTGTCCATCTGCCGTCGGCTTCGTGCCGGCACCGGCATTCCCATCATCATGCTGACCGCCATGGGCGAGGAAATGGACCGTGTGGTCGGGCTTGAGCTTGGCGCCGACGACTACCTCGCCAAGCCATTCTCGACCCGCGAATTGCTGGCCAGGATTCGTGCCGTGCTGAGGCGCAGGGGTGAAAACGGATCGCCTGATGCGGGCATGCGCAATGGCAAGCTAAGCTTTGATGGATGGCTCCTGGATCCTGCCACCCGCCAGCTTCACAACCGCGATGGCGTCAAGGTCGTTTTGACCGGTGCCGAATTTGACCTTCTTGCAGCCTTCTGCGAGCGCCCGCGCCGGGTCCTGACGCGGGACCAGTTGCTGGACCTGACACAGGGCCGCGCGGCCGGGCCGTTTGACCGCTCGATCGACACGCTGGTCAGCCGCATCCGCCAGAAGATCGAAGTCGATCCGAAAGACCCGCTCTATGTCCAGACCGTGCGGCTTGGGGGCTACATGTTCACCCAGGAGGTGAAATCGTCATGAGCTTTTCCCTGAAGGGCCTCACTGCCAACCGCTCGATCCTGATGCAGGTCGGTGCGCTCATCATCCTGTGCCAGATTCTGGCGCAGGTTGGCACATTGCTCTTCATGTCATGGCGCTACGAGCGCCCTGATCTGATCAGCGCCACGTCTGTCGTTACGGTCCAAGCCGTCGGATTTTACGATGTCCTCCGCAAAGCCTCCCCCGCCCAGCGAAAAGATCTCGAAGCGGCGCTTTTGCACAGCGATCTCGGGCTTGAGGTCGTGCCTTTTGATCGCTTGATTAACATTCCGAAGAGCTTCTTACCCAAGCATACGATGTTGGATGGCCTCGAGAAAGCTCGGCCACATTTGAGCGCGGTAACGTCGCTTGTCAGGCTTGGCCCCACCACGGAGGCTGGCACCGTCGCCGACCGCGTCCAGATAGCCCTCGCCTTGGGCGATGGAAGCGCGCTGATCTTCGATCCTGATCGTAACAATAACCAGGTTAACCTGCCGCGTTTCTTCATTCCCATGACGGTCACTGCGTTATTTGTTCCGCTGGCCGTCCTGTCGCTCTGGGGCGCGCGGATGCTAACGGCTCCGCTGCGGCGGCTGGCCGAGGGTGCCGACCGCTTCGCCATCGATCTCGATGCCACGCCGCTGGCGCAGCAAGGACCGGCGGAGATCCAGAAGCTGGCCCATGCTTTCAACACGATGAAAAGCCGGATCAGGCAGTTGGTCGACAGTCGTTCACGCATGCTGGCTGCCGTCAGCCATGATCTGCGCACACCCCTCACCCGCCTGCGCTTGCGCGCCGAGACTTTGCCGGACGGCGATGACAAGGAACGGATGCTCAAGGACGTGGTGACCATGGATGCCATGATCGGCCAGACGCTGTCTTACCTTCGCGATCAGGCCTCCCCGAAATCCCGCGAGCCAGTTGATCTTGCAACGCTGGTTAGCAGTATCTGTGATGACTTTGCCGACACCGGGCACAACGCGACCTACGAAGGGCCGCGCAATGTGGTGCTGGAGTGCGAGCCTGACCTTCTGACCCGCGCTGTCTCCAATCTTGTCGACAACGCGCTGAAGTTCGGTGACGTCGCTCTGGTCAGGCTTGAGACACGCTCAGCCTCGGAGGTGGTGATCCACATCGAGGATGAAGGCCCAGGCATACCTGACGACCAGAAATTCATGGCCTTCGAGCCTTTCAGTCGCGGTGATGCGGCGCGCGGCGCACCAGAGACGGAAGGCTTTGGCCTCGGGCTCGCAATTGCCAGACAGATCGTCGAGCGCCATGGCGGCCATGTCACCTTGCATGACCGGCAGCCGAGAGGCCTGAGGGTGCAGGTCGTGCTGCCCGTGGTCGGGGCAAACGTTGGCACGTCACGCATCCGGCGCAGCGACGTTGGCCATCAGAATGCCAAACCCAAAGAGCGGGCGACCTGACATGCGCATCAGTCGAATTGCCCTTTTGGCCACCGTTGTGGCACTGACCGCCGGGTCCGTATTGCTCCAGCACTCCAAAACGAACGCCCAGTCACAACACTCCGCATCGGTTGCACAAGCCACTCCGCTTCCAGCGGTGCGCCCGATGGCGCTTGGCCGGATCGAGCCTTCATCAGAACTGCTTCGGCTCGCCGCGCCTGCCGGACAGGATTCGGGCCGGATCGCCGAGCTCCGGGTCAAGGAGGGTGACTGGGTGCAGAAGGGGGATGTGATCGCGGTGCTCGACACCCGCGCGCGCCATGAAGCCGCACTCGGGCAGGCAACGGCCACACTGGCCCTGCGTAAGGCCTCGCTCGCCAAAACGGTGGCGGACCTCGATAGCCAGGAGAAAACCCTGACAGCTGCAATGGAGCAACAGGAGGCGCAGCGAGATCGTTCCAAATGGGAACTGGACCGCCTTCAGCAATTGCAGCGCTCGGGCATCTATCGGGACACGGCGCTGATCGACAAACGCCTAGCCTTCGAAGGAGCAGAACACGCCCTGCAGAGCGCAAGGCTGTTGCTCGAACGCAATCGGCGCCGGGATGCGACTGGCCTTCGCATCGATGAAGCAACCGCAAAGGCCGAGGTGGAAGTTGCAGAAGCCTCGGAGGCCAAAGCCCGCGCAGACTTGGAGTTCACCATGATCCGTGCACCGATCGAAGGCCGCATCATCCGCCGCATTGGGCGTGGCGGCGAGCAAATCGCAAGCGAAGGCCTCGTGGAAATCGCGGATACCCGCGAGATGTTCGTTCGCGCCGAGGTCTTTGAGAGCGACCTGAAGAACATCACGCTTGGCATGTCCACCACGGTGACATCGCGCGCCTTGGCGCAGGGCGTGAGTGGCAAGGTGGCGCGTATCGGACTGAAGGTCAGCCGCCAGTCGATCATCGGTGAAGACCCTGCCGCTGCGCTGGATGCACGCGTGATCGATGTGCTGATACGCCTCGATGCACCATCATCCCGCCTGACAGAGGGCCTGACTGGGCTCCAGGTAAGGGTCGCCTTCGAGATTCCGGCCGCATCATGAGCTTCGCCGCGCGCATCCTTGGCCGCACGCCACTTGGCTGGCTTCAACTGGTGCATCACCCGATGCGCTTTGCCATGGCGCTGGCGGGCGTAAGCTTCGCGGTCATTCTCGTGTTCATGCAGCTTGGTTTCATGAACATGCTGTTCGACACGACAGTCATGTTCCACAAGCAGCTCAAGGCAGACATCGTGCTGGTCAATCCAGCAGCGCGAAACCTGATCGACATCCGCACTTTCCCGCGCCGGCGTCTGATCCAGGCGCTTGGTGTCGAAGGCGTTGCCGATGGCGAGGCGTTCTATATCGGTCAGGTCAACTGGGTGAAGCCAGGAACTTCCGACCGTGGCATCATCCTAGCGTTCGGGGTCCGCGGCGACTTCGATGTGTTCCACACGCCGGGTGTCACTGCGCTGCAACCGGGGCTCTCGGTGCCGGGGACTGCACTGTTCGACACCGGTTCACGCGGTGATTTCCGCGCGTTCTCGAAACTGATCGCAGATGGTGCACGACCGACAACCGAGGTCGCAGGCAAGACGATCCAGTTCGATGGCATCTTCAGGCTGGGGGCGTCCTTCGGCTCGGAGGGCTCGATCATCGTATCCGACCAGACCTTCTTCGCGATTTCGCCCAAAGCACTGCCGACCACGCCGAACCTCGGCATCATCCGGGTTGAATCCGGCCACGACCCTGAGGTGGTGGCGCAGCGCATCGCTGCAGTGGTGGCTGGCGAGGACGTGAAGGTGATGACAATGCAGCAGTTCATCACCACCAGCCGCAACTTCCTCTCCCGGGAATCGCCAATCGCCTACATTTTCTCTTTCGGCGTGATGATGGGGCTGGTGGTCGGCATCATCATCGTCATCCAGATCTTGTCGACCGATGTCCAGGACCATCTGCCCGAATACGCCACCTTCAAGGCCATGGGCTTCACCAACCGCTCGCTGCTGTCGATCGTTTACGAGCAGTCGGCAATCCTCACGGTCTTTGGCTTCGTTCCCGGTCTCATCGCCTCACTTGTGTGCTACGAATTGGTGAGGGGCGCTGTTTCGATGCCGATCGCGATGCCGCTGGACAGGGTTTTTCTCGTCTTCGGCATGACCGCGGTCATGTGCTTCATCGCGGGAACGATCGCACTGCGCCGCGTCTCAAAGGCCGATCCGGCCGAGGTGTTCTGATGCTGGCGCAAGCATCAATGCCTGCCATCGAGATTCACGGACTGAGCCACTGGTATGGCGAAGGCGCGCTGAAAAAGCAGGTGCTGTTCGATATCGACCTTTCGGTCGCTCGCGGCGAGGTTGTCTTCCTGATGGGGCCTTCGGGATGCGGCAAGACAACGATCCTCACGCTCTTGGGCGCGCTGCGTTCGGTGCAAAAGGGCGAGGTCCGCGTCGACGGGGTCGAACTGTTCGGTGCCGGCGAGAAACAAGTTGTGGCCTGCCGCCGGAAGATCGGCTTCATCTTCCAGAACCACAACCTTCACCGCAGCCTGACGGCGCTCGAGAATGTCCGCATGGGGCTAGAGGCGCAGGGCAAGCGCCTTGCGGTCGATGCCGATGCCCGGTGCCTTGCCATGCTCGCCATCGTGGGCCTCGCCGACCATGCGCACAAGCGGCAGGACAAGCTTTCCGGCGGCCAGCGCCAGCGTGTCGCCATTGCGCGCGCCCTGATCGCTGATCCAAAAATCGTTCTGGCTGACGAGCCGACTGCGGCACTCGACAGCACCACGGGCTACGAGGTGATTGCACTCATCAGACGCCTCGCACGCGAGCGGGGCATGTCCGTGCTGATGGTGACCCACGACAACCGCATCCTCTCCCTCGCAGACCGGATCGTCGAAATGGAGGACGGTCAGCTGATATCGGCCCAGACGCCAGCATCGCACATCGGACGTTCGCCCGCCCCGGCTGACAACAGCCTCAACACAGGAGAGGTCACCATCTCATGAAAAGCTTCTACCGTGGACGTTCCCGCCTCGCGAAAGCCATGGCAGCAGCCATGTCTACCAGTTGCGTTCTGCTGACAGTCGGCCAAGCGCTTGGCCAGGCAAACCAGGTGCCGGTTGTGCGGCAGGTTGCCGACGGAAAGCCATGGACCATGACCATGCTCACTGAAAACCGCACCATGAAGCTGACCTTGAACGCAGATGGCACGGGCAAGATGGAAGGCGGGCCGATGGCTTTATCGCCCACCTGGCGCGAGACTGCGCAAGGCATGTGCATAAAGCCGATGGCCATAATGCCCGAGAGATGCGCCACACTGCGCCGTGAAGGGGCAACCATTGTCGGCGTCAGTGACGGGGAACCACAGTTCAGACTGCAACGCCCCTGAGAATCACATCAGCAATGGGCATTGTGGTGCCGCAATTCGGAATACAATCTTGGCGACGGCAGCCACAAGTATCGAGACATGACCACATAGTTGTTGCCTGCGCGCAGAGTCGCCCAACAAATGACCGGTTGGCGTTATCCGCCGAAAGCACTTTCAGGTTAATCTGAATGTCCGCAGTCGTGATCTTCGGCCCGAAACCCGAACGTCAGCGGGTGACGGACTATGATTTGCGTCGGTATTGCCTCCGATGGCTGCTTTCAGGAACGCGCAAATTCAGCCTGAGTAGCTGCAATCGGGCGCAAAGCCGTCAACCTTGGGGCCGTTTGCTGACTGGCCGGTTCTGGTCGGGAAACTGGGAAAACCGGCGTTCGTTCATCGGCCTCAAAGCGGGCATTGCTGCGGCAGCAGCCGAGCAGCCGGACCTGGCGGATTGCGGACGCAAGCCAATCAAGAGCCTCGGCGGGTGACCCCAAGATTCCTTAATGCGTCAGGATGGTAGATTTCACTTGTTGCGACCTTGGCTGGAGACAACATTCCTGACTTCGGTTGAGTGACCATCGAAGCTTTAGAGTCCTTCGAGGCTTCGCTCGATGTGGGTTTTCGCGCCTGGAGTGTGTCGGTGAAAGTTGTCCTTCTCGATGGCGGAACAAGCCTCGAACTTCAGAACCGCTCCTCTAACAAGGCCCCGCTTCATTGGTCGGCCGAGTATCTGATGTCAGAACCCGATCTCGTCCGTCAGGTGCATCTGGACTACATCCTTGCCGGCGCGAAGGTGATCACCGTCAACAGCTACTCCTCGACTTTCACGCGGATGGCGATGGTCGGCGCGGCCGACAAGGTCCCGGAGCTGCAGCGGATTGCCTGCGAACTCGCGCTGCGGGCGCGCGACATGGCAGGGCCGGCCGGAGCCGATGTCGCGATCGCGGGCTGCATCCCGCCGCTTAACGGCACCTATCGCCCCGACCGCGTGCGCGCATTCAAGACCAATCATGACGAATACAGCCGGCTGGGAGAACTTCAGGCCCCTCATGTTGACATCTTTATCTGCGAGACCATGTCGACCGCTGAAGAGGGTCGGGCCGCTGCGGCCGCAATGCAGCCATTCGGCAAGGCGGTCTGGGTCGGCTGGTCGCTTATGGACAACGGACCGTGGCTGCGATCGGCCGAGTCCGTCGCAACCGCAGCGCGAGCGCTGAACGGGCTTCGTGTCGATGCTGTTCTGGCCAATTGCTGCCCGCCCGAAAGCATCACCACCTCAATGCCGGCGCTCGTGGCAACGGGGTTCGCCACCGGCGGGTACGCGAACGGTTTCTCGGCAATTCCTGCAACGTTCTTGCCCGGCAACACCAAGGAGCAACTGAAGAGCCGACGCGATCTCGATCCCGCAGCCTATTCAGCCTTTGTCCTCAATTGGATCGAGCAAGGCGCAACCATTGTCGGCGGATGCTGCGAAGTCGGTCCAGCACATATAGCGCACTTGCGCGATGAACTGCTGGCCGCTGGTCACGAGATCGCCAGCTCTCTCCGGACTGCTGCGCCGACGCACGCCTGACGCCGCATTTCGACTGCTTCAGTTTCCCTTGACCCCGGCATCGCGGATCAATGGAGTCCACTTGTCGACCTCTGACTGCAGATGGGCCCTAAGTGCATCAGGCGTGGCGAACTCCAGCTTCACGGGATCGCTGTGCAGCTTGTTGAAACGCTCAACGACCCGGGGATCGCGCAAGGCCTTTTGCGCGGCTTCGTTGAGCTTCTGCCGCACATCGGCCGGCAAGCCCTTCGGAGCCCAGAGTCCGTGCCAGCCATTGACGTCAAAGCCGGCGAGCCCCGTCTCGGCAAGCGTCTGCAGATCAGGCAGGGATGATGCGCGGGCAGAGGTTGTCGTCGCTACACCTTTTATCTTGCCGTCGGCGATCAATCCCGTGGCTGCAGGCGTACCGTCGCACAACAGATCGAAGCGTTGGCCGACGAGATCGGTCATGGCCAGTCCCGTGCCGCGGTAGGCGACCCCAGTCATCGTCACGCCTGCGTGGCGCATCAGCATGAGCATGCACAGATGGGACGCCGACCCTGGGCCACCATGGCCGTAGGTTGCCTTGTCCTTCTGGCTGCGCATCCATTCGAGCAATTCGCCCGTTGTATTCACCGGCAGGTCGGACCTGA
>JAIYDY010000061.1 GCA_027487245.1 Hyphomicrobiales bacterium
CGCACCGCATGCAGGACGGTGGTGTGGTCGCGGCCTCCGAAGCGGCGGCCGATCTCGGGCAAGGACCGCAAGGTCAGTGACTTCGACAGATACATCGCGATCTGGCGCGGCTTGACCACGGCGGCCGTACGGCGCTCGGAGAGGATGTCGGCCCGGCTGACATTGTAGCGCGCGGCGACAAGCTTCTGGATGTCCTCGATCTTGACCCGTCTGGGCTCGCGCAAGCGCACGAGATCGCGGATGGCGGCCTCTGCCGTCTCGATGGTGAGGATCGCGCCCGACAGCGTGGAATGGGCGAGCAGCCGGTTGGCTGCCCCGTCCAGATCACGGCCATTGGTGACGATGACATGGGCCACGTACGCGGCAACTTCCGGCGAGACATGGAAGGTCGGGTGGACGGCGCTCAGCGTTGCCAGTCTCGCCGACAGGATCTTGAGCCGCAGTTCCTCGTCGAGCGGGCCGATCTCGACCACGAGCCCGCCAGCCAGCCGCGAGCGCACCCGCTCATCGAGGCTTTCAAGCTCGCCGGGCATGCGGTCGGCGGCCACGACGACCTGCTTGCCGGCGTCGATCAGGGCGTTGATGGTGTGCCCGAATTCCTGCTGCACGGAGCGGCCCTGGATGAACTGGGCATCGTCGATGACCAGAAGATCGATGCCGCGCAACTGCTCCTTGAAGGTCAGCGCCGTCTGCGCCTTCAGCGCGGAGACGAAGCCATACATGAACTTGTCGGCGGTGAAGTAGGCCACCTTCTTGCCGAGGCGAATGGCTTCCTGGGCGACAGCCTGCACCAGATGGGTCTTGCCCAGCCCGACACCGGCATGGACATAGAGCGGGTTGTAGGGCGAGGGCTGGCCGACCAGCGCCGCGATCCGGTCAGCGGCGGCAAAAGCCAGCGCGTTGGAACGGCCTACCACAAACGAGGACAGTGCGAGCCGCCGGTCGAGCGGCGAGCCGAGATGGTCGGACAGCATCACCGCCATGGGCGGAGGGGTGATCGGCGCGCGGGCGGCAGGAGCCTGGCTGGCCAGAGCGGTCCGTGGCCCTGACGCTGAGCGGGCCGGCTCGCGGTTGACCGTACGCACTTCGACGGCAAAGCCGCCCTCGATGCCCAGTTCGGACGTCACCAGGATCTTCACCCGCTCGACATAGTGGGTTTCGATCCAGCTCTTCAGGAAGCGCGTCGGGACCGAAACAATGGCCACGTCCACTTCGATCCGCTCGAGTTCCATGCGGGCGAACCAGCTTGAGAACACGTCCTCGCCAAGCTCGCCCCTGAGCCTCTGACGAAGCCGTTCCCATGCGCTGGACATCGGACCCGGATCAAATCGGCCATCGTCTTTCATGCGTTCGCTATCTAGAAACATAGGGCTACCCTTCGCGCGCAGCTGCCGCCAGCCGCGCGTGTTTGACTTCCGCAACGATCAAGGTGTGTCCGGCGTCATCAGCCCCCGACGCCGGCGGGTTAGGTCATTCCATGAACTGGAGTTGTGACCAAGGCATGCGTGCCACGACCTGTCTTGTGGCCATGCCGTCCTGCCCCAGCCGATCAACAGCCGTCATCATTCCCCGCCCCCACTTGAAACGCGCGGTCTCAACATCTGGTGATTTGGTGATCGGGTGGGGGTGAGGCCCCCATCCGTTAAAAAAACCTTAACGGGTCGTTTCGAGAGAGAGCAAGGGGAGAGTTTCGGGGCTGCGGGGCAATCGCCGGGCCCAGATGCAGAACGTCTCGAAGGTGCCCGACGATAACTGTGAAAACCCTCGGCGGCGGCATGGGTTTAAACCGGTTTAACGCCGGCAAAAAAATTTTCGCAGGAAGGCTTGCGGAGGCCGACTCCACCGAGCAGCCGCCCGTAAAAACCCCTATGCCGGATTTCTTTCGATTTAAACATCTGTTTTGTCTCGGTAAAATTTGCGCGCTTTGTTTTTCTTAGCAGGCTTTGGATGCCTGCTGACCCGCTTGGCGCGAGTCAAGCACTAAGCTCGCTCACGGCTGCCGATTTGTTGGGCTTACGGTAAATCCGCCGCACCGGGGGCAACACCGTGTTGGCTTGCAGGCATGGCCGGCAGCGCCTGTCGCGGCGAGGCGGCGTCAGCCGGCCAGCAGGGCGGTGGTTGGCCTGCGAGGCCCGGCGCGCAGGGCCTGCGATACGGCCACGCCATGCAAAAAAGGCCCCGCGCCGCAAGGAGCAGGGCCTTCACAATGGCAGGAGCGGCACCGGCAACGAGGCCGGGGTGCCAAGAGCAATCAGCTGGCCAGGGCCTTCACGCGCTTGGCCAGACGGGAGACCTTGCGCGAGGCGGTGTTCTTGTGGGCGACACCCTTCTGCACGGCGCGCATCATGATCGGCTCGGCGGCCTTGAGCGCGGCAGCGGCAGCGGCCTGATCGCCGGACTCGAGCGCTTCCTCGACCTTGCGCACATAGGTGCGCATCTGGCTGCGGCGGGACTTGTTGACTTCGGTGCGGCGAACGGTCTGGCGGGCAGCCTTCTTCGCAGATTTGGTATTCGCCATGGGCGTCCTCGTTTGTGACCGGTTTCCACGCAACGTGATCGGATGATACGCATCCGCGTGGAAACGGCATCATGACATGAAATGGGGTTCCGGGCCATCTCGCGAGGGCCAGAAGTTGGCTGGCGTATAATCCGAACCTGCGGCAGCGTCAACGCGAAACCGCCGCTTCCGGCAACACCGGCGAGGCGACAGCTCTCTCAGGCCGCCAGCAGCCGGCAGAAGCTGGCAAGATCGGTGTTTCCACCCGAGATGATGACGCCGACGCGGAGGCCGCGCACCGACACCTTGGCCGTCAGGGCAGCGGCAGCGGCGAGGCATCCGGTCGGCTCGACCACCATTTTCATGCGCTCGGCGAAGAATCGCATCGTCTCGACCAGCTCGGCATCGCTGACGGTGACGATGTCGGCGACATCGCGCTGGATGAGGGGGAAGGTGTAGTGGCCGAGCGCCGCGGTCTGGGCCCCGTCGGCAATGGTCTTGGGCACGGCAATCTTCACGATATGGCCGGCGCGCAGCGACTGCTGGGCGTCGTTGCCGGCTTCCGGCTCCACCCCGATGACGCGGATCCCCGGCGACAGCGCATGGGCTGCCAAGGCGCAGCCGGAGACGAGCCCGCCGCCGCCGAGGCAGACCAGCAGCAGGTCGAGCGGGCCGGTTTCCTCGATCAGTTCCATCGCGGCCGTGCCCTGCCCCGCGATCACCTCGGGATGATCAAAGGGCGGGATCAGGCTGAGGCCGCGCTCGCCGGCGATCTGCCGACCAAGGGCCTCCCGGTCCTGGCTGTAGCGATCGAACAGGATGACCTCGGCGCCATAGCCCCGCGTCGCGGCGATCTTCGCCTCGGGCGCATCGAGCGGCATCAGGATGGTGACGGGCACGCCCAGCAGCCGGCCCGCCAGCGCCATGCCCTGGGCGTGGTTGCCGGAAGAGAAAGCGATGACGCCGCGCTGGCGCACGCCGTCGGGCAGACTGGCGATGGCGTTGTAGGCCCCGCGGAACTTGAAGGCGCCCATGCGCTGCAGGTTCTCGCACTTGAAGAACAGGCGTGCGCCGGTGGCCTCGTCGGCCGTGCGCGAGGTCATCACCGGGGTGCGTGTGGCGATGCCCTGCAGCCGCGCTGCGGCGCGCTGGACGGCAGCGAAATCCGGGAGGACCAGAGGCGCGGCGGTATCCGTGACGATGAGGTCTGACATGGTTGCAGTCACTTGTTCCTGAAGGCAGCCTTGCGCTTCTCGACGAAGGCAGCCATGCCCTCCTTCTGATCGGCGGTGGCAAACATCGCCGAGAACAGTCGGCGCTCGAAGCGCAGGCCCTCGGCAAGGGTGGTTTCGAAAGCGCGGTTCACGGTTTCCTTGGTCATCTGCAAGGCAACTTGCGACTTTTCGGCCATGGTGGTCGCAGCCTTCATCGTCTCGGTCATCAGGTCGGCCAGCGGCACGACACGGGCGACAAGGCCCGAACGCTCGGCCTCGGCGGCATCCATGAACCGGCCTGTCAGGCACAGGTCCATGGTCTTGGCCTTGCCGATGGCTTTCGCCATGCGCTGCGTGCCCCCCGCCCCCGGCATCACGCCGAGGTTGATCTCGGGCTGGCCGAAGCGGGCATTGTCGGCGGCAATCACCATGTCGCACATCATCGCCAGTTCGCAGCCGCCGCCGAGCGCAAAGCCGGCCACAGCCGCGATGATCGGCTTCCTGCGCTGGCCGATGCGGTCCCACTCGGCGAACTTGTCATCGAGATAGGTGCCGGGGAACTTGCGCGACTGCATCTCCTTGATGTCGGCCCCGGCGGCAAAGGCCTTCTCGGAGCCGGTGATGACGACGCAGCCGATGGCCTTGTCCTTCTCGAAGCCATCAAGCGCCTTGTTGACCTCGGCGATCAGCTTGCCATTCAGCGCGTTCAGCGCCTGCGGGCGGTTGAGGGTGATGACGCCGACGGCTCCGTTCGTGGTGACCAGGATCGTCTCGTAAGCCATGGCTGCCTCCGGCAAGGTCTGATGTGCGAGGTCTGTGGTTCAGGGTGCTGGTGTTGCTCGACAACGGCTAACGCAGCCCCGATGGCAGGTCCACCGGCAAACGTGCACGCCTCGCACCAAATTGCGCATGTCGGGGCCTTGACCCGGCGCGCTGCAGGCTCGACACCGCAGACCATGACGGGCCTTGCTCATCTCGCGCTCAGCGCCTTCCGGTCCTATGCCGACCTGGCCTTGCCGGTGGACGCGCCGCTCATCGCGCTGGCCGGCGAGAACGGGGCCGGCAAGACCAACATCCTGGAGGCGATCTCGCTGCTCTCGCCGGGGCGCGGGCTCAGGCGGGCCGAGTTCGCCGACATGGCCCGCAGCGGCGCGGGCGGCGGATTTGCCGTCTCGGTCCGGCTGGCCGACGACACGCAGATCGGTCTGGGCCTTGGCGAGCCGGACGAGAGCGGCCGGCGCAGCCGCATCCAGCGGATCAACGGGGCGCCGTCATCCTCGCTCACCGCCGTGTCGGAGCATGTGCGCGTGGTCTGGCTGACGCCCGAACAGGATGGGCTGTTCCGCGGCTCGGCCGGCGACCGTCGCCGCTTCCTCGACAGGCTGGTGCTGGCCATCGACGCGGAACATGGCGCGCGCGTCAATGCGCTTGAACGGGCCTTGCGCGACCGCAACCGCATCCTCGACGAGCGCCCGCACGATGCCGGCTGGCTCGATGCAGTGGAGCGGCAGGTGGCCGAACTGGGCGTGGCCGTCGCCGCCGCGCGCGCCGAGGCGGTAACGCGGCTGGGAGCACTCATTGAGGAGACGCGCGACGACACCTCGCCGTTCCCATGGGCAATGCTGGCATTGGACGGTGAGCTCGACCGGCTCGTGGCTGCGCTGGCCGCCGTCGATGCGGAAGATGCCTACCAGGCCCTGCTGAAGCAGAACCGGCCACGGGACAAGGCGGCTGGGCGGACCCTGATCGGTGCGCAAGCCACCGACCTGAAGGTGCGCCACGGACCCAAGGACATCGCGGCCGAGCAGGGCTCGACCGGCGAGCAGAAGGCATTGCTGGTCGGGCTCGTGCTCGCCCATGCCCGGCTGGTCGCGGCGATGAGCGGGCTTGCCCCGATCGTGCTGATGGACGAGATCGCGGCGCATTTCGATCCGCGCCGACGCACCGCCCTCTATGACGCCCTCAGCGACCTCGGTTGCCAGGTCTGGATGACCGGCGCGGATGAAAGCCTGTTCCGCGACCTGCCCGCTGGATCTGCCCGGCTGTTGGTGACGCCGGGGCGCGCGGAGCGGCTGGCATGAACAAGCCCGACAGCCCCGGCACAGCCGGCCACTACGCACCATGGCTGGCCGATACGCACCGGCGCGTCCGCGCCGGGCTCGCCCGCCTGCATCCCTGGCTGGCCGAGTTCATCATCTTCGGCTTCAAGCAGGGCTGGGCCTGCCTGTTTGGCGGGCTCATGCTGGGCATGCTGATCGTCAGCAAGCTGATCTGGCAACCGCATTGGCCGGTTGCCCGTTACGACGCCCTGCTGGTCGCGGCATTCCTCGTTCAGGCCGCCATGCTCGCCCTCAAGCTGGAGACCTGGGAAGAGGCGAAGGTCATCTTCCTGTTTCATCTGGTCGGCACGGCGATGGAGGTTTTCAAGACGGCCATGGGCTCATGGTCCTACCCGGAGCCAAGCCTGATCCGGATTGGCGATGTGCCGCTGTTCACCGGCTTCATGTATGCCTGCGTCGGCTCCTACATTGCGCGCGTCATCCGCATCTTCGACATGCGCTTTGTTGGCTATCCGCCGTTCTGGGCGACCATCCTGCTGGCGGGTGCGATCTACGTGAATTTTTTCAGCCATCACTACATTTGGGATGCGCGGTATGTGCTGTTTGCCTGCACATTTCTCGTGTTCTGGCGCACGCGCATCTACTTCACGGTGGATGTCACCGCGCGCTGGATGCCGCTTCTGCTGGCTGCCTTCCTGACATCGGTCTTCCTGTGGATCGCCGAGAACATCGGCACCGTGACCGGGACATGGCTCTACCCGAACCAGAAAGGCGCTGGCTGGCGACCGGTGACGCTGCACAAGATGGGGGCGTGGTATCTGCTTCTGGTGATCTCTTTCGTGCTGGTGACCCTTGTTCATCGCCCTGACAGACGTGACGGGCCTGCCAACCCGAGCTAACGTGACGGCCCGATCGGAGACGCCATGGACCTCGCCCCTCTGCTCCTTTTTGCCGGTGTCTATTTCGCTGCTGTGGCCTCGCCCGGGCCGGGTCTGGCGGCTGTTGTGGCGCGCGGCCTTGGTCAGGGTCTCGCCGCCGGGCCGGCCTTCGTGGCCGGGTTCGTGGTCGGAGACCTGATCTGGTTCACGGTCGCAGCGACGGGACTTGGCGTGCTGGCAAGAAGCTTCGAGATGCTGTTTCTGGCCGTCAAGTATGCCGGCTGTGCCTACCTGCTTTACATGGCATGGCGGATCTGGACGGCACCCGTGAAGGCGGCCCAGATCGAGGCCGCCACAACGAAGGTGCGCGCATGGCCATCCTTCCTCGGCGCTCTGTCGCTCACGCTCGGCAACCCCAAGGTGATCGTGTTCTTCCTGTCGATCATGCCGCTGGTGATCGACCCCAAGGCGATCACGCCGCTGGTGTTCTTGGAGATGGCAGCCGTGATCGTGCTGGTGATCACGCCGGTGATGGCAGGTGCCCTCGTGCTCGCCGACCGGGCGCGCCGGGTGTTCACCTCCGAGACGGCACTGCGGCGCATCAACCGCGCCACGGCGGGCGTGATGGCGGGAGCCGCAGCCCTGATCGCGGCGCGGGGCTAGCGCCTTCCGGAATCCGGGCATTTCAATCCTTTGATCTGGCGCAAACTGCCTTGGGAACGCACAAGGCATGATGTCCCGCATGATTCGCCTTGTGTCGATGCTCAGGACCGCCGGATCGCGCCAGATCGCCCTTGTAGGCCTTGCCGCGATGGTTGCGCTCTGGGCCGGTCCCGGACTTGCCGCTCCCGACATCCGTGCGGGGCAGGCGCTGGCGCGGGTGCACTGTGCCGAGTGCCACGCCATCGGGCGCAGCGGGCGCAGCACACGGCCCGCCGCGACGCCCTTCCGGCTGATCCCGCAGCGCTATCCCGTCGAGGCGCTGGAAGAGGCCTTCGGGGAAGGCATCACCGGCAGCCACAAGGGCATGCCGGATTTCGCCTTCTCGCCGCGTCAGGTCGATGACCTTCTGGGCTACATCAAGAGCCTGGGACGGCGGCGCTGAGCTGGCGTGCCGTTTCGAGCATGCTGCGAGAAAGGCACCGCCGCCCCCAACGCCGGTAGCGGACACCAAGATTTTCGGCCATAGTTCAGCAATGTCGAGGATCTTTGTTCCGTCCAGTGGACCCTCAACTTGGCAGCAGTTTCTCGCCAAGCCTGATCGTCAGTGGGTCACTGGATACAGTGCGCGCACAGTCGCGCACTCTTGGGAGGCACAAGCGAGTTGGCCTTCCGAAGTCGCCATGATTATCGAGCAAGGTGTCGGCCCAACCGAGCTGTTGCTGGCAATCCCAGAGCACAAGACACCTTTGCCCGGTGGGCAACGCGAGAGCCAATCCGATGTATTCGCGTTGGGCAGACATCGCGATGGACTAATCGCATGTACGATTGAAGCGAAGGTCAATGAAGCTTTCGGCCCCACGGTCGCCGACCAAATGAAGGATGCGTCAGCCGGCAAGCTGACCCGGCTTGATTTTCTATGCCGATCACTCGGCATCGCTGATTGCCCGGACGATATTCACTACCAACTCATGCATCGCACAGTTTCAGCTCTGATGGAGGCAGACCGTTTTGCAACGAAGCATGCGGCGATGATTGTTCATTCTTTCTCCCCCGAAAGACGCTGGTTCGAAGCCTTTGAGCGCTTTGTGTTCGTGCTCGGAGGAACCGCTGTTGTTGGCGCTCCGATCAATTTCGAAACTCCCTCAGGACATCACTTGATGCTCGGTTGGGCTTGTGGCGACCAAAAGCATCTCGCAGCTTGACCTTGTGTCGTGCTCGCAACTGAACTGGCACTGATATCTGGCAGAAGCCGTGCCAATGCTGCTCCTTTTCGTCTTGGCGATTGGAGCATGCGCCTTGCACGATGGAAAATCGAAGCATCACCGAACGCGAGAATAGCTTTTTCGCCGAATGAGTATTCTAAACAATTGTTATCGTTCAGTTTATCCGCCTCCGAACGATGACGTTTGAAGACAGTTTGGTCTGGGGCAAGTGCCGGCCCTTGCATCGTCCGACCAGCCGCCTAAACCGGTTTCATGCCCGATTCGCTCCATGCGGCCCGCAGCACGCTGAAATCCACCTTTGGCTATGATGACTTCCGCTCCGGGCAGCGCGAGGTGATCGAGGCCGTGCTGTCGCGCCGCGACGTGCTGGCGGTGATGCCGACCGGGTCCGGCAAGTCGATGTGCTACCAGCTGCCGGCGCTCGTCGAAGGCGGGCTGACGGTGGTGGTTTCGCCGCTGATCGCGCTGATGCGCGATCAGGTCAAGCAGATGGCCGCTGTCGGCGTCGGCGCTGTCACGCTCAACTCGCAGAACAGTGACGAGGATAACGCCGCCGCCTGGCGCGCACTGCGCCATGGCGACACGCACCTGATCTACGTGTCGCCCGAGCGACTGGCCGTGGACGGGCTGGCGACACGGCTGGCCGAACTGGGCGTCGCGCGGCTCGCCATCGACGAAGCGCACTGCGTGTCGCAATGGGGCCATGACTTCCGGCCCGAATATCGCGAATTGCGCCGCCTGCGACGGGCGCTCGGCTCGCCCCCCGTGCTGGCCCTGACCGCGACCGCCGACGAGGCCACGCGCAACGACATCATTGCTCAGTTGTTCGACGCCGATCCGGCAATCTTCGTGCATGGCTTCGACAGGCCCAACATCGCCCTGCGCTTTGCGGCCAAGGACCAGCCGAGGCGGCAGATCGAGGCCTTTCTTGCCACACGCAAGGGCCAGTCGGGCATCATCTACTGCTCGTCACGCAAGCGCACCGAGGCGCTGGCAGAATGGCTGAGCGGCAAGGGCTGGCGTGCCGTCAGCTACCATGCCGGCATGGAGCAGGAGAGCCGCAACCGCAACCAGGACATCTTCCAGCAGGAGGATGGCGTGATCGTCTGTGCCACCATCGCCTTCGGCATGGGCGTCAACAAGCCCGATGTGCGCTTTGTCATCCACGCCGACATGCCCGGCTCGATCGAGAGCTACTACCAGGAGATCGGCCGCGCCGGGCGCGATGGCCTGCCGGCTGCGACGCTGACGCTCTACGGCATGGACGACATGGCGCTGCGCCGGCGGCAGATCGACGAAAAGGACATGCCGGAGGAGCGCAAGCGCGTCGAACACCGCAAGCTCGATGCGCTGCTGGCTCTGTGCGAGGCCTCGCAATGCCGGCGCGGGGCGTTGCTGTCCTATTTCGGCGAGAGCAGCGTCACCTGCCAGGGCTGCGATCTGTGCGGGGCCGGGCAGAACACGCTGTATGACGGGCTGGTCGATGCGCAGAAAGCGCTGTCCGCGATGCTGCGCACGGGCCAGCGCTTTGGCGCTTCCCATATCGCCGACGTGCTGGTGGGCAACCGCACCGAGATGGTGGCGAAGCAGAAGCATGACGAGATCAAGACCTTCGGGGCGGGCAAGGACAAGGGACCGAAGAACTGGGTGAGCATCATCCGCCAGCTCTTCGCCGCCGGCGCCGTGGCGCATCGCGACGAGTTCGGCGGGCTGGTCGTGACCGAGAAGGGCGAACACCTGCTGCGCGGGCAGGACGGCATCCGGCTGAGGGCGGAGACACAGACGGAGCGGCTGGCCCGCATCAGGAGCCCGTCCGGCCCCTATAGCGGGGATCTCGACGAGAGTGACGATGCCGTGTTCCAGCGCCTGCGCAAGCTCAGGGCCAGCATTTCACGCGAGGAAGGCATCGCGGCCTACATGGTGTTTCCGGACCGGACGCTGCTCGACATGGTGCGCGAGAAACCGCACGATCTGGACAGCATGGCCCGTGTCAGCGGCGTCGGCGAACGCAAGCTGAAAGCCTATGGCGATGCGTTCCTTGGCGCGCTGTGGGAGGCGTGAGATCCGCGTCTTTCAGACTTGATCTTCGTCACGGTTGCCAGGTCATCCCGGCCTTGAGCCGGGATCGTTGCGAGCATCCGGGATGTCTGCCGTCTGCGCGATGCAGCGCCGAGCGATCCCGGCTCAAGGCCGGGATGACGACTGGATGGAAGGCTGCGGCTGGACTATCCACAAACAATCTCTAACCATCTGATTTTCATTTGGTTTTCTGGTGCCTTTGGGGGGTGAAATCCGGGGCATGAGGCACTATGTTCGATGATCGAATCATTTCCGCGACCGATCCGAGTTGAGCCATGTCCGACACCAACCCGCCGATAGACCCCGCCGATGACTATGGCGCGGATTCCATCAAGGTTCTCAAGGGCCTTGATGCCGTGCGCAAGCGCCCCGGCATGTATATCGGCGACACCGATGACGGTTCGGGCCTGCACCACATGGTCTACGAGGTGGTCGACAACGCCATCGACGAGGCGCTCGCCGGCCATGCCGACCTCGTCACGGTGAC
>JAIYDY010000073.1 GCA_027487245.1 Hyphomicrobiales bacterium
CGTTCGAGTTCCTCAAGCGCAACACGCACCAGCGCCGCGACATCAAGCCGGTCAATGCCGCGCTCTTTCCCGGCGGCCAGAAGACCGCGACGTTCATGAGCCGCTTCGCCGGCGATGGCGAATCGGGCCTTGCCGCCTATGCCGGCGACACGTTCGTGGCGGGATCGCAGGTGCAAAGCTACGAGGTGGCCGTCGTCGATCCGGCCAGTATCGCCTCGCCTGACATCGTCAAGATCGACATCGAGGGCGGCGAGGGCGATGTGCTCGACCACATCGACCTGTCAATGACATCGCTCGTGCTGCTCGAATACCAGAATCGCAAGAATCGCCTGCAATGCGAGGCGCGGCTGAAGGCCGATTTCGATCTGGTCGACACGCTCGAATACGAATGGGCACCGCTGCTCGGCCAGGCCTGCTACCGTCCCGATCTGGCCGGTGATGTCTATGGCCGCATGTTCGCCGCCCGCAAGGGCATCACCCGCATGACACGCAGCCCGGCCCGTTGAGGCCCGGCGCTCCGCGCTTGACGCAGGTCAAGCCACTCGCGCCATGGCAAGCCTAGCCTGTCATTCAATCGTCACGATGACGATCGCGACAGAAGGCACTGGCCATGGACAGATCAGCCGAGAGCATCCCGGAACGGGAGCTGCCAGTGGACAGTGCCGGCCCGATCGGTCGCGCCGCCGCATCCTTGGCTGATCCGGCGCCGGAAAACGCTGTGACCCGCCGCTCCACCAAGGCCGAGCGCCGCGAAGCCTTGCGCCGTGCCGAGGCCGACCCGGACACGATCCGCCGCGCCTTCGAGAGCGGCGCCTATCCCTATGCCGATCGGCTGACCGAGGGGGCCTATGTCCGCCAGATGGCGGCGCTGCAGGTCGAATTACTGAAGGCGCAGAACTGGATCAAGGAAGCCGGCGAGCGCGTCGTGATCCTGTTCGAAGGACGCGACGCGGCCGGCAAGGGCGGCACCATCAAGCGCTTCATGGAGCATATGAACCCGCGCGGCGCGCGCGTCGTCGCGCTCGAAAAGCCCACCGATCGCGAGCGCACGCAATGGTATTTCCAGCGCTATGTCGAGCATCTGCCGGCAGCCGGCGAAGTCGCGTTCTTCGACCGCTCCTGGTATAATCGGGCTGGCGTCGAGCGCGTCATGTCGTTCTGCTCGCCGGGAGACTATCTCGAATTCATGCGGCAGGCTCCTCTGCTGGAACAGATGTTCACCCGCACCGGCATCCGGCTGTACAAGTACTGGTTCTCGGTGACGCGCGAGGAGCAGGTCCGGCGCTTCCAGTCCCGCGAGGTTGATCCGCTCAAGCAGTGGAAACTGTCGCCGATCGACATCGCCTCACTCAACAAGTGGGACGACTACACCGAGGCGAAGGAGGCGATGTTCTTCTACACCGACACTGCCGACGCGCCCTGGGTCATCGTCAAGTCTGACGACAAGAAGCGCGCCCGGCTGAACTGCCTCCAGCATTTCCTGTCTTCGCTGGATTATCCCAACAAGGATACAAGCGTGGTTTTCGGCGCAGATCCGCTGATCGTCGGTTCGACGCGCCATGTCGTGGGCCAGTCGCGCCACATTCTCGGCAAGGCGCTTCATGCGGACGAGCGTCCTGGCGCAAAGCCCTGACAGCCGGCCCGGCAGCGCATCCGGGCACATTTTTTTGCTGCACTTGGCTGAACCTCTGCTATAGGGACGCCAAATCCGTCGTCGGCTGATGGCTCAACGGTACGGTTTGGCTTCGCGGGCGTGGCGGAATTGGTAGACGCAGTGGATTTAGGTTCCACCGCCGCAAGGTGTGGGGGTTCGAGTCCCTCCGCCCGCACCAGCCAGCCGTGCTAGCTTGCCAATGCGTCATCGGCCTCGGCTTCGGCAGTTTTGGACAGACAGTTTTCGAAAAGAACGGACCAGCACGATGCAGGTGACAGAAACCCTCTCAACGGGCCTCAAGCGCGAGTTCAAGGTGGTGCTGACCGCCGCCGATCTGGAAACCCGTCTGGTCGATGGCCTTGAAGGCCTCAAGGACAAGGTCAAGATCAACGGCTTCCGTCCCGGCAAGGTGCCGCCCGGCTATCTGCGCAAGATGTATGGCCGCTCGGTCATGAACGACGTGCTGCAGAATGCTGTCAACGAAGCCAACACGAAGATTTCGACGGACAACGCCCTGCGTTTCGCCATGGAGCCGAAGGTCCGCTTTCCCGAAGACAAGGACGAGATCGAGGCTGCCCTCGATGCCAAGGGCGATCTGGCCTTCACGGTCGCCATCGAGGTGCTGCCGAAGATCGAGGTTGTCGATCATTCCGGCGTAGCCCTGACCCGTCTTGTGGCCGATGTGCCGGATGCTGACGTGGACGGCGCGCTCGAGCGCATGGCCAGCCAGAACCGCTCCTTTGCGCCCAAGGGCGAGAAGGCGAAGGCTGAGGCCGGCGACAAGCTGGTGATCGATTTCGTCGGCTCGATCGACGGCGTCAAGTTCGATGGCGGCACCGGTCAGGACATCGACCTCGTGCTCGGCTCCAACTCGTTCATCCCCGGCTTCGAGGACCAGATGCTCGGCGCCAAGGTTGGCGAGACGCGCACCGTTAATGTCAGCTTCCCTGAGGGCTATCAGGCCCCGAACCTGGCCGGCAAGGCCGCCTCGTTCGAGGTCAAGGTCAGTTCGGTTCAGGCTCCCGAGCCTGTCAAGATCGACGAGGATCTCGCCAAGGCGTTCGGGCTTGAAAGCCTCGATGCTCTGAAGAGTGCCGTGAAGGCACAGCTCCAGCGCGAGATGGATGCCCAGTCCCGCCGCAAGCTCAAGAAGACGCTGCTCGATGCGCTCGACACGCGCTACACGTTCGAATTGCCGCCGACGCTGGTCGAGCAGGAATTCACCAACGTCTGGGGTCAGGTCGAGGCCGACATGAAGCAGGCCGCCAAGACCTTTGCCGATGAAGGCACCACTGAAGAGGCCGCCCGCGCCGATTACCAGAAGATCGCCGAGCGCCGCGTGCGGCTGGGCCTCGTGCTGGCCGAGATCGGCGACAGCGCCAAGATCCAGATTTCCGACGATGAAGTCACGCAGGCCCTGATCGAGCGTGCGCGGCAGTATCCGGGCCAGGAAAAGCAGGTCTGGGAGTTCTACCGCAAGAACCCGCAGGCTCTTGCCGAACTGCGCGCTCCGATCTTCGAGGAGAAGGTGGTCGATCACCTGCTCGGCCAGATGGCCGTCGAGGACAGCAAGGTCAGCCGTGACGTGCTGTTCGCCGACGAAGATGCGCCGGCTGCCGAAGGCGAAGCCGCTGACGCCAAGCCTGCCAAGGCCAAGGGCAAGAAAAAGGCCGAGTGACGCCGTCCAAAACCGGCACGTCCTGAAAGGATACGGCGGCGCTGCCTCGGGCACGCCGCCGTTTGCTTATGGCGGAATGGCTGCGAGGATGCCGCGGCGGTAGACGGCCTTGGTCTCGTCGCTCCAGCATTGGCGCTCGACCGTGGCCAGAAGATCATCCCGCCCATGCAGGCCAAGGTCGCCAAGGCGTTTGCGCGCGTCGGCCAGCAACAACCCATCCTGGAGTGCAGCGCCGATGCTCAGGCGGGCAATCTGGCCAACCACGAAAGCGCGCTGGGGGGTCCGCTCAAGCAGGCTCATCGCCTGGCGCGGCTCGCCCTTGATCAGGTGATGCGTCAGGCTGGCCAGTGGATACCAAGGGTCAGGCAAAGGGTTCAGCGCCATCGCGCGGGCCTCCAGTACGGCGGCTTGCGCCCAGTCGCCGGCAGCCATGCCGAGTTTCGAGCCGGCATCGGACAAGACATCCGGATTGTTCGGATAGGCTGTCGCCAGTTCGTTGGCGAGACGTCGAACTCCGGCCACATCGGCCTTGCAGGCCGCCAGGGCCATCCTTGCGCTATCCAGCATTGGATTGCCGCCTGAACTGCCGGCGATCAGCGCCTCGGCTGCCGCCAGTTGCGCAGTGCGGGCCTCTCCGCCCTGGCTGCGTCCTCGTTCGATCATGTAGGAGGCCAGTGCCCCGCGTCCTGCCGCAAAGGCGGGATCATCAGCGATGGCCTCTTTCAGGCAGCGTTCAGCGTCACGACCGGCGTCCTCGTCATAGCTGCGCCAGTGATGCCGCATGGCCAGCAGGCACGAGAAATGCGTCTCCGCGCGGCGGTCGTCATCCCTCAGGGCAAGTTCTGTCAGCATGATGCCGCCGCCGGGTGAGGTCAGATCGCGCGCGATGGTGCCGGCAATGTCGCGCATGACCACGGCGCGCACCTTCGCCAGATCAGCGAAGACATAGGAATTCGACCAAAGGATCGACCGCTCCGGCCATCGCTTGAGGAAAACCCGTGTGCGGATTCCGTCATCGCCAGCGATTGTCTGCACATCGAGCACAAACACATGCCGCTGACGCGCTGAAGCTGTCAGCGTCGTGTCTGTTGCTGGCAGCGGCTCGGCCATGACGACGGTCAGCCATTGTTGCCGGGCCAGCTCTGCGGCGAGTTCCGCCCGAAGCGCGGGGCCCTGTGCCGCCTCGCCGTCGCTGGCGTCAGGACGGCCCTCGATCAGGATCAGGGGAGGCAGCGTGGCAGGCGGTTGCGACGCGTCCTGCCAGACGGTCGGCGCCAGACCAGCCGCCGCGAGCATCGCCAGAACAACACCGGCCCAAAGCCATCGGCGTGGTGGCCGGGCAGTCTCTGCCAGCGGCATCGCCGAACCGTTCTCTGGACCTGCTGCTGGTTCTTCGGGCGCAGAAAGGTCGATCCTCGGCCGGTAGGAGCCCTTTGGGATGGTGATGCGAACCTGCCCGGCATCGCTGTTCGACGCTGCGACGTGGTCGAGTTCCTTGCGCAGACGCGCCATCTCTGTGCGCGCGATGCTGTCGAGCTGCGGGTCGAAATCCGCGCTGCGCCCGAGAACCTCGGTCGCGATGGCAAAGGCCTTGATCCGCTCGCCCCGGCCCGCCAGCTCCTCAGTCACCAGATAGCGCAACAGCGCCGGCAGGCGTTCGCCACCACCCAGCGCACCGGATGCAATGATTGCATCGAGGGCTTCGAGGACGGCGATCTCGTCGCTGCTGGACAGGCGCGCGCCGCTGCCGGGCTCCCGGGGTGCCTCCTCGGCGAAGCTGGTCGGTGGCGGAACGGGCTGCATGGCGATCCCTGGCGCAGCATCGCACCAGAGCGACGCTACGGCACCCTAGCACGGCCCGGTGCTTCGCAGGCAACGAAACGCGTCTGACGGCATGTGCCCGCACGTGCCTGCATCCTGCATGCGAATCAGGTGGCTGGAGCGTTCGATATGTGCCCAGCGCAGCGCATCCGCTGCCATGCGGGTATGCCAGCAGCAGGAGACCCGCCTTGTCCGAACCTTCCAGCCCCGATCCGGACCCGTCCCTGCCGGACCCTTCTGAAAGAACGCTCAGGTCTCTGTCAGAGCACGAGATCGAAGTCCTTCAGGAGATCATCAGCCGCGCCCACTATCTGGCCTTGCAACTGCGCGATGTCTGCGCTGTTTCCGGCGTTGGCGCATCGGCGTTCAGCGTTGCCGCTGCCTACATGCTGAAGAACTGGGCGATCCGCTTCTCGCAGGAATTGAAAGATGCCACGCGGCAGGTGCCGGGCCCCTGATCGGCATCCCGGCGCGGTGCCGCGCTGCGGCGAGCGAGCAGATGGCTGGCCGGCGAAAACGCCGCTTCCGTTTGTAATCGCGTGGGGCGTGACTACATTAGCGGAACACGCGCGGTCGAATCGTTGCCCGCGCCGAGGAGCCCTACGTCCATGATCCGCGATCGCGACCCCGTCGAAGTCTACAACAATCTCGTGCCGATGGTGATCGAGCAGTCAAGCCGCGGCGAGCGGGCCTTCGACATCTACTCCCGTCTGCTGCGCGAGCGGATCATCTTCCTCACCGGCCCCGTCGAGGATTACGGCGCATCACTGATCGTGGCGCAGCTCCTGTTCCTTGAGGCCGACAATCCCAAGAAGGAAATCTCCTTCTACATCAACTCGCCGGGCGGCGCGGTCACGGCCGGCATGTCGATCTACGACACCATGCAGTTCATCAAGCCGCCGATCACCACGATCTGCCTTGGCATGGCCGCCTCGATGGGCTCGCTTCTGCTGACCGCCGGCGAGAAGGGCCAGCGTTTCGCCCTGCCGAATTCCCGCGTGATGGTGCACCAGCCTTCCGCCGGCTATCAGGGCAAGGTCACAGATATCATGATCTATGCGCGCGAGTTCGACACGACCAAGCGCCGCCTCAACGAGATTTACGTCAAGCACACCGGCCGCACCTACAAGGAAATCGAGGATGCGCTGGAACGGGACAACTATATGTCCTCGGAAGATGCCAAGGCCTTCGGCCTGATTGATCAGGTCATCAGCAAGCGCCCGGATGATGGCGGTGCGGTGACCTCGCCGGCATTGGCAACCTGAAGCCGGGTCCGGGTGAATCGTCGCAGGTCACGGTTTTGCGACGCGGGCGTGACACAAAGCGGGTTGGCGAATGCGCTTCGCCAGCCCATACTGTTCCCGAACGGTGAGCACGTTCCGGTCATTGGCCGGCAATCAGGTGTGCCGCGTTAACGTTCTGATGGGACGAATGGGTATTTACTGCCCGAATCGGACTGCCAGAGGCGGCTGATGAATATGACCGCGCGTTGCGGCGGTTTTCGAATCGCAACGATGGAGATCTGCCATGACCAAGGCAACCGGCGACACCAAGAGCACCTTGTATTGCTCGTTCTGCGGCAAGAGCCAGCACGAGGTGCGCAAGCTGATTGCGGGCCCGACCGTGTTCATCTGCGACGAGTGCGTCGAGCTGTGCATGGATATCATCCGCGAGGAATCGAAAACCTCGATGGTCAAGGCCAAGGACGGGGTCCCGACGCCAAAGGAAATCCGCAAGGTCCTCGATGATTACGTGATCGGTCAGGAGCACGCCAAGAAGGTGCTCTCCGTCGCCGTCCATAACCACTACAAGCGCCTCAACCACGCCACCAAGCACAACGATGTCGAACTGGCCAAGTCGAACATCCTGCTGGTCGGGCCCACCGGCTCGGGCAAGACGCTGCTGGCCCAGACGCTGGCCCGCATCCTCGATGTGCCCTTCACCATGGCCGACGCCACCACGCTGACCGAGGCGGGCTATGTCGGCGAGGATGTCGAGAACATCATCCTCAAGCTGTTGCAGGCCTCCGACTACAACGTTGAACGGGCCCAGCGCGGCATCGTCTACATCGACGAAATCGACAAGATCTCGCGCAAGTCCGACAACCCGTCGATCACCCGCGATGTGTCGGGCGAAGGCGTGCAGCAGGCCCTGCTGAAGATCATGGAAGGCACCGTCGCGTCCGTGCCGCCGCAAGGCGGGCGCAAGCATCCGCAGCAGGAGTTCCTCCAGGTCGACACCACCAACATCCTGTTCATCTGCGGCGGAGCCTTCGCCGGTCTCGAAAAGATCATCTCTGCCCGCGGGCAGGGCACGTCGATCGGCTTCGGTGCCAAGGTCAAGGGCCCCGATGATCGCCGCACCGGCGCGATCTTCCGCGAGGTCGAGCCCGACGATCTGCTGAAGTTCGGCCTGATCCCGGAATTCGTCGGCCGCCTGCCTGTTCTGGCCACGCTGGAAGATCTCGACGAGGCCGCTCTCAAGACGATCCTGACCGAGCCCAAGAACGCGCTGGTGAAGCAGTATGCCCGCCTGTTCGAGATGGAGGATGTCGAACTGTCCTTCTCCGACGAGGCCCTCAACGTGATCGCCCGCAAGGCCATCGATCGCAAGACCGGCGCGCGTGGCCTGCGCTCGATCCTCGAAGGCATCCTGCTGGAGACGATGTATGACCTGCCTGGCCTCGATGGGGTCAATCAGGTCGTCATCAGCCCCGAGGTCATCGACGGCAAGGCGCGCCCTCTCTACATCTACGAAGAGAAGGACAAGGCGGCGGAATCCAAGAGCGCGTGATCCAGCAGGGCCTGATCGCCCGGAGCGGCGAGGCCCCGATCACCAGACTTTGTTGAAGCCATCACAGCACGGCGGATCGCAAGATCCGCCGTTTTGCTTGCCGGCTGTTGCATGGCCGGCGGGGCACCAAGTCCAGCGCCTTCAGACTTTTCTCACCATGCCGGGAATATCCCGGCTGCATGCGTCGTTCTCCCCGTGACCGGCATTTCAAAGCCGTCGCATCGAAACAGGAGACCACCATGACACACCGCATCACAGCATCACTGATCGCCGGCGCAGCGCTGACGACCCTGACCGCCACGGGCGCCCTGGCGCATGCCGTCCCCGATGTCGGGCAGGCCAGGACGGCGATTGGCCAGACCGCTCCGGCGCTGGTCGGCATGGGCCGCGCGGCGGCGACCCCCATTGCCTCAGGCCCTGCCGCCGCTGGCGTGCAGGTGGCCTCTGGCCCGATGGACTTCATGGGCGCGATGTCGCGCGGCAACACCTCAACCAACACCTCCACCAACCGCTCGTCCAACGGCTCGCGCAACAGCTCCAGCAACACGAGCAGCAACTCCTCGTTCGGCGGTGCCGCGTTCTCGAACGCAAGCTCGAACAGCTCGTCGAATTCCAGCAGCAACAGCTCTTCGAACTCCAGCTCAAACAGCTCTTCGAACAGCTCCTCGAACTCGTCTTCCAACAGCTCCTCGAATTCCAGCTCCAACAGCTCGTCGAACTCGTCCTCGAACGGTTCGTCGAACTCAAGCTCGAATTCCAGCTCGAACTCGTCCAACTGAGGTCGGGATTTCCGGCGGCGCCGGCTCGTTCGCGCCGCTGGTCTGGCTGCTGCTGGCATGCGCCTTGCTGATCCGTCGGCAGGGCGCATGCTGCATTCATGAGCCATCGAGGCTCACCATGTCGCATTGCGCCGCTTGAAACATCAGGCTGTTATCGCCACCTTGGTATTCGGCTGCAGAATCAGACTTGCCACGCCTGTCGAGGGTGGCGCCTGCGGTCCGGGTCCAGCGCCCGCTGGCCCGTCTTCGGTCTCGATGGTCGCCCATATGGGGACCTGCCTGGCCGCAAACCTGACAAGGAATTCGTGATGAGCGCACAAAAGGCTCGCCCTGCCATCGTCCCCGGTTCAGTTGCCGAATATCCGGTGCTGCCGCTGCGCGATATCGTCGTGTTCCCGCACATGATCGTGCCGCTTTTCGTCGGGCGCGAGAAGTCGATCCGTGCGCTTGAGGAAGTGGTCAAGGCCGACGGCCTGATCGTCCTCGCCACCCAGAAGAACGCCTCCGATGATGACCCGGCCACCGATGCGATCTTCGAGATCGGCACACTGGCCAGCGTCCTGCAATTGCTGAAGTTGCCTGACGGCACCGTGAAGGTGCTGGTCGAGGGCGCATCGCGTGGCCGCATCAAGAAGTTCACCAAGGCCGACGAGTATTATGCCGCAAGTGTCGAGGCTTTGGCCGACATCGAAGGCAAGAAGGTCGAGGTCGAGGCGATGGCCCGCTCGGTCATCTCCGAGTTCGAGAACTATGTGAAGCTCAACAAGAAGGTCTCGCCCGAGGTCGTCGCGGCGGTGACGCAGATCGACGTGCCCTCCAAGCTCGGCGACACGGTGGCCTCGCATCTGGCAGTCAAGATCTCCGACAAGCAGATGGTGCTGGAGACGCTGGAAGTCGCCGGCCGGCTTGAGAAGGTTCTGGGCCTGATGGAGAGCGAGATCTCCGTGCTTCAGGTCGAGAAGCGCATCCGCTCCCGCGTCAAGCGGCAGATGGAGAAGACACAGCGCGAGTACTACCTCAACGAGCAGATGAAGGCGATCCAGAAGGAACTGGGCGACAACGAGGAAGGCCGCGACGAACTGGCCGAACTCGAACAGAAGATCGCGCAGACCAAGCTGACAAAGGAAGCCCGCGACAAGGCCATCGCCGAGGTCAAGAAGCTGCGCCAGATGTCGCCGATGTCGGCGGAAGCCACGGTCGTGCGCAACTATCTCGACTGGATGCTGGGCATTCCGTGGAGCAAGAAGTCCAAGATCAAGAAGGACCTCAAGGCCGCGCAGGATCTGCTGGACGCCGATCATCACGGGCTGGAGAAGGTCAAGGACCGGATCGTCGAGTATCTGGCGGTGCAGCAGCGCACCAACAAGCTCACGGGCCCGATCCTGTGCCTTGTCGGCCCGCCCGGCGTGGGCAAGACCTCGCTTGGCAAGTCGATCGCCAAGGCGACCGGCCGCGAGTTCGTGCGCATGTCGCTCGGCGGTGTGCGTGACGAAGCCGAGATCCGCGGTCATCGCCGCACCTACATCGGTTCGATGCCCGGCAAGATCATCCAGTCGATGAAGAAGGCCAAGACCAGCAATCCGCTGATCCTGCTCGACGAGATCGACAAGATGGGCATGGATTTCCGCGGCGATCCGTCGGCGGCCCTGCTGGAGGAGCTGGATCCGGAACAGAACTCGACCTTCAACGACCACTACCTTGAGGTCGACTACGATCTGTCGAACGTGATGTTCGTCACCACGGCCAACACCCTGAACATCCCTCCAGCCCTGCTGGACCGGATGGAGGTGATCCGCATCGCCGGCTATACCGAGGAAGAGAAGGGCGAGATCGCCAAGAAGCACCTGATCCCCAATGCCGTGTCCAAGCATGGGCTCGACAAGAAGGAATGGCAGCTCACCGACGAGGCGCTGGAGAAGCTGATCCGGCGCTACACGCGGGAGGCCGGCGTGCGCAATCTCGAGCGCGAGATTTCCAACACCGTCCGCAAGGGCGTGAAGGACATCATCCTGCTCAAGAAGAAGAAGGTCTCGGTGACGCCCGATCTGCTTGAGGAATATCTCGGCCCGCCGCGCTATCGCTATGGCGAGGCCGAGAGCGAGGATCAGGTCGGCGTGGTGACGGGTCTTGCCTGGACCGAGGTCGGCGGCGAGTTGCTGACGATCGAGGGCCTGCTTATGCCCGGACGCGGCAAGATGACCGTGACCGGCAACTTGCGCGACGTGATGAAGGAGTCGATTTCTGCGGCTGCATCCTATGTCCGCTCGCGCGCTGTCGATTTCGGCATCAAGCCGCCCTTCTTCGACAAGCGGGACATCCATGTCCACGTTCCGGAAGGGGCGACCCCGAAGGATGGCCCGTCAGCCGGTATCGCCATGGCCACGGCCATCGTCTCGGTGCTGACGCAAATCCCGATCCGGCGCGACATTGCCATGACAGGCGAGGTCACGCTGCGGGGCCGGGTTCTGCCGATCGGCGGGCTCAAGGAGAAGCTGCTGGCAGCGCTCCGCGGCGGCATCAAGAAGGTGCTGATCCCCGAGGAGAATGCCAAGGATCTGGTCGATCTGCCCAAGTCCGTGAAGAACGGCCTTGAGATCGTCCCGGTCTCCAGCATGCATCAGGTTCTCCAGCACGCCCTCGTGCGCCAGCCTGAGCCGATCGAGTGGGACGAGGCGGCGGAAGATGCCCGCATCGACGCCCGCGCCGGCCGCAAGGACGACGACAGCGCAGCCTCGGTCGCCCACTGAGCGATGCGCCGCACAACACAAAGCCCCGGTGCCTGCACCGGGGCTTTCACTTTGCAAGACGACAGGAAAGCCTGGCGGTTGCGGCGTCCCTGCGGGGGAGGGGCTTGCCCCCGGCCCGCTGACGCCATAGGACACAGCGCGTCAGGCGATCCGGGTGCAGGTTCCGGTCTGGCAGGTTCGGGCGGTTAGCTCAGTTGGTAGAGCATCTCGTTTACACCGAGAGGGTCGGCGGTTCGAGCCCGTCACCGCCCACCATGCCGGGGCTGCCGCGACTTCGCGCGCCGAGCCGGCCAGCATCAGCCCCTTCTCGCTTCCCGGTCGCCCCGGATGCGTCAGGCCATCCTTGGCAGCCTATCGCTGGAACCGTTCACGCCCAAGACGCTGACCACTCTCGATGCGCTGGGCAGCGCCGTGCGTGAGGCCGCCAGCCGGATCACGCTGGCCATCAGGCGCTCTGCCCTGCAGCCAGCGGGCTAGAGCAGCCCCAGTTCGGCGAGGTGCCGGCGCATCTCCTCGGGCATCGCCGCCAGATCGCCGCCGGAGGCTGCAATGTCGCGCGGCTTGTCGGCGTCGGCGAGGTAGCGCCAGCCCTGGAAGGGCCGGCACGGGCGCGGCTCGACTGGCACCACCAGAGGCTCCAGCACCAGATGGCAGCGGCCGATCCCGTCGACATCGGTGAAGGGCCGGATGTCCACAATCGTCTGGCGGCAGCTCACCTGACCCTTGATCACCCAGTAGAGCGAACCTGATCCGATGATCTCGTCCATGCGCTTGGGCACCATGCGCGTGGTGTGAAGCTGCTCCTCGGGCCGGCCAAGCCTGCGCCAGAGTGCGAGCGTGTCAGCGATCCAGTCTTCGAGGTCGCGGATCGAATCCGCCCCGACGCAGAGTTTGAGAATATGCAGCGGCATGCCAGCGTCATAACCGACGCTGCACGTCAGCGCACCTGCCATGCGGCAGCGGGCTGTGGACCGCGCCGCGTTCTGGTTTACGTTGTGCCGTGAAGACTCAAGGATTGGGAACAAGGCCATGGCCAAGCGCTTTTCAGGACACGTCATCCTCGTCACCGGCGGCACCAGCGGCATCGGCTTTGCCACCTGCCGGAAACTGCTGGCGGAAGGGGCTAAGGTCATGGTGCATGGCCTGACGCTTGCCGACGCCCGCGATGCGGTGAAACGGCTGGGGCGAGGGGCCAAGGCCGTGGGCGGCGATCTGGGCAACCCCAAGACCTGCGCCCGCATCGTGGCCGCCACCGTCAAGGCCTTCGGGCGCATCGACGGGCTGGCCAACAACGCGGGCATCTATCCGCGCCACGGCATCGAGCAGGCCGATGAGGAGGTTTTCGACCGGCTGTTCCACATCAACACGCGTGCGCCTCTGCTCTGCGCCAAGGCTGCCATCGAGGCCTTCCGGACGCAGAAATCGCCGGGCAGCATCGTCACAATAGGCTCGATCAATGGCTGGACGGGCCTGTCCGAACTGCTGGTCTATTCGATGTCCAAGGGCGCGCTGATGACGATGACGCGCAACCTCGCCAATTCGCTGGCATCGGAGCACATCCGGCTGACATGCCTCAATGTCGGCTGGACCGCCACCGAGAACGAGAACCGCACGCAGCTCGCCGAGGGCCGGCCGCTCGACTGGATGTCGAAGCTGCCGAAATCATCAGCGCCAACCGGCAAATTGCTCGATCCGTCCGAGATCGCGGCCCATGTCTGCTTCTGGCTCTCGCCGGAATCAGCCCCCGTGACCGGCCAGATCTATGAGGCCGAGCAGTTCCCGATCATCGGTCGGCTCAACACGCAGGAGATGTGATCGCTGGCTTGCGACGCCGTGCCATGATCGCCTGCGCCCGCTGGCGCGCAATCACGCACGCGGGGCGGCGAGAGCCATGCACAGGTTGGTGTTCAGCCCGTCGTTGAGCTTCTGCGCTGCGACCCTGACCACGCTGCCTGGCTGGAAGTCGATGCCGCAGGCGGCCGGATTGTCGCGGGTCCTGACCTGGATCTGGCGGTGAACGCGGCCCTTGATGATGCGCGTCACCTCGATGGTCGCGATCACGCTGCCGCTGCCGGCCCGCCCGATGCGCCGCACATCACTGACCTTGCCGGCCACCGCCACATCGGCAGCCTCGATGATCTGCGCTTCCGAGCGCGGCAGGCACGAGCAGGCCAGCGCCGGTGATGCAGCGATCATGGCCAGCAGGGCAGCGCCGGTAGCCAGGCGCTTCAAGCCGCATCCCCGATGCTGATCAGGCGTGCGCCTTGCGCAACCTGCATGCCGGGCTCGCCGGTGGCATCGATCACCACGCCATCGCGTGGGGCGGTCAGCACATGCTCCATCTTCATCGCTTCGACGATGGCGAGGCGCTGGCCCTTCTCGACCCTGTCGCCGGTCTTGACGAACAGCGCGATCAGCTTGCCATGCATCGGGGCCTTGATCTGGGAGCCGCCGGCCCCGTCGCCGGCATCCGGATCGACGGCCAGCGGATCGACCAGCCGGACCCAGGTCTGGCGACCATCGCCAAGCACGATCACGCCTTCATCGGCCATCACCAGCGTCAGGTCGCGCTCGCTGCCCGGCGCGACATCGCCAAGCTCGACAGCAGCGCCGCCGGCATCGCGGCGCACGCGCAGCACGACAGGCTCGCCATCCGCCGTGACCGGCACGGGCAGGGCGGGCTGTGGTGAGAACGCAAAACCATCGGCAACCGACCAGGGATCATGGGCCGGCCCGGAGCGCGGCAGATTGCGCGCCTGTTCATCGAGCAGCATCATGGTGCCGGCAGCCACCGCCGCCCTGTCAAGCGGCTGCGCGACCGCGCCCAGCGCCTCGGCGTTGCGGTCGATGAACCCGGTGTCGAACAGCCCGTCGCGGAACCCTTCCGCCTCGCACAGCTTCTTCAGGAACCGTGCGTTGGTCTTCGGCCCGGCGACAAGTGTCTCGCCCAGGGCGGCGGCGAGCCGGTCCAGCGCTTCGAGGCGGGTGTCGCCGCGCGCGATGATCTTGGCGATCATTGGGTCGTAGAACGGTGTCACCTCGCCACCTTCCTCGACGCCGGCATCGACGCGGATACCCTCCGCCTCGGGCAGCATCAGCGCCCAGAGCTTGCCGGTGGAGGGCAGAAAGCCGCGTTCCGGATCCTCCGCATAGAGTCGCGCCTCGACCGCGTGGCCGGTGATCGTCAGATCGTCCTGCCTGAAGGGGAGGGCGTCACCTGCCGCCACGCTCAATTGCAGCTCCACAAGATCGAGCCCGGTGATGGTCTCCGTCACCGGGTGTTCGACCTGAAGCCGCGTGTTCATTTCCATGAAGTAGAACCGGTCGGCCCTGAGCCCATCGCGGCCATCGGCGATGAACTCGACCGTGCCGGCGCCGACATAGCCGACCGCATTCGCCGCCTCGACCGCCGCCTTGCCCATCGCGGCCCTGACCTCGGGGCTCATGCCGGGGGCCGGGGCCTCCTCGATGACCTTCTGGTGGCGGCGTTGCAGCGAGCAGTCGCGCTCGAACAGGTGCACGACGTTGCCATGGCTGTCACCGAAGACCTGGATCTCGACATGGCGCGGAGCGAGCACGTATTTCTCGACCAGCACGCGCGGATCGCCAAAGGCATTGCGTGCCTCGCGCTGGGCGCTTTCCAGCGCATCCGCGAAATCAGCCGCCGCCTCGACGCGCTTCATGCCCTTGCCGCCGCCGCCGGCCACGGCCTTGATCAGCACCGGATAGCCAATCCGGGCCGCTTCGCTTTCGAGAAAAGCCACGTCCTGGCGCTCACCGTGATAGCCCGGCACGACCGGCACATGGGCCTTCTCGGCAAGGGCCTTGGCCGCGTCTTTGAGGCCCATGGCGCGAATGGCCGAAGCAGGCGGGCCAACGAAGACGATCCCCGCCGCCAGGCAGGCGTCGGCAAAATCGGCGTTCTCGGACAAGAACCCATAACCGGGATGAATGCAGGCGGCGCCCGTTGCCTTTGCGACTGCGATGATCGCGTCACCGCGCAGGTAACTTTCGCGCGCCGGGGCAGGGCCGATCCTGTGCGCCTCGTCGGCAAAGCGCACGAAAGGCGCATCGGCATCCGCATCGGAATACACCGCGATGCAGCGCATGCCGAGCCGCCGCGCGGTCCGGAACACGCGAAGGGCGATCTCTCCGCGATTTGCAACAAGGATGGAGGGCAGGCGGGTGGCGATGCTGGTCATGCCAGCCGTTATAGCGAGGAGCAGGCCCGCCGGCGAGGGGGCAGGTCGGGCTGGCCCATGTGCATGTTCACCTGCATGTTTGCCGGCCTGTGGGCTTCTGGTCTTGCCGCGATGCTGGCCGCGTTCGAGCCGCCGCGCTTGACGCCCGCGCCTGCGCCGCCTTCAATCGTTCCGAGATCGCAACGACAGGCAGAACCATGATTCCCAATCTCCAGATTGATGCCGCCCGGCTCTGGGACACGCTGATGGAAACGGCGACCATCGGCGGCACTGCCAAGGGAGGCATCCGCCGGCTGACGCTCAGCGATGAGGACCGGCGCGTGCGGGACTGGTTCAAGGCTACCTGCGAGGGGCTTGGCTGCACGGTGCATGTCGATGAGGTCGGCAACATGTTTGCCGTCCGTCCGGGCCGCAAAAACGCGCTTCTGCCCATCGCCATGGGCTCGCACCTCGACACGCAGCCGACCGGCGGAAAGTTCGATGGCGTGCTCGGCGTGCTCGCCGCCATCGAGGCGCTGCGGGCCATGGTCGCCGCCGGCTACGAGACCAACGCGCCCATCGCCATCGCAAACTGGACCAACGAGGAGGGCTCGCGCTTTGCCCCGGCCATGCTGGCATCGGGCGTCTACGCGGGCGTGTTCACGCCGGACTATGCCTGGAGCCGCGAGGACCGGGACGGGGTGACGTTCGCCGCCGCGCTTGATGCCATCGGCTATCGCGGCATCGAGAAGGCCGGCGAGCGCCGCTTTCAGGCCATGTTCGAACTTCACATCGAGCAGGGCCCGATCCTTGAGGATCAGAACACCATGATCGGCGTGGTCAAGGGCGTGCAGGGCATGCGCTGGTATGAGGTCACCGTGCGCGGGCAGGATGCCCATACCGGCGCGACGCCGATGTATCTGCGCAAGAACGCCCTGCTGGGTGCGGCCCGCATGATCGACCGGATCGATGCGATCGGCCAAGCCTATCCCGGCGCGGTCGCCACGGTCGGCCTGATCGAGAACCGGCCGAACAGCCGCAACGTCATCCCCGGCGAGGTCTTCTTCACCGTCGATCTTCGCCATCCCGACGAACGCGACCTGCACCGGATGGAGCAGGATTTCCGCAAAGCGTTGCCCGAGGTGATGGATCCGCTGAAACTCGCCTTCGAGGAGCGCATGATCTGGAACTCACCGGCCGTGAGCTTCGACGCCAACCTGATCGATTGCGTGCGCGCCGGCATTTCCAAGTCCGGCTACAGCTCCCGCGACATGGCGTCCGGAGCCGGACACGATGCCGCCTATACCGCGCGCGTCATGCCGACGGTGATGATCTTCGTGCCTTGTGCCGGCGGCATCAGCCACAACGAGGCTGAATCGACGACGCGCGAGGAATGCGCGGCGGGCGCGCAGGTGCTCCTCAACGCCGTGCTGGAATACGACGCGCGCCTGTCCGGCTGACCGGGCCGCTGCTGACCTCATCGCTCAGGCTTTGCAGGTCTGCCGCGTGGCGCAGCAGGTAGTGGCGCAGCCAGTAGGCGTAGGCCTCAGGGTTCCGGCCTGTCTCTGCGATCAGGTCGGGCAGGGTCATCACCTGCGTCTCGCAGACCTCTTCCGGATTGAGGGACATCGGCCCTTCGGCCCGCCCTGCATAGACATAGACCAGTTCGTTCTCGACCAGTCCGTGGTCGAGGCTGGTGCGGTAGCGTGCGCGAAAGCCGAAGCTGAGATCCGCGCGCATGCCAAGCTCCTCGCCAAGGCGACGATGGGCGGCTTTCAGCGTCCGTTCCCCGACGCGCGGATGTCCGCAGCAGGTGTTGGCCCAAAGCCCGCCCGAGTGATACTTGCCGATGTCGCGGCGCTGGAGCAGCACGCGCCCCTCCGCATCAAACAGGAAGATCGAGAAGGCCCGGTGCAGCAGGCCTTCCTGATGGACGGCGAGCTTGCCTCCGGTGCCGATGGCGCGGTTGGCTTCGCTGACGAGGATCAGGATGTCCTCGTTTGGCCCCGCCACCTTGGTTGGCAGCGCGCCTGCGTCCGGACGTTCTCGCCGCAGTGCCATCGTGGCCATGGTTCGATCCCTGGAGCGGTTTCGGTCAATCTGCGTTCACCGCATCCGCGCTGTCGCCGTACCTGGCAGCAGGTCACTGGAGCCAGCACATCGACGATAACCAGATTTGCCACGACTGGAAACGTCGTAGTTTCCGCAATGCCGCAGCTGATTGCTCGCCCGTCTCAGCCCAGCGCCGGAATGCCGGACAGGCTCATCAGGTGGGCATAGATGGCCGGCAGGGAGCCTGTCTTCTGCAGGTCGAGCATCGTCGCATCGGGCAAGGCCTTCAGCTTTTCCTCATCGACGACGAGCACGCCGTTGATCGAGACCGGACCCAGCTTCTGCGATTTCACATCGATGGTCACCGACTTGAACAGGTCGAGGCTCTTGAGCTTGTCGACGAAGGCGATCGTCCGCATGCCGGATTCGCGGAACTCGCCGGCAAACTTCATGGCCGCTTCGAGCGCCGGAGTCGGGCTGCCATCCGCCTTGAAGAGCGGCTCGCCTTCCTTGGTGTTGAAGCCTGCGAACTTCTCGTCCATGCACAGCATCGGGTCGCTGCCGTCGACATCGCCGAGCACGAACGGATAGCGCCGCACATAGGCCGGCATGTAGGAACTGGTCCAAAGCCCTTCCGGCGTGACGAAGCTGTTGTGGCCGGGGCGCAACCCCAGCATGAACACCGGCGAAATGATGTCGCCTTCCGGCAGGAACACGATCGGCAGTTCGCGCGCGGCGATGGCGAACTCCTCGGCCAGCGCAGGCATCAGATGTGTGCCGCGCGCGAAGGACAGCGGCTCGGGCAGCGCCTTCAGCTTGAGATCCTTGTGCGTGACGCGGTTGACCGGCGTGATGGACCGGTAGAGCACCGGCAGGCGCGTGGCAGCTTGTGTGTCGGTCTGTGACATGGGCTTCGGCTTTGGCTGTTCAGGTGGCAGGTGCCCGCGTGCTGTGCCGGGCGTCGTCCAGTCCCATGCCTCAGCGGCGCGTCGATTGCCAGCAAATCCCGCAATCACCCCGCCAGAATCAGCACGAAGCGCGCCTGTGCCCGGTGCTCACGGCACGATGCCGGGCGGCAACTGCATGGCGTGGCGGGCGATGTCGCCAGCGGTTGTGAACCAGATGTCGCCGCGCTTTGCCGCGATATGGGCAAGTGCCCGCCGCAGATGCCTGAGCCTGTAGGGCTGGCCGACCAGATAAGGGTGCAACGCGATGCCCATCACCAGCGGCTCGCTGGCCGACTGTTCAAGCATCTCGTCGAACTGGTCGATGATCATGTCGGCGAAAGCGGCCGCGCCATCCTTGCGCGCCACGATCGAGGGGATGTCGTTGACCTCCTGAGGGTAGGGCACTGCCAGGATGCTCCCCTTTCTGGTCCTCATCCAGATCGGCTGATCATCGGCACACCAGTTCAGCGTGTAGCTGTAGCCAGCCTCCTGCAGCAGGTCCGGCGTGTGGTGGCTTTCGGCGATCCACGGCGAGAGCCAGCCGCGTGGCTTCAGCCCGAGGCGCTTCTCGATCAGGCCGGTGGCCTCGGTGATCAGCCGCCGCTCGTCGTTCTCCGGCAGCACGCTTTGCCGCTCGGCATTGCTGCGGCCATGGCCGACGATCTCGTCGCCACGCGCCACGAACGCTTCGACCAGCGACGGGGCATAGTCGAGCATGGCACTGTTGATCAGCACCGAGGCCGGCATCGCAAGCTGCTCGAAAAGATCGAGCATGCGCCAGGCGCCGACCCTGTTGCCATAGTCGCGCCAGGCATAGTTCAACACGTCCGGCTGGGGCCCGCCGGGCGCCAGTTCCGCACCAAGACCTTCACCAAAAGAGAAGTGCTCAAGGTTGAGGCCGAGATAGACCGCGAGCCGCCGGCCATCCGGCCAGTCATAGAGCGGCCTTCCCTTGATGGGATGGTAGTCGTAGCGATGATGGTGCGCGAGCGTGAGGGTCATGGACAAGCCTTTGGGCGGCATGCTTCTTGCTGCATTTTCCGGATAAAGAGTGCATTCTGCCACACGCAAACACCATGCCGGGCCGGCGGGTGAGGTTCGCTGCGGACCCAGCCCGAGATGCGCCGCCAGACCAACCCAGGATACGATCATGCCGACCGATGCAAGCCTTCTCGCCCGCCTTGATGCCATGGGCCTTTCGCTGCCCGCGCCAGCAAATCCCGTTGGCGAATTCATCCTCTGGCGCAGGGAAGGCAGCATGATCTTCCTCGCCGGGCAGATCTGCGAGAAGGCCGGCAAGCCCTGGCCGACGGGCGTCTATGGCACCGATGTCAGCCTCGGCGACGCGCGCCATGGTGCCCAGCTCATCGGCCTGCAATTGCTGCGCACCTTGCGCGATGCGCTCGAGGGCGATCTTGGCCGCGTGCGGCAGGTGGTGATGGTGCGCGGCTTCGTCACGGCAGCGCCCGGCATGGGTGACTATCCGGCGGTGATCAACGCCTGTTCCGAGCTGTTCATCGCGCTTTGGGGAGACGCCGGCCGCCACGCCCGCACCTCGGTCGGCGTCGCCCAGTTGCCGCTTAATGCCACCGTGGAAATCGACGCGGCTTTTGCCGTGGATTGACGGCAGCGCAAGCTTGGCCGCATCCGTCGCCTTTCTGGCGCGAGGCTCTGGCGCTGCCGGTGCGGCCCGCTATCATGGCTCCAGCAAAGGAGCGCGGCATGACCGACACTGCAAGCCCGTCGATACCCGTGCCGCCCTCCGGACCCGGAGCGGCGCGCGTGCTCGGCCCCACTGAGGGGGGGAGTTTCTGGCAGCCTGTGCCGGCCAATGGCTTCGTGCGCAACCTGTTCAGCAACCTCTCGATTGCCAGCCAGAACCGGTTTTCGGTCGGCACGCAGACCGTTGCGCCGCGCTCGTTCATCCGCGAGCACACGCACGACCGCAACGAGGAAATCATCTTCGTGGTCGAGGGCAGGGGCGTCTGCCGTCTCGATGGTGAGGAGTATCCGATCGAGAAGGGGTCGTGCGTGTTTCTCGGCCATGGCCGGCGGCATCATTTCCTCAATCCGCATGACGAGCCGATGACCTTCTTCTGGGTGTTCATGCCGGGCGGGCTGGATGATTTCTTCGCGCAGATCGGCAGGCCACGCAGCGAGGGTGAGGCGGCCCCCGAACCGTTCGCGCGCCCGGACAACGTCGCCGAGATCGAGGCCCGTACTGTGTTCGGCTGGACCGACGCATCCTTCAACGCGCGCTGATGCCGATGCGCCAGATCACCGCCCGCACCCCTGACGGCGCCGATATCGCTGTCACCATCGAAGGGCAGGGCCCGGCATTGCTGCTGGTCACCGGCCTTGGCGGCACGGCCCGCTTCTGGGCTCCGGCTGCGGCGCGGCTGGCCGCAACCCACACGGTCATCAGCTTCGATCACCGCGCGGTCGGTGCGAGCACGCGCGGCGGCGCGCCTGTCTCGGTCGGTCTGCTGGCCGATGACTGCATCGCCGTGCTCGATGCCGCTGGTGCCGAACGCGCCATCCTGCTCGGCCATTCGCTGGGCGGAGCCATTGGCCAGGCCTTCGCGCATCGCCATGGCGCGCGGCTTAACGGACTGGTGCTCAGTGCCACTTGGCTCGCGCCCAACCGCTTCATGGCGGAGCTGTTCGCCGCCCGCCGCAAACTGCTGCTGGCAGACCCTGCCGGCTATGCCGCACTCGCCACGATCATGGGCTATTCGCCCGGCTGGCTGGCTGCGAACTGGTCCGTGCTGGACGCAGCCCTGGCGGCAGCACCGCTGTCCCCGGTTCAGCAGGCCGCCGTGGCGGAGCGCATCGCGGCCCTGCTCGCTTTCGATGGCCGGCCGCTGCTGGGGGCCTATGACGGGCCGACGCTGGTTCAGGGCGTTGCCGATGACATGATCGTGCCGGCCTTTCTGCAACAGGAACTGGCTGCTGCCATCCCGCATGCCGAGGCTCTCGAGTTTCCCGATGGCGGTCACTTCTTCCCGGTCAGCCGCACCGAGGCTTTTGTCACTACGCTTGAAGCCTGGATATCCGCCAACGTGCCGACTGCCTGAAACGGTCCCCACCACGTCAGTACATGAGGAGAACGGCCATGCGCCTTTCCGGCAAGATCGCCATCATCACCGGGGCCGGCTCCGGCATTGGCCATGAGGCCGCCCTGTTGTTTGCTGCCGAAGGCGCGACGGTGATTGTCGCCGACCGTGATGGTGCCGCCGCCCGGCGCGTTTCGGACGAGATCACGGCAGCGGGTGGCCGGGCCGAAGCGCAGGTCGTCGATGTCTCGCATGAGGCCGGCCTGAAGGCGATGATCGAGGCCGTGCCGCTGCGCCATGGCCGGCTCGATATCCTCGTCAACAATGCCGGGTTCGGTTTTGCCGGCACCGTGGTCAACACGTCGGAGGAGGACTGGGACGCGCTGATGGCGGTCAACGTCAAGGGCGTGTTCTTCGGCTGCAAGCACGCCATCCCCATCATGAGCCGGCAGGGTGGCGGCGTGATCGTCAACACGGCATCCGCTGTCGCCCAGGTCGGCATCACCAACCGCGCAGCCTATGTCGCGTCCAAGGGCGCGGTGGCGTCGTTGACCCGCGCCATGGCCATGGATCATGTCGCCGAGGGCATCCGCATCAATGCCGTCGCACCGGGCACAATCGAGACCCCTTACTTTGCCGACATCTTCGCCAGATCCAACGACGCTCCGGCCCTGCGCGCGGCGCTGGAGGCGCGGCAGGCGATGAATCGCCTTGGGCAGCCCGGTGAAATCGCGCGGGCCATGCTGTTCCTGGCCAGCGACGAGAGCTCGTTCTGCACCGGCACGACCCTGTTTGCCGATGGCGGCTGGACCGCGCGGTAAGGCATCCTCCCGCCAAGCGGCGTCCGGTCTGGCCACCGTCCGCAAAACACACGATGGCGCTTTGGCTGAAACTAGCCTACACAGCGCTCCATCACGGGCGCGTCAGTCACTGGCGGACGCCCCTTTTTCTTTTGGCGCTGGCGCGGTCTCATGGTGAGGACTGGCCGGTTTGACCCTGAACAGGCGGCTTCCTTGACCGAACTTCTGATCGCGCCCGCGCTCCAGCGCGCCCTTGACGAGCGCAACTATACTGATCTGACCCCCGTGCAGACCGCCGTGGTCTCGCCTGATGCGATGGGCCGTGACCTGCTGGTTTCGGCGCAGACCGGCTCGGGCAAGACCGTGGCTTACGGGCTCGGCATCTCCTCGACATTGCTGGGCGATAACGAGCGCATGGGCGTTGCCGGCGCGCCGCTGGCTCTGATCGTGGCTCCGACCCGCGAACTGGCCTTGCAGGTGCAGCGCGAACTGGCCTGGCTCTATGCGCAGGCGGGTGCCCGGATCATCTCGTGCGTGGGCGGCATGGACCCGGCCAAGGAGCGCAAGCAACTTGGCGATGGCTGTCACATCGTGGTCGGCACGCCTGGCCGGCTGCGCGACCACATCGAGCGCAACCGCCTCGATCTGTCGCAGATCAAGGCCGTGGTGCTCGACGAAGCCGACGAGATGCTCGATCTCGGCTTCCGCGACGATCTCGAATTCATCCTTGAGGCGACGCCCGCCGATAAGCGCACGCTGCTGTTCTCCGCCACCTTGCCGCGCGGCATCGCCGCCCTGGCCAAGAGCTACCAGAACAACGCGTTCCGGATCGAGGCATCGAGCAAGGACATCGGCCACGCCGACATCGACTACCGCGCCATCCGCGTCGCGCCGAAAGAAGTTGAGCTTGTCGTCGTCAACGTGCTCCGGCTCGTCGATGCGCCGGCTTCGCTGGTGTTCTGCAACACGCGCGATGCAGTCCGCCATCTTCAGGCGATGCTGGTCGAGCGCGGCTTCGCTGCGGTCTATCTTTCCGGCGAACTCGGCCAGAACGAGCGCAATCAGGCCTTGCAGGCGCTGCGGGACGGGCGTGCGCGCGTCTGCGTCGCCACCGATGTGGCGGCCCGCGGCATCGATCTGCCCAATCTGGGCCTCGTCATCCACGCCGACCTGCCGCATGATGCCGAAATCCTCCAGCACCGCAGCGGCCGCACCGGCCGGGCCGGGCGCAAGGGCGTCAGCGTCGTGATCGTGCCGCCAGCCCGCCGTCGCAAGGCCGAGGGCCTGCTGGCCGAAGCCGGCATCGAACCGCGCTGGACCCTGCCACCCACCGCCGAAGACATCCGCGTTCTCGATCGCCAGCGCATGATCGAGGACCCTGCCTTGCAGGAGGAGCCGAGCGAGGAGGATCTGGCGATGGCCGAGATGCTGATCGCCCAGCGAACCCCGCAGGAAATCGCCGCCATGCTGGCGCGGATGTATCGCTCGCGCCTGCCCGAGCCCGAGGAGGTGTCGGACCCGAGCTCGTGGTTCGACAAGGCCCTGCGCGTGCGCCACGGCGCGGATCGCGCGCGGCCCGAACGCGGTTTCGAACGCGGCCAGGAACGTGGGCATGATCGCGGCTTCGAGCGCGCCGCCCCCGAGAACGGCTCACCCCGGCCCGGACCGCGCGAGCGTGGCGTGCGCAACGTGGCGGCCGGCAGTGGCGACATGGTGCTGTTCCGTGTCGAGATTGGCCGCCGTAACAAGGCCGATCCGAAATGGCTTCTGCCCATGCTCTGCCGCCGCGGCAAGGTCACGCGCGACGACATCGGCACGATCCGCATCCAGGAATTGTTCACTGAGGTGGAGATTTCAGGGGAAGCCGCCGAGAACTTCGCCGTCAACGTGCGCCGCACCGATGGTGACGACATCCGCATCAATCCGATCTCGGCCAGCGACCGCGGCGCACCGACCGAGCGTCCCCGCTTCGACAAACCCAGGTTCGACAAGCCCAAGTTTGATAAACCGAAGTTCGACAAACCCAGATATGACAAGCCAGGCTTCGACAAGCCGGAATTCTCCGGCCCCGGTGCCGACGCTGCGAGGCCGGATCGGGCGCGCCGGGATGATGACAGGCCCCCGCGTCCTGATGCGAAGCCCTATGCCGGCGCGAAAAAGCGCTTTGATCCTGACCGCGCCGGCCCGCGCGGGGATGCGCCCCGCCGCGACGAGCAGCCCGCGCGCGAGGCGCCTTACGAGCCCAAACGTGGCATGAAGCCGTTCGAGCGCAAGGGCCTGCCGGACAGGCACGCTGCGCCCTCCGATGCCCAGGGCAAGGAGGCCTATGCGAAGAAGCCCTTTGCCAAGAAGCCATTTGGCAAGGGTCCTGGCGCAGGCGGGCCGGCCAAAGGTGGTCCCGGCAAGGGCGGTGCGGGTTTCCGCTCGCGCAAGCCCTGAGGCTGAACAGCGGCCAGTGCTTAAGGCCGCCCGTGAGCCGGAACAGGGTGCTGCCTGCGGTTCGAGGTCTCAGCGCCTGAACGCGCTGACCACGCCACCGGCAATCAGCAACAGGAACAGCGCCGAGAGCGCATGGGCGAAACCATGCGGGTTGCTGTAGTCCATCGCTGCGCCGACCACAGGCGGACCGACCGTGAGCCCGACATTGTAGAGCACCACAAAGGCCGCGTTGGCACCCGCCAGATCCGGCCCTTCGAAGCGCCCGGCGAGATGTGACAGCCCGACCGTGTAAAGCCCGCCGACAACGCCGCCCCAGGCGAACAGCAGGGCCTGAAAGGCGAGCCCCGTTCCGGCCAGCAGAGGGAGAGCCGCCGCTCCGGCGCAGCCCAGCACGGCGATGAGGACCAGCAGCAGGCCCTTGTTCATCCGGTCTGCCAGAAGCCCGATCGGCAACTGCATCAGCACGTTGCCCAGCGCCAGTGTCGTGACCAGCAAGGCAGCCTGCTCGGCATCGAAGCCGATCCTGAGCCCGTAGACTGGCAGGAGCGCAAACCCGCCGGTCTCGACCGCGCCAAACACCATGCCTGCCATGGTCGCCGTGGGGAGGGCGAACAGGTAGACGCTGAACGGCCGGGCCGGTGCGTCGTCCAGCGTCGGCAGAAAGCCGCGCGCCACCACCAGTGGGATCGCCGCGAGCGAGAGCAGGCCTGCTCCTGCCAGATAGGGCGCCCACCCGCTTGTGCCGACCAGAGCCAGAATGCCAGGCCCGGCGGCAAAGCCCAGCGCCAGCACGGTTGCGTAGATGCCCATCACCATGCCGCGCCGGGCCGGCGGAGCGAGCGCTGAAATCCAGTATTCGGAGAGGACGAACAGCGCCCCGAGCGCGGCGCTGAACACGAACCGGATCGGGAACCAGGCCCAGTATTGGAACACCGCCTTGAACAGGATCAGGCTGATCAGCACCAGCGCGATGGACAGGGCCAGCATACGCCCCATGCCGATGCGCGCCGCAACCCTCGGCACATAGGGCACGGCGATGATGCCCGCGATGCCGGCGAGCGCGGTGTTGATGCCGATGCCGGTGTTGGACACGCCCATGCGCTCCATTTCCAGCGACAGCAGCGGGATGGTCAGGCTGAGCCCGACGCCCACCAGTGCGATGAGCGCGATGGCCGCCCCGATGCCGACCTGACGGGCACGCGCCGGCATGGCGTCGATCTCGCGCGGGTCTGTGCTCATGGTGCGGCCCGTGCCGCCGTGGCGCGGCTCACAGTTCCTCGCGAACCCAGACCCGGTTCTTCTCGTAGTAGAACGGAACGGGCAGCCAGGGCGCGAAACCGCGCGCGATGCGGTTCGCCAGTTCGTCGAGCACCACGCGCGTCACGGCTGGCAACTCGATGGCCTTGGTGTCTTCGAAGGTCACCCAGACCAGTTGGTCCAGTTCCGAGCCGGCGCCGACGACGCCTTCGACATGGTGCGCCAGGCTGGCATGGTCGATGGCGAAGAACCGGGCATCGAAACGCTTGGGCCGCCTTGGCGGCGTGATGGCGCGCGCGATGAAGGTCAGCGCTTCGAGATCGGGATAGACGCCATGCGCGGCAAACTCGCTCCACGCGCCCGGCGGCGGATTGTCAGGCGCGCCGAAATCGCGCGAGCCGAACAGCAGGCCGGTTTCCTCGAAGGTCTCGCGGATCGCGGCCAGCGCCAGGGCCCGTGCGCGGCTCATGGTCGGGCGCTGCACGCGGGTCATCAGGCGCGTTTCGCAGGCTTCGGCGAGTGAGCCCGTCACGTTCATCCGCCGGTCGCCATCCTCGATGCGCCCGCCCGGAAAGACGAACATGCCCGGCATGAAGGTGTGGCGCGGGTGACGGCGGCCCATCAGCACCTTGGGTACAGGCCCGGCCCGGTCGATGATGATCAGGGTTGCGGCATCGCTGGGCCGGACATTTGGCCAGCGGCGTTCGCGGGCATCGGCGGTCAGCCGCTGCGCATAATCGTCGGCGCCCGGATTGTCGGCCTTCGCTGAAGCGGTCATGACCGGCCCTTCACATGGTCCGGTCGCGGGAGCGGGCCTGCGGCTCGCTCTTGCCGAGAATGACCTCGTCATCGCCGCCGAAGCCGTGCATGCGCCGCGCCCATTGATAACCGACGACCGCGCCCTTGACCGGCTGCATCAGCGCCAGCGCCAGCATCACGGTCAGCGCCGGCCAGATCGCCATGTGCAGCCACATCGGCCAGTTGCCATGCTGCTCGGCCAGCACCACGCCCATCAGCACGATGTGCGCGACGATCGTGATGGTGATGTAGGGCGGGAAATCATGGGCCTGCTCGTGGAACATCTCCTCGCCGCAGGCTTCGCAGACCGGATTGACCTTGAGGTAGCGCCCGAACATCGGCCCATTGCCGCAAGCGGGGCACGTGCAGCCGAAGCCACGACGGATCGCAGGCCAGGCCTCGCGGGGGCCGGGCGACATGCGCGATGTGGTGATGTCGTAAGGCATGGTCAACGCCTCCTGCCGGCGCGCGCGCCGGGGAAGGGGCCCTTGCCGGGCCGACCCGCGCGCCCGATTGGTTTGGACCCCTCGCCGGAGGAACGCAAGGGTTTCACCTTGCGGCCCTGTGACACAATTTCGAAGCGCAGCGCCCCGGCCACAGGCGCGGCCTCGACCAGCTTCACGGTGATGACATCGCCCAGCCGGAAGCTTTCGCCATGGCGCGCGCCCGTCAGGGAATGGGTGGCCTCGTCATAGGCATAGTAGTCGGCCCCGATCGTGGCGGCCGGCACGAAGCCGTCGGCTCCCGTGTCGTTCAGCTTCACGAACAGGCCGGACCGCGTCACGCCGGCGATGCGCCCGTCGAACGTGGCTCCGATCTGGTCGGCGAGGAAATGGGCTACCAGCCGGTCCACCGTCTCCCGCTCGGCGGCCATGGCCCTGCGTTCGGCGGCGGAGATCGCTTCGCCGATCCTGACGAGGTCCTTCCCCGACAGGTCAGGCGGCAACCCGTCCTTGCCGAGTTTGAGATGCGTGATCAGGGCCCGATGCACGATTAGGTCGGCATAGCGCCGGATCGGCGAGGTGAAGTGCGCATACTTGCGCAGGTTGAGCCCGAAATGCCCGAGGTTCTCCGGCGAATAGAGGGCCTGCGCCTGGCTTCGCAACACCACCTCATTGATGAAGGTCTCGTGCTCGGTGCCCTTGACGCTGCCGAGGATGCGGTTGAACAGCGTCGGCTGCAACGCGCCTGCCTTCGGCAGCTTCTGGCCGATCGAGGCCAGAACCTCGGACAGCCCGCGCATCTTCTCGATGCTCGGCTCGTCGTGGACCCGGTACATCAGCCCTGACAGCGCCCGCTCGAGGCTTTCGGCGGCACAGACATTGGCGAGGATCATGCATTCCTCGATCAGCCGGTGGGCGTCGAGCCGCTCGGGAATGGTCACCCGCAGCACCCGGCCTTCGGCATCCAGCACCAGCTTGCGCTCCGGCAGGTCGAGTTCGAGCGGCTGGCGTTCGTCGCGTGCCGTCTTCAGCACAGCGTAGGCCGCCCAGAGCGGCCTCAGCACCGGCACCAGCAAGGGTGCCGTGACATCGTCTGGCTGGCCATCAATCGCGGCTTGCGCCTGCTGGTAGGAGAGCTTGGCCACCGACCGCATCAGGATGCGGTGAAAGCCATGCCTGAGCTTGCGCCCGTCAGCCGCCAAAGTGATCCTGACCGCGATGGCGGGCCGGTCCTCGTTAGCGCGCAGCGAGCACAGGTCGTTGGAGATGCGCTCCGGCAACATCGGCACGACCCGGTCGGGAAAATACACCGAGTTGCCGCGCTCCAGCGCCTCGCGGTCCAGCGCCGAGCCGGGCCGCACATAGGCGGCCACGTCGGCAATGGCCACGGTGAGCACGAAGCCGCCCGGATTGCTCGCGTCCTCGTCGGGCGCGGCATGCACCGCGTCGTCATGATCCTTGGCATCCGCCGGATCGATGGTGAGCAGCGGCAGCGCCCGCCAGTCCTCCCGGCCATCCGGGCCTGCGGGCTGTACAGCCTCGGCCTCGGCAATTGCGGCCGCGCTGAACTCCTGCGGGATGTTGTGTGCGTGGATCGCGATCAGGCTGACGGCCCGTTCGGACTTGACCGAACCGAGCCTCTCCTTGACGCGTCCGCGCATCAGCCCGAGGCCGGCGCGCGCTGACGTCTTGGCCAGCGTCACGGAGACCAGATCGCCATCGACCGCACCGCCCTCGTCGCCGCGCTGGATCAGCAGTTCCTTGCCGCGCGCCTTCTTGTCGACGGCCTCGACCCTGCCGCCGCCATCGGGATAGGCCCGGAAGACACCGATCACGGTTGGGCGCTCGCGGGCGATGATCTTCAGCGCGCGGGCCTCGAAATGGTTCTCGCCACGCGCATGCAGCCGCGCCAGCACGCGCTCGCCAACGCCAGGGATCGGCGTGCCGGGCAGGGCCCGTCGCGGCACGGTGACGGTGATCGACGGCACGGCCCCATGGCGCTGGTCCCATTCGGCAGGCACCGCGACCAGTTCGCCGTCGCGGTCGCGCCCGGTTATGTCGAGCAGCATCACCGAGGGCATGCCGTCATCCAACGCCGCTTCGCGCCCGCTTGGCCGCTCGGCCTCGATCTCGCGCAGCAACTGCTTCAGCCAGACCCTGCCACCCTGCGGCAAGGTGAAGGCGCGCGCGATCTCCCGCTTGCCGGCCTCGCGGCCAGCTTCGCGCTCGGCCGCGATGAAACGGATGATGTCATGCTTGTTGGGGTAGGGCGTCTTGCTCACCGCTGCGGTGTGCCATGTTTGGCAGGGCCGGGGAAGGGCGCAGTGCAGCGATGGTGCGCCATCACAGCGCCTCAGCCCTCGCGGAAGGGCTGAGTCACCAGTTTGTCGAGGCGCTGCTCTGAACGGTCGCGGAACTGGTCGAGGCCCACCACCATGCCGTCATAGCCGGCAGCGGGGCGGTGGGAATAGGTGCCGAACAGCCGGTCCCACAGCGCCAGGTTGAAGCCGTAGTTGGAGTCGGTTTCGCGCTGCGCGGTCGAATGGTGGATGATGTGCATCTCCGGTGTCACCACGAACCAGCGCAGCACGCGCTCGATGCGCTCCGGCAGGCGCACGTTCGAGTGGTTGTAGAGCGCCATGCCGTTCAGCACGATCTCGAACACCAGCACGGCCAGCGGCGGCACGCCGAGCAGCACGATCGCCGCGATCTTCAGGCCCAGCGACAGCACGATCTCGACCGGATGGAAGCGGAAGCCGGAGGTCACATCGAGTTCGGTGTCGGCATGGTGCATGCGGTGCAGCCGCCACAGCACCGGCACCTTGTGGAAGACCACGTGCTGCGCATAGACGAGCAGATCGAGCAGGATGAAGCCGACCACGCCGGCGAGAACCGCGAACAGGGCAGGGGGCATGCCCGCATGCAGGCCGGCCCAGGGGAGCAGGCCCACGCCGTTTGCTTGCGTCCACAGTGCCGAGCCCACCGCCGAAGCCGGAAACAGCAGCCGCACCACGGCAATGTCGAGGGCGAAGATGCCGAGATTGGCCGGCCAGCGCACGGCGCGGCCTTGCTTCGTCTCGCGCCAGGGATCGAGGAACTCCCAGACCGCCATCGCCCCGAACACGGCAAGGAAGATGGCCAGCCGGATCGTCGGCTCGGCAAATCCGGCAAGGGTCAGCATCGGCAAGCCATCGGTCATGGGCTGAGGTGCGCCCGGCCTCGCCGTCCGGTCAAGGGGGCATCTCGTCGCTGAGCCCGCGCTTTGCATTGCCCCTGTGGCCGGGATCGGCTAGACCGCGTGCTTCGATCCATACTCCGACGTTCGAGGCGCGCGTGAGCGACGAAGCCAAGTTGCAAGGCAAGAAGAAGGAAGAAGGCGGCCTGATGGAGACCGTTAAGGTCATCGTCCAGGCCCTGCTGATCGCGCTGGTCATCCGCACCTTCCTGTTCCAGCCCTTCAACATCCCGTCCGGCTCGCTGATCCCGACGCTGCTGGTTGGCGATTACCTGTTCGTCTCGAAATACACCTACGGCTATTCGAAGCACTCCGTGCCGTTCAGCCCCGACCTGTTCGCCGGGCGCGTCTGGGCTTCCGAGCCGAAGCGCGGCGACATTGCCGTGTTCAAACTGCCGAAGGACAATGCGACCGATTACATCAAGCGCGTCATCGGCATGCCGGGCGATCGCATCCAGGTCATCGATGGCGTGGTCCACATCAACAACACCGCCGTGAAACGCGAGCGCATCGCCGATTTCGAAACGGCCGATGCCTGGGGCCGTCCGCAGAAGGTGGCACAATATCGTGAGACGCTGCCCGGCGGTGTCAGCCATGTCATCATCGAGCGCGATGGCGACCGGGGCTACTGGGACAACACGCGCGTCTACACCGTGCCGGCCGGTCACTATTTCATGATGGGCGACAACCGCGACAACTCCACCGACAGCCGTGACGAGCAATCGGTCGGCCCGGTGCCCTTCGAGAACTTTGTCGGCCGGGCGGAGATCATCTTCTTCTCGATCGAGGAAGGCGAGGCGGCCTGGCAGATCTGGCGCTGGCCGGTGAGCGTGCGCTGGAACCGCCTGTTCCAGTCCATCAAGTAACGGCGATGCCGGCACGCCTGAAACCGGATCTGGCGGATCTCGAAGCGCGTCTCGGCCATGTCTTCGCCAACCGCAAGCTGCTCGAACACGCGCTGACGCACATGAGCGCCGCGCCCGCCGAGGCCAAGCGCACGGGCAGCTACCAGCGCCTCGAATTCCTTGGCGATCGCGTGCTCGGCATCTGCGTGGCTGAACTGCTGTTCAATACCTACCCGACTGCTGAAGAGGGCGAGTTGTCCCGCCGGCTGGCCGATCTGGTGCGCAAGGAGACCTGCGCGGAGATGGCGCTGGCCTGGGCCATCGGGCCGCATCTCAAGCTTGGCGATGGCGAGGCGGCCTCCGGCGCGCGCAAGAACAAGGCGATCCTCGCCGATGCGTTCGAATCCATCGTCGGTGCCATCTTCCTCGACGGTGGCTATGCCGCCGCGAAACTCGCGCTGGAAGCGACCCTTGGCGACCGGCTGCGCCAGACCTCGCGCCCCCCGCGCGATGCCAAGACGGCGTTGCAGGAATGGGCGCAAGGTCAGGGCCTGCCAACGCCGAACTATGCGGAGGTCGGCCGTTCCGGGCCCGATCACGCCCCGGTGTTCAAGGTCGCCGCCCATGTCCACGGGCTGGCGGACGGGCTGGGCGAAGGGCGCTCCAAGCGCATAGCGGAGCAGGTTGCAGCGGAGAATTTCCTCCGCCGCGAAGGATTGTGGCGTGAAGGAGAAGTCGGGCTTGAGTGATGTGAACGAACCGGTGCCCTCCGGGCGCATGGAATCGCGCGAGGGCATGCGCGCGGGCTTCGTGGCGCTGATCGGCGCGCCCAATGCCGGCAAGTCGACGCTGCTCAACCAGCTTGTCGGGGCCAAGGTCTCGATCGTCTCGCGCAAGGTGCAGACCACCCGCACCCAGGTGCGCGGCATCGCCATGGCCGGCACGTCGCAGATCGTCTTCGTCGACACGCCCGGCATCTTCCGGCCCAAGCGCCGGCTCGACCGGGCCATGGTCACGTCCGCCTGGGGCGGGGCAACGGATGCCGACCTCGTCGGCGTGCTGATCGACGTCAACAAGCATCGCGATGCCGAAACGCTGGAATTGCTGGCCCGTCTCGCCGAGATTCCCCAGCCGAAGTTTCTGGTGCTCAACAAGGTCGACACGCTCAAGGACAAGGAAGCGCTGCTCGGCATCAGCACCGGTCTCAACGAGAAGGCCCGCTTCGAGACGACCTTCATGATTTCGGCCCTGTCCGGTTCTGGTGTTAAGGCAATGCTCGACTGGCTGGCCCAGCGCGTGCCGGCAGGCCCCTGGCTCTATCCGGAAGACCAGATGTCGGATGCGCCGCTGCGCTTTCTCGCTGCCGAAATCACCCGCGAGAAGATGTATGAGCGGCTGCATGACGAACTGCCCTACCGCTCGACGGTGGAAACCGAGAGCTGGGTGCAGAAACCCGATGGGTCGGTCCGCATCGAGCAGACGATCTTTGTCGAGCGCGAAAGCCAGCGCAAGATCGTTCTCGGCAAGAATGGCGAGACCATCAAGTCCATCGGCCAGTCGGCCCGTCACGACATCGCCGAGGCTGCCGAGGCAAAAGTGCATCTGTTCCTGTTCGTGAAGGTGCGGGAGGACTGGGGCAACGACCCGGCTCGCTATCGCGAGATGGGGCTCGAATTTCCCAAGGAATAGGGCCGGCCGCACCGTTCGCGCAGCCGTGAGGTGCAATCTCAGTAGCGTCAGGGCAGGATCGGGTGATGAACTGCCTCACGATCCGCGCCGTTGCCGCGATTGTCGTCCTGCTCGCCGCCCTCCTGGGCACTTCGGTGGCGGGCCGTGCCGATCAGGCCGCTCCTGACACCGCCACCGCCTGCGCCCGATCACCCGGCTGTGCCATCGCCGGAGGTAGCTACCTGACGCTGGCCCCGCCCGGCTGGGATGGCAAGACAGCGTTGCCGGTCCTGGTGTTCTTCCACGGTTGGCGCGAAAGCGCCGAATACGTGGTGCAGGATCCACCGCTCAGGGCGCTGGTCGAAAAGCAAGGCGTGCTGCTGATCGCGCCTCATGGCGAAGGCAACACCTGGTCCTATCCCGGCGCGCCCGGCAAGCACCGCGACGAGTTTGCCTTTATCGCCGCGCTGGTGGCCGATGTGAAGGCGCGCTTTCCGGTCGATGCCCGCCGCTTTGTCGCCGCCGGCTTCAGCCAGGGGGCGTCGATGGTCTGGAACAGCGCCTGCCGTCAACCGGGCCTGTTCGCTGTTCATGGCGCTCTGGCAGGCGGCTTCTGGGAGCCCTCGCCGGAGGCTTGCAGCGGCACACCCGTCGATCTCGTCCATGTCCACGGCACGCGCGACGGCACGGTGCCCATAGGCGGGCGGGCCTTGCGCGGCGGGTTGTTCAGACAGGCCGACATCCGGCGCGACTGGGCCGTGTGGCTCAGGGGCAATGCCTGCCCGGCGCTGCCAAGCAGCACCTTCACACAGGCCGGACGCACCTGCCTGCTCTGGTCGGGCTGCGCGCGGCCCGGCCAGCTGCAGTTCTGCACCCATGATTCAGGACATGAGATCCATGAATCGGATATTGAAGTGCTTTGGAGCTTTGTCGAACAGCGCGCCGCAAGCCGCTGAGCGGACTCGTCAATCGCGCACCAGCACCAGGCCGGTCAGCAGGTCGTGGCCCATGCGGCCGTCCCGCCGCAGCACACCGATCACCAGCGTCAGCAGGAAAAGCCCGACCGTGAAGGTCGCCACATAGAACAGCAGGCAATGCGCCGCCGCCGTGATGCCGTCGGGCGCGCCACTATCACTGCGCTCCACCCTGATGCCGGACACCCGCATGCCGATCGTGGCCTGCCGGACCCCGCCGATGGTGATGGCGGCATAGGCCATGGCCGTGCAGATGCCGACGATGGGAAACAGCATCCAGCCGATGCCGAAGGTGATCAGGCCAAGGAAGCTGACGCTCATCCAGACGATCAGGCCGATAAGGCCGACGATGCACAGGTCGATGACATAGGCGACCAGACGCGGCATCAGAACGCCGCCGGTGCGCCCTGCAAGGCTGATGGCGCGCTCCGGTCGGGAGTCCGTCGTTGTGGGAAGAGGCGATGTCATGAACGCTGCTCCTTTCAGGCTATCATGTCATGTCCCGGGCACCGGCTTTCAAGCCTTGTGGCGGTCCGAAGCGCGCAAGCCCGGCGCATTCTGCCGTCTTGGCTCCAGCCCGTCCTGCGCCAGCGCGGCGAGGATCTCGCGGGCATGGTCCGCGCCGCGGGTCTCGACCGTGATATCGATTGACACGCCCTTCGCCGGCACATCCAGCAACAGCCGACCATGCGAGACTTCGAGGATGTTGGCCTTGAGCTGCCCGAGCCGGCTGGCGATCTGGCCTAGAATGCCGGGGCGGTCAGCTGTGGTGATGCGCAGGGCCAGGATGCGGTCATCGCGCTCCAGTTCCCGCACCATGATCGAGGCCAGCAGCCGCGCATCGATGTTGCCGCCGCACAGCACCAGACCGACTTTCCGCCCGGCAAAGCGCGCTGGTTCGGCCAGCATCGCGGCCAGCCCGGCGGCGCCGGCCCCTTCCGCCATCGTGTGCTGCAAGGTGGCGAAGGCGTTGATCGCGCGCTCCAGCATGTCCTCGCTCAGCAGCACCGGCCCCTCCACAAGGGCCTTTGCGATCGGCAGGGTCAGCGCCCCGACATTCTTGACGGCGATGCCTTCGGCGATGGGCGGCCCGCCAACGGGAAGGGTGTCGCCGTGCATTGCGTTGTGGAACGATGGATAGAGCTGCGCCTCCGCTCCGATGATGCGGATGGCAGGCCGCAGTGCCTTGGCGGCAGTGGCGATGCCCGCGATCAGTCCACCGCCGCCCATCGGCACCACCAGCATGTCGAGATCTGGCTCGTCCTCCAGCATTTCGAGCGCGATTGTGCCCTGGCCGGCCATGACCGCGAGATCGTCGTATGGATGGATCAGGACCAGACCCTCGACGGCCATGATCGCCGAGACCTTCATCTGTGCTTCGGCCAGCGTCTCGCCATGCAGCACCACCCTTGCGCCGTGCGCCCTTGTGTTCTCGACCTTCACCGAGGGCGTTGGCTCGGGCATGACGATCGTGGCCGGAATGCCCATGGCGCGGGCGTGGTAGGCGAGCCCCTGCGCGTGGTTTCCCGCCGACATGGCGATCACGCCGCGCCGCCGCTCGTCGGCAGTCAGCGTCGACAGCCGGTTGGCCGCGCCCCGTTCCTTGAACGAGGCTGTGGCCTGCATGTTCTCGTATTTGACATGCACCGTCGCGCCGGTCAGCTCCGACAGGCGCGGAGCATGAACGAGCGGCGTGCGGATCACCCGGCCGGCAATGGCGCGCGCTGCGGCCTGGATGTGCGCCAGCGTCAGGGTGGGGTTGGCCATGGCCGGTCTCCTCACACGCGCCGGGGGCTGAGTTCAGGAAAGCCGAACAGGCCGCCGGGCCGGAACACAAGCACAATCACGAGCGCGGCATGGATGACAAGGTCGCGGCCCTCGATCGGCATCGTCGATGACCAGATCGCCTCGAAGGCTGCAAGAGCGAGGCCACCGAGCACGGCACCCGTGATCGAGCCGATGCCGCCAAGGATGGCCGCGATCAGCGCCTTCAGCCCGAGACTGAAGCCGCCGGCAAAGCCCATGCCGCCATACAGCGCCGTGACGATGATTCCGGCCAGTCCGGCCAGTCCTGCTGCGATGATCAGCGCCTTGTCGAGCACGGCGCGCTCGCTGACCCCGCACAAGGCTGCCATGCCGGCATCATCGGAGACGGCTCGCCACGCCCGGCCATAGCGCGATCGTTGCATGTAGGCCAAGAGGCCGAGGGTCGCCAGAAGCCCGACCAGCACCGCGAGCGCCGAGGCGCTGGTCATGGTCGTCACGAAATCGCCGGCGCGCATCAGCGGCATGGGCTGGTTGAAGAGCGGCGGCAACCAGCGCATGTCGGCCCCCTGCGCCAGCCTGAGATACTCCGTCAGGGCGATGCCGGCCCCGACGGTGGCGATCAGCACATGCTGACCCGGTTGGCGCGCCAGCCGGCCAAGGGCCGCCCGCGACAGGGCAAGGCCGTGCAGGGCAGCGCTGGCGACGCCGATGACGAGCGCCACCAGCACGCCCGCCAGCGCGGTCTCGATGCCGAAGCCCGCCACCGCGCCCAGCCCGACGATTCCGGCCAGGCTGCCCAGCGCCGCGAACTCGCCGAAGATCAGCACGATCCGCCCCACCAGCCCGTAGATCAGGGCATAGGCCGCCGCCAGCAGCGCATAGATGGCCGCACTCGGCAGGGCCACGAGCAGCTGCTGGCTGCCATAGGCCAGCCACGAGGGCACCTCGGGCAGGCTGGCCGAGGCACTCGGTGGAGCGGGATCAGCCGCCCCGGAAGCAGGGGCATCGAGATAGAACCGCTTCAGGAAAAAGAACGAGGCATCGGCCATGGGGCCGAACTCGGTGGCAAGGCCGGTCAGGTCGCGCTGGCTTCTGGCACCGCGCTCGGCCGAAAAGCGGCAGATCACGAAACGGGCCTGCATCGCACCGTCCGCCGCGATGGCGCGATAGTCGATCCGGAGCGAGAACGGGTAGGGGCCTGGCCTGGTCTGCTGGATGTCCAGACGCGCCGCATCATTGAAGGCCGGCAGCGTCGTGCGGCAGAGGCGGGCCTCGTCGGCATCGATCAGTTCCCCGCACGCGGCCAGCATCACAAGCAGAATCGCGGCGGCAAGGCGGATCATGACCGATTGATAACGCAGCCCGGCGATGGGCAGTAGCGCATTCGGGCCGCAAGGTGAGAGACGTCCGGTGGTCCGCCAGCACCATGGGCATGATCCCAGCTTGACGCGGCCCCTGCCGTCATCGTTGGGTCAAGGCACACCATGTCGGCAAAAGAGCTGCACCCAAACGATGCCTGATCCATATACAAGCCTCAAGTTCCTGCACCTTATCGGAGTCATCCTGCTGGTGGGCAATGTCACGGTCACGGCCTCGTGGAAGGTCTATGCCGACTTCAGCGGCGATCCCCGCATCATTGCCCACGCCCAGCGCAGCGTCACGCTGGCCGATTGGCTCTGGACCCTGCTGGGGATCGCTCTGGTCATGATCGGCGGCTATGGCGCGGCACTGGTGCAGGGCATTGGCCTGTTTGACACGGTCTGGATGGTGAGCGGACAGGCCCTGTTCCTGCTCTCCGGGCTGATCTGGCTGGGGCTGATCGTGCCGGTCCAGGCCAGGCAGGCGCGTGCTGCGCGCGAGTTCGCCGTCAGTGGCGTCATCCCGGACAGCTACTGGCGGCTGTCACGGTGGTGGATGGTCCTCGGCGTCGCCGCCACTATCCCGCTCATTGCCGCGATCTGGGTGATGGTGGCCAAGCCGTGATGGACGGCAGGCCTCAGCCCTTCAGCCACTCGGCAACGCGGGGCGCGAAGTAGGTCAGCACGCCATCCGCGCCGGCGCGCTTGAAGGCGAGCAGGCTCTCCATGATCGTGCGTTCCTCGGCCAGCCAGCCGTTGCGCGCCGCTGCCATGATCATCGCGTATTCGCCGGACACCTGATAGGCGAACGTCGGAACCCCGAACGTCTCCTTCACGCGCGAGACGATGTCGAGATACGGCATGCCTGGCTTGACCATGACCATGTCCGCGCCTTCTTCCAGATCGAGCGCAACCTCGCGGAGCGCTTCGGCGGTGTTGGCAGGGTCCA
>JAIYDY010000063.1 GCA_027487245.1 Hyphomicrobiales bacterium
ACGTCAACAATGCGTCCGATATGGTCGAAACTCTCGATGACGTTGTAGGGCAAATTCTCATACATCGCCGGCGCGGTCGCATGAGCGATGTGCCAGAACCCTATCGTGTAGCCATCGGCCTGAGCCCGGGCGAGGCGGCCCATTCCCAGCGTGCCGCCAACTCCGGCTGCGTTCTCCACGATCACATTCTGCTAGAGCGCCTCACCAAGGGCGCTCGCGAGAATACGTCCGACGCCAACCGTCGGGCCGCCGGCGGTGGTCGGAATGATCATGGTGATGGTGCGCGTGGGGTAGCTGACCTGCGCCGCTGCAGAGAAGCCGGCGATCAGGACTGCCAGGCCACCAAAGATTGCAAGCCGTTGATGTAACCTGTTTCGGACTCGTTCTGTCAGTTGCGCGCCCGTCCCAACGATCGTTTCTGGCTGGCCTCAGTGTTTCGTCAACTATCTGGCGATCCCGCACCAGCCTCAACGGCACAGTCCCTCGAGCCGGTCAATCTGGCATTCAGTCCGCAAAAACCACTGTCCTCTGGCCATTCATGACGACCCGGTGCTGCAGGTGATAGCGCACCGCCCGGCCAAGAACGCGTCTTTCGATATCACGTCCCTTGCGCACCAGGTCATCAGGGTTGTCACGATGCATGATCCGCTCGACATCTTGTTCAATGATCGGACCCTCATCCAAGTCGCCGGTGACGTAGTGCGCCGTTGCGCCAATCAATTTGACGCCGCGCTGGTGCGCCTGGTGATAGGGTTTGGCGCCCTTGAAGCCCGGCAGGAATGAATGATGAATGTTGATGCAGCGCCCGGCGAGTTTCGCAGTCAACCCATCCGAGAGGACCTGCATGTAGCGGGCGAGAACAACGAGGTCGGTGTCCGTGCTGCGGACTAGCTCCCAGATGGCGGTTTCCTGCTCGAGCTTGGTCGCCTTCGTCACGGGCAAGTGGTGAAACGGTACGCCGTGAAAGTCGATTCCGGCGTACGTCTCCCGCGGGTGGTTTGAGACGATGGCCGAGACATCCATAACCAGCTCGCCGATGCGCCATCGGTACAGCAGATCTGCCAGGCAGTGATCCTGCTTTGATGCCAGCAGCATGACGCGCTGACGCTCGTCGGATGATGCCAGCGTCCAACTCATGCCGAACTGTTCCGCGATCGCGCCAAAGGCTCTGCGAGGATGTTCGTCCTCCTGCTTCCCGGTTGAAGCGAAGACAACACGCATGAAGAACTGCCCTGTCTCGGCATCGTCGAACTGCTGGGCGTCAAGGATGTTGAAACCGTAGTCGAACAGATGCGTGGCAACGGCAGCCACAATGCCCGGCCGATCAGCACAGGACAGCGTCAGAATGAAGGGTCTCGCCGTCATGCGAAAAACTCCAGACTCCTGTTGACGAGATTTGTCATTCGGGTCGCCGATGGGACGTGCGTTCCAGATCCGACTGGCCTCATCGTTTGGCCGTCTCGTTTGCGATCCAGTCCGCAGTCGCGATCGCGCCGCCAAATGCGAAAAAGTGAGCGCCGGCAATATTTGGCCTGTTGCGTCCAGTAAGGTGAGCTGCGATCGGCACCAGCTCTCTAAGCGGGTCGCTACTTGTGGCTAGCAGGAAGCCTTTGCTTCCCATCCGGACAAGCGACCCGAACGAATTCGCAACGCCGCAGGTTTGCGCATAGCGCGCCAGGGACATCAAGCTTGTCGGCCCTGCGACTCCTACATGCAGCGCGACCTGAGGATACCGCGACGCTACGGTATCGATGCAGGTCGTGATCCGCTCGGGTGTAAAGCAGAGTTGGGTCACGAGACTGACCGAAAGACCCAGTGCTGAGGCGCGCTTGATCTTGCGATCCAACGCATCCTCAAGCTGCTGTGCTGGTATGCATGGGTGCTCTTCCGGATAGACCGCAAATGAGATTTCTCTGATACCGAATTCGGCGAGAGCTGGATCTGCCAGAACCGCTTCGGCATCGGCAAAGGGACCGGAGGCGTCCCCAAGGTCGCCGCCGATGAGCAGCAGGCGCCGGACACCCGAGTGGCCGCAAGCAATTCGCATGAAGGCGGTGAGTTCATCCCGCGAGGCTATGCGCCGGGCTGCAATATGCGGAACGGGGCACAGACCGGCCTTGTGAAGGCTCTGCACTGCCGACAAGGATTGCGCCAGCGAATGGCGTGGTAGATGGCTGATGAAGACACTTGTCCCCTGCGGAAGCTTGGCTGCAATGGCCGTCGCATCCTGCGCCCGGTTTGGGCCGAGTTCGACGGAGGCATTGCTCAGGAGTTGACCGAGCGCCGTCTCTCCGCTGAGCGCCGCGCTGTCGTATCGGCCCGCCTGAAGCTCCCTCATGCGAATGGCAATGCGGAAACCGTTCCGCGTCTCTTTGCGCCGTCAGCGCACAGCACCGTGACCTTCTGGCCAGGCTCCCAATAGCCCCTGTCGATCATGGACAGGCCGACATTGCACGCCAGTCGGGGCGACCAGCCAGCCGAGGTGATCTGCCCGATCTGCGGGCCATCGGCATCACCCGCCCGCACCGGCCACGGCTTGCCACAGGGGGGGCAGCGCCCACCGTCAAAAAGGACGCCCCGGATCTGGCGTTTCACGCCCTCTCGGGCCACGCGTTCGATGGCTGTGCGGCCGATATAGTCGATGGAACCGTCGAGCGTGCAGTACTTTTCCATGCCGCATTCCAGCGGATTGTTTTCGCGCGTGAATTCATTGCCGTAGGAGAGAAGGCCCGCCTCGATCCGGTCCGGCACATTGGGGCAGCCCGGGCTGATCCCGTAGGGCTTCCCGGCTTCCCATATCATGTCCCAGAGAGCGGGGCCGAGATGGCTGCCGCGCAGGAACACTTCATAGCCGCCGGGCCGGGAATAGCCGGTCCGTGCGATCACCTGTTGTGTGCCTTCGAACTCGAACAGGCCATATTTGAAGAAGCCGAGAGTACGGATGCCTTCGCCAAAGATCGTCGCCAGGACGTCTGCTGCCTTGGGGCCTTGGACTGCAAGAGGCGAAACATCCGGCTCATCGACCGAGACACTGAGCCCGCGCCCCAATGCCAGTCCCTTGGCCCAGAGCATGACATCGGAGTCGGCGATGGAGAGCCAGAAATGGTCCTCCGCCAGCTTGAGAAGCACGGGATCATTGATCATCCCCCCATTCTCATCAGTGATCGGGAGATAGAAACATTGTCCCAGCTTCATCCGGCTGATGTTGCGTGGCGTCATCCATTGCACGAGCTTTGCCGCATCGGAGCCGGTGATCTCCACCTGACGCTGGCAGGAAACATCCCAAATCTGCACCTGCTCGCGCAGGTGGAGGAAATCCTCCTCAACGGTTCTCTCGAATGCTTTCGGCAACAGCATGTGATTGACGACGGAAAACCCGCGCACGCCGACTGTCTCGACCCGATCAGTGTAAGGTGTGCGTCGGATGCGACGCGACATGTTCAGTCCCGAGGTGCTCACCGGCGTCTCCGTGGTTCTTGTGTTCTTGGGAAGATCAGCTCGACCACCAGACGGAGTATCCGTTCGGCGAGAGGATCACCGGCAAATGGTACTTGGCTTTTGCATCAGGCATGGCGAAGCGCAGGACCACCTCGCCGACGATCTGACGTTCGTTTCGATCCGGTAGCTGGGCCGCGAAGTACGACCCAGTCTCGAAGATGAGTTCGTACTGCGCCGCCGTATCGATCGCAGCGGCGTCGATCTCTTCCAGAAGCCGACCGCCAGGGTCGGTCATTTTCCGGAAGACCGTTGTCCGGCTTCCATCCTTCTTCAGCTTGAGAAGCGTGATCGGGATCCCGCCGGCGTGGGTGCCGTTGACAGCGTCGAGCGTATGGGTCGAGACGATTGCCATGGCACTTACTCGATCGACGCCTTGTCGCGCTTGCTGGTTGTGGCGAGCACGATTGGGCTGATGACGCCCTTGGCCTTCACGTTCACGATGGCGGTCTTGCCGCTGGCCATGGCGCGGCGCAAAGCCGGGATCAGTTGCTCGCGCCGCTCGACCAGTTCGCCGTGGCCGCCCATGCCCTCGCAAAGCGTATGGAAGGGAATGTCCCTGAAGTCAGTCGCGAAATGCTTGCCGCTCGCGAAGAGGCGTTCCTGCTGCTGGGAGATGCAGTCAAGCCCGCCATTGTTGTCGACGACAATCGTGATCGGCAGACCTTCCTGGAATGCCGCCTCGATCGATAGGCCGCCCGAGAGAAATGCGCCATCGCCGCTGATCAGAACCACGTTGCTGCCACGGTGAAGGTTCTTGGCGGAGACCGCGAAGGAGACGCCGACGCCGAGCAGGCTGTAGGTGCCAGGATGCATGATGCCCGCGAGCTTCTGCCCCTTCCAACCGGCCAGATTGACCGCGATCTCGGCCCAGAAATGCGTGTTGCCCCCATCGAAGATGAGCCAGTCCTTCTCGCCCATCGCGGTCTGCACATCGAGGGCCAGTTGCAGCGGATGGATCTTGTCGCCGAAGCCGGAGTCAGCGGCCGTGTCGCGTGCCAGATCGGCAAGGGTCTTCTCGACCCATGCCGCTCGCCATTTTCGGTTCTTGTCGAACCAGTCACGTCCTAGGCGCCATCTCCCCGCGTCCTTCAGGGCGAGCAAAGCATCGAGAAACGCGCCCGGATCCGACAGCAGCGTGAAGTCTGCCGCGCGGTTCATCTCCAGCTCTTCATGTGAGCCGTTGATGCAAACAAGGCGGCACGTTTCGGGGAAGAACGGCGGATTGCCGAAGTTCATCTGATTGTCGAGGCGTCCGCCGACCATTACGACGACATCAGCAGTTTCCAGCGCCTGCTTCGACGGCTGGTACTGATGAATGTCGGCGAGGCCCATATAGGCTTCGCTGTCCTCGCCCAGCAGCTTCTGGTGATAGGGCACGTTGAAGATTGGGATGCCGAGCGCGAGGCCCGTCGCCTCGAGCTTGTGCTCCGCGCCGGACCACCAGACGCCATGGCCGCCGATGAACATCGGCCGCTTCGCCCCGGCGATAAGGTCGAGGATGGGGCCGAGCGCCTCTGGGTCCGGCCAAGCGCGCGGGGCGCGCTGTGCAGTTCGGACAAACGGGCGCTCCTCAAGCCCAGCATCCTCATCAAAGGACGAAAACATGATGTCGACCGGCAGACTAAGGTGCACGGCACCAGGATAGCCACTGGTGGCGATCTTCCACGCACGGTCAACAAACTCGCTGATGCGCGTGCCATCCGTGATGCTGATCGAATGCTTCGTGAGCGGCGCGGCGATGGCGACGTCATCTATTTCCTTGAATCCTCCGGAACCGCGGCGCTTCAGCGTACTCGAACCCGTCACGAAGATGACCGGCGAGCGTTCGCCCCAGGCCTCCATCATGGCTGGCACCGCGTTGGCGAAGCCCTCGGGTCCGACGAGACAGACGGCCGGCTTGCGCGTCAGGCGCGTGTGCCCGTCGGCCAGATGCCCGGCGACCTGCTCGTGCGGGCAATTGATGACCGGCATCTGACATTCCATGAAGCCTTCCAGCGCCGGGTTGCAGAATCCGCCCGCCAGGGTGAAGACGTGGTCGACGCCCTTTTCGTGCAGCGCGCGCGCCAACAGATGGCCGCCGCGGATGCGACGCTTATCGGTCATGATCCTGCTCCTGATCCGCGCAGTAGTATCGGCTTTGCGCCGCCGGATTTTCGCGCCGAAGTTGAAGCCAGGATAGCTTCATCGATGTCTTCGACGCGTTTGAGACCAACCTGCGCCAGGGCGATCGCCACATCGCTGGTAAGACTGTCGAGAAAACTGGAGACGCCACGTGCGCCGTCTGCGGCCATCGCGTAGAGAAATGGGCGTCCCAGCAAGACGAAATTCGCGCCCGACGCCAGCGCCTTGACCACATCCTCGCCGCTGCGCACGCCGCCGTCGAACAGCAGCGGAAAATCCGGCCCGACTGCCGCCCGGATCGCGGGAAGGGTGCTTATCGTCGAAGGGGCGCTGTCAAGTTGCCGCCCGCCATGGTTCGAAACATAGACAGCATCTGCGCCAGCATCGCGGATGGCGACGGCATCCTCAGCCGAAAGCACGCCCTTGACGATCAGCTTGCCCTTCCAGCGGTCGCGAAGGCGCGCAAGAAAACTCCAGTCCGCGCCGTCTCTCGGGGCTTTTCGGTCGTACCCCTTGGTATTCGGACCGGTGCCGAAATTCGCCATGAGCGGCGTGCCGGCAAGCAGCGTTCCGATCGACCAGCGCGGATGCATGGCGAAGTCGAGGAATTGCGGCACCTTGATCCGGAACGGCGTCTCGAATCCATTGCGCAAGTCCCGGGGCCGCTTTCCGAGTTTCGGCACGTCGACGGTCAGGAGCAGGTTTTCGTAGCCGGCGTTGGCGGCCCGGTCGACGAACCGCATTGCGGCCTCGATCGAGCCAGTAACATAAAGCTGGAACCATGCATGTCCGTCCGAGAGACGCAGCAAGTCTTCCAGTGTTGTCGAACTGGCCGTTGACACACAGAGCGGAAATCCGCGCTGCGAGGCCTCTGCCGCGAAGACCTTGTCTGTTCCGGGCCAGGCCAGATTGCACATGCCCATAGGCGCGATGCCGAATGGCAGGTTGTAGCGCCTGCCCAGAAAGCTTATTCCGAGATCCTCACCCTGCACATCGGCGAGAACCCGCGGCATCAGGCGCATCGACAGCAAATCAGCCTGATTGAGCTCGATTGCGGTCTCGTAACCCGCCCCACCATCGATGAAGTCGAAGATCAGGCGCGGCAGGCGCTTGGCTGCCAGCGCGCGTGCATCGGCGGCAGTCGGCATTGCGAGGTGCGCTCTACCATCCCGAGGCCCCCAGATTCCAAGCGAGTTCAATGACCGTCCAAGCATCCGCGTGCCCTTGTCGAATTCTGGTCTGTGCAGATCGTGCAAGGCTGAAGGACGCCCCGGCTATCG
>JAIYDY010000121.1 GCA_027487245.1 Hyphomicrobiales bacterium
GCGCTTCGCGCCGGGCGGCTTCCTGCACTACGGGCAAGGCAAGTGGTATCCGGGCGAGACCCTGCCGCGCTGGGCCTTTGGGCTTTACTGGCGCAAGGATGGCAAGCCGATCTGGCAGGACATGAGCCTGATCGCGCCCGAACCGAAGGCACCACAGAAGGCCAGCGCCGAGGCCGGCCCTGCGCGTGACATCGCCACGCACGTCGCCCGCCATCTCGGGATCGATCATGACTACGTGCTGCCCGCCTTCGAGGACCCGGCGGTCTGGGTGCTGAAGGAAGGCCAGTTGCCGGCCAACGTCGATCCGCAGAATCCGAAGCTGGCGGACCCAGAAGAGCGGGCCCGCATGGTGCGCGTGTTCGAGCGGGGCCTCAATGCGGCGTCGGGCTATGTGCTGCCGGTCCAGCGCCAGCAGGCCGCGGCCTCCGACCGCCGCTGGCGCTCCGAGCGCTGGGGCCTGAGGCGCGGCAAGCTGTTCCTCGTCCCGGGTGATTCCCCGGTCGGCTATCGGCTGCCGCTCGGCTCGCTGCCCTGGGTCGCGCCGTCCGCCTATCCACATATGCATCCGCAGGACCCGCTGGAGCCGCGCCCGCCGCTGCCGGATGTCGACCCCGCCCATGGCCTTCAGGCGGTTGGCGGCATGACGCCGGAAGCCGGCTCGCCGCTCAGCTTCATCGCCTCGTCAGAGCGCGAGGTGCAGCGCCAGGACCGCGTCGAGCAGGATCTGGAAGCCGACAGCGTGCGCACCGCGCTGTCCGTCGAGATGCGCGATGGTGTGCCGTGCGTGTTCATGCCGCCGGTGGAGAAGATGGAGGACTACCTCGATCTTCTGGCCGCCGTCGAAGCCGCCGCGCGCGCCACCGGAACGCCCGTGCATATCGAGGGCTATGCGCCGCCCTATGATCCGCGCATCGAGGTCATCAAGGTCACGCCCGATCCCGGCGTGATCGAGGTCAATGTCCAGCCTGCCACCACATGGGGCGAGGCGGTCGCCATCACCAAGGGGCTGTATGAGGATGCCCGGCAGTCGCGGTTGGGCTGCGACAAGTTCATGGTCGATGGCCGCCACACCGGCACCGGCGGCGGCAACCATGTCGTGATTGGCGGGGCAACTCCGCCCGACAGCCCCTTCTTGCGCCGCCCCGATCTGCTCAAAAGCCTGGTGCTCTACTGGCAGCGCCATCCGTCGCTGTCCTACCTCTTCTCGGGCATGTTCATCGGCCCGACCAGCCAGGCACCGCGCGTCGACGAAGCCCGCCATGATGGGCTCTACGAGCTTGAGATCGCGATGGCGCACGTGCCTGCGCCGGGGGAGGGCATTGTCGCGCCCTGGATGGTGGACCGCCTGTTCCGCAACCTGCTGATCGACGTGACCGGCAACACCCATCGTTCGGAAATCTGCATCGACAAGCTCTATTCGCCGGATGGCCCGACGGGCCGGCTCGGGCTGGTCGAGTTCCGCTCTTTCGAAATGCCGCCGGACGCGCGCATGAGCCTTGCCCAGCAACTGCTGGTCCGGGCGCTGGTGGCCTGGTTCTGGCGTCAACCTCAGACCGGGTCGCTGGTGCGCTGGGGCACGGCGCTGCATGACCGCTTCATGCTGCCGGCCTTCGTCAATTCCGACTTCCGCGATGTGCTGGCTGACCTCGCCGGCGCGGGCTATGCGTTCGATCCGGTCTGGTTCCAGGCGCAGTCCGAGTTCCGCTTTCCGTTCTACGGGCAGGTCGAGCATGGCGGCGTGACGCTGGAAATCCGGCAGGCGCTGGAGCCCTGGCATGTCATGGGCGAGACCGGCGCGATCGGCGGCACGGTGCGCTATGTCGACAGTTCGGTCGAGCGGCTTCAGGTCAAGGCCAAGGGGCTGGTCCCCGGCCGTCATCTGGTCACCTGCAATGGTCGGCGCGTGCCGCTCGTCGACATCAGGGGCGGGGAGCACGTCGCCGGCGTGCGCTACAAGGCGTGGCAACCTTCGGCTGGCCTGCACCCGGTGATCCCCGTGCATGCGCCGCTGACCTTCGACATCATCGACACCTGGGCCGGCCGCTCCATCGGCGGCTGCGTCTACCATGTGGCCCATCCCGGCGGCCGCAGCTACGACACGCTGCCCGTCAATTCCTACGAGGCGGAGGCGCGCCGGCTGGCGCGGTTCGAGGCCATGGGCCACACGCCCGGCCCGATTGCGCTGCCGCCTGTGGAGATCAACGGCGAGTTTCCCTTGACGCTTGATCTGCGCCGCCCGGTCGGGGTCTGATCCGGCATGCCCATGTCCCGTCAGGCCGAGTCGCAGCGCAGCAAGGCGGAACGCCGCCGCGCCCTCTTGGGCAGCTATCAGCCTTTGGCTGGCGTCCACGACGAGTTGATGGACGCTGACGGGCATGTCCGCCCCCAATGGGAGAACCTGCTCGACGAGTGGACCAACTATGGCCCGGATGAACTGGCCCGCCGGCTGGCGCTGGCCAACCGCCACCTCAGCGATGCCGGCGTCTCGTATCGCGTAAGGGCCGAATCTGCGCTCGACGACATGCTGTCCGGCGAGCGCTCATGGCCGATGAGCCATCTGCCGCTGCCCATCGCGGAAGATGAGTGGCGTACCATCGAGGCCGGCGTGATCCAGCGCGCCTCCCTGCTCGAAGCGGTGCTGCGTGACCTCTACGGCCCGGCGCGGCTGGTTGCCGAAGGAGCCCTGCCGGCAGCGGCTGTGGCTGGAAGCCCGGATTTCCTGCGCCCGCTCAAAGGTGCCGCGGTGCCCGGCGGCCAGCATCTCCAGCTCTATGCCTGCGATCTCGGGCGCGGCCCCGACGGCAACTGGTGGGTGCTGGGTGACCGCACGCAGGCGCCTTCCGGGGCTGGCTACGCGCTGGAAAACCGGCTCGCCATGGCACGCGCCTTTCCCGACCTTTATCGCTCGATGAATGTCGAGCGGCTGGCCAGCTTCTTCCAGGGTTTCCGCGCCGGCATCGTCTCCGGTGCCAAGCGCGCCGACCCGCGCATCTGCCTGCTGACGCCCGGGCCGCTCAGCGAAACCTACTTCGAGCAGGCCTATCTGGCGCGCTATCTCGGCTTTCTGCTGGTGGAGGGCAATGATCTGGTGATGCGCAACGACATGGTGCATGTGCGCACCATTGCCGGGCTGAAGCGCGCCGACGTGATCTGGCGCCGGATCGATGGCGATTTCGCCGATCCGCTCGAACTCAACGTCGCCTCGCGCCTTGGGGTGGCGGGCATGCTCCAGGCCATCCGCGCCGAGAATGTGGTCGTCGCCAACGGGCCGGGGTCCGGTGTCGTCGAATCGCGCGCGCTGATGAGCTTCCTGCCGACACTGTGCCAGACCATCCTGGGCGAAGACTTGCGCCTGCCCAATGTCGCGACCTGGTGGTGCGGCCAGCCGCGCGAGCGCGCCACCGTGCTCGACCGGCTGGGAGAGATGGCCATCGCCTCGGCCTTCCGCGCCGACCTGCGCGGATCGAGCAATGGCGAGCCGCTGCTGGTGTCCGAACTGGATGCAGCCGCGCGCAAGGATCTCGTGCACGCCATCGAGGCGCGCGGGATCGACTTCGTCGGCCAGGAGGTGGTCAAGATCTCCACCATGCCCGTGCTTGATGCGCGCGGCTCGCTTCAGGCGCGGCCCTTCGCCTTGCGCGTCTATGCCACCGCAACGCCAGACGGCTGGCGCGTGATGCCCGGCGGCTTCTGCCGCACCTCGGACCGGCTCGATGCCCGCGCCGTCACCATGCGCGAAGGAGCGCGCTCGGCCGATGTCTGGGTCCTGTCGCAAAAGCCGGTCGAACAGATCACCTTGCTGCCCCCGCCGGACCAGATCCAGATCCGCCGCGTGGTCGGCAACCTGCCCAGCCGCGTCGCCGACAACCTGTTCTGGCTTGGCCGCTATCTGGAGCGGGCCGAGGGCGTGCTGCGCCTGACCCGAACCTTGCTGGGCCGCATGATCGAGACGGACATCCGCATGCCCGGCCAGCAGGATGCGATCAAGCGGCTGTCCGGCCTGCTCGTCGCCTGGGGCGCAGCGCCCGGTGCCCGTACCCCGCTGCTGCGGCAGGCCTTCACCGCGCTGCATGGGGCCGATCATTATGGCTCTGCGGCGGCTTGCATCCGCGAGGTCAGGCGCACGGCCTCGGTCACCCGCGAGCGGCTGTCGGTCGATGCCTCGCGGCTGATTGATGACCTGACGAGGCGGCTCGAACGCGACACCGAGCAGTTGCCCACCGAAGGCGAGGGCTATGAGACGGCTGACCGCGCGCTGAGGGCGTTGGCAGCCTTCGCTGGCCTTGCCGAGGAGAACATGAACCGCGGCGCAGGCTGGCGCTTCCTCGAAATCGGCCGGCGCGTCGAGCGGGCCGTCACGACCTGCCGCTTTGCCCGCCAGTTCGGCGAGCAGAATGCAACTCCTGACTGCCTCGATGTGCTGCTCGACCTGATCGATTCGCAGATCACCTATCGCTCGCGCTATCTCGTCGGCGTCGCTTTCCACCCGGTGATCGACATGGTGCTGTTCGACGAATACAACCCGCGCTCCGTCGCCTTCCAGATCGCCCGGATCGATGCCGAGGTCGCGGCATTGCCCACAGTGCGCGAGGACGGGCTGATGGAAGCGCCCCGGCGCATCTCGCTGAAATTGTCGGCGGATGTCGCCACAGCCCGCACCGATCAGGTCGACAGGGCCTATGTGCTGTCTGTCGAGCAACGCCTGATGGGGCTGTCGGAAGCCGTCGCAAACCGCTATTTCCTGCAAACCGGGGCGGATGCCACCGTCGGGAAGGCGTAAAGCCACGTGCTCTACAACATCCGCCACATCACCACCTACAGCTACAACACGGCTGTGCCCTTCGCGCGCTGCGTGCTGCGCATGTTCCCGCGCGAGGAACCCGGCCAGCGTGTGCTGTCGCGGCAACTGGTGGTGACGCCACGCCCATCCGAGAGCCGCGAGGGCATCTGCTTCTTCGGCAACCGTGTGGCGACGCTGACCATCGACCAGCCGCACCGGGCGCTCACGGTCTCGGTCACTTCCCGTGTCGAGGTCATCCATCCGGCGCTTGCCGGCTTCGATCTGTCGCCCTCATGGGAAGCGGTGCGCGAGGAGGCAGCAGCCGGAGCCGGGCTCGAGCCGGAATCACCGGTGCACTACCTCTATCAGAGCCGTCTTGTGCCGCTCGATGCCGGCGCCCTTGCCTACGCGGCGCAGAGTTTCCCGCCGGGCCGCTCGATGCTGGTCGGCGCTCGCGACCTGATGGGCCGCATCCATCATGATTTCGTCTACGACCCCAAGGCAACCGTCGTCTCGACGCCCCTCTCGCAGGCGCTGGAGAACCGGCGCGGCGTCTGCCAGGATTTCGCGCATGTGATGATCGCCGGCCTGCGCGGCCTTGGCCTGCCGGCAGCCTATGTCAGCGGCTATCTGCGCACCATTCCCCCGCCCGGACAGAAGCGGCTTGAGGGTGCCGATGCCAGCCATGCCTGGGTTTCGGTCTGGTGCGGGCAGGCGCTGGGCTGGGTCGGGCTCGACCCGACAAACGACATGCTCGCCGGCAATGACCATGTCATCGTGGCACGCGGGCGCGATTATGCCGATGTGTCGCCGCTCGATGGCGTGATCATCGGCTCAGGCGGCCAATCTATCGATGTGAAGGTCGACGTCGAACCGCTCGGCTGACGTCGCGTCGTGGGCTCTTGGGCTCGAGGATCGCGGTCAGTCGCGCCAGGCGATGCTGGCGTCCTTGCCGAGCAGCTTGGCGAGTTGCTTGAGCCGGTTGGTCACGCGGTCGCTGGCGAGAGAATTCAGGGCGCGCGGCACCGTCAGGATCACCTTCTTTTCGGTGGACCCCAGCGCCATGCGCGGCAGGATGCCGTTCATCGCGGCAGACAGCAGGAAGGCGACCCGCATCACGCCGCCGAGAATGCGGGCGCGGTCGAGCAGGCGAGGGCCGGTCAACTCGCGCAAGCGCAGCGAAATCCCGTCTTCCTTGAGGCCTGCATAGCGATAGAACACGGCCATCGACAGGTAGGCCCGGCCCGGATGATCGAGCCCGATGAACGCCGCGTGCGCAATCACGTTGAGGCTCTGCTCGCCGCGATAATCGGGGTGGGCCCGCCAGCCGATATCGGCCAGAAGGCAGGCCGCATGGCGCAGGCGTCGCTCCTCCGGGCTCTCGTCGATGCCGGCGCTGGCGAAGAAGGCATCGACAAAGCTGATCAGATCGCCGGCATGGGCCGGATCGCGCGAGCGCAGCGTGTTGTAGTCCTCGGCAGCGCACAGCAGCGGATCAAGCGCCCGCTCCGCCGGGTCAAGCTGTTCGTGCAGCAGACCCTCGCGCACGCCCTGCGCCGAGACCACCACGACCTTGGGCCTGCCGCGCTTGATCAGATGGTCGAGCACCAGCGCGCCATAGGCGAGCAGCGGGCGGCGGGCTGACGACACCGCCTCGATCTGGTCGAGGATGTCGGCATCCACCCGCTCGACCATGCGCGCGAAATCGGCCACATCGCGGGCCGGCACCGTGTAGCCGTGCATCACGCTGAGCGGATAATTGGCCTGCCGCTGGTGCAGCTTGGCGAGCGCGCGCCAGGTGCCGCCCACTGCATAGAAGTTGCGGCCCTTCATCGCCTCGACCTGTGGCAGGTTGTCGAGTTCGTCGCGCACGATCTTCTCGGCGGCCTTGAGCGATCCACCCGAACGGTCGAGCAGGGCTAGCCCACCAAGCGGCACGCTCACGCCGCTGCCGACGGATGTTCCGGAGACGCTGACGAGTTCGAGCGAACCGCCACCAAGGTCGCCCACGATGCCGTCCGGTGCGGCAAATCCCGAGATCACGCCCAGCGCGGAGAGGTTTGCTTCCCGGTCGCCGGAGATCAGTTCGATGGGCCGCCCGCAGATTGCCTCGGCCTGCTCGATAAAGGCCGGCCCGTTGCGCGCATAGCGGGCTGCCGCCGTGGCGATGACCCGCACGTCGCGCACGTCCATGGCCTCCCACAGAATGCGGAACCGCTGCAGCGCCTTCAGGGCCTTCTCGACGGCGTCGATGGCCAACTCGCCGCTTGAGGCAACGCCCCGCCCAAGCCCGGCCATCTCCTTCTCGTTGAAGATGGGGGTCGGTGACCGCGACAGATGTTCATAGACGACGAGGCGAACGGAGTTCGAACCGATATCGACAATCGCAACCGGAGCACCGAGGGAGAGGCGGCCATGGGCCGCGAGACTCTGGGATTCAGCCGCCACGACGGGCGAGGATAAGCGGACTGGAAAGTGCAAGCGATTTACCACGGCCGGACAGACTTGGGTTTGTCATGAAGTACTTGTGCGCGTTGAAAGGAGCCTCGCCTTTCGCCGGGACAATGCGTTGCGAAGAGCCATCAGGCAAGATGCGCCAGCTCTGTTCGTTGTCGAGAAGATTGGCCATCAGGATCTGGTCGAGGATCTGCTGGTGCACTGTCGGGTTCATGATCGGCATCAGCGTCTCGACGCGCCGGTCAAGGTTGCGCGGCATCAGGTCGGCGGAGGAGATGTAAAGGTGGGCCTTGGCATGGGGCAGGCCGTGCCCGTTACCGAATGCATAGATGCGGCCATGTTCCAGAAAACGGCCGACGATCGACTTGACGCGGATGTTCTGCGACATGCCCTCGACGCCGGGTCGAAGGCAGCAGATGCCGCGCACGATGAAATCGATCTGCACCCCGGCACAGCTGGCCTCATACAGCGCGTCGATGATCACTGGGTCGACGAGGCTGTTGCACTTGCCCCAGATTGCTGCCGGCCGCCCGGCCTTCGCATGGGCGATTTCCTCGTGGATATGGGTCAGCAGGCGCTTTTTCGCGGTCATCGGCGAGACAGCCATGACCTCCAGTTCCTGCGGCTCGGCATAACCGGAGATGAAGTTGAAGATGCGGGCCACGTCACGCCCGATCACCGGATCGGCGGTGAAGAACGAGACGTCGGTGTAGACCCTTGCCGTGATCGGGTGATAATTGCCGGTGCCGACATGGCAATAGGTGACGAGTTGCGCGCCCTCGCGCCGGACCACCAGCGACAGCTTGGCGTGGGTCTTGAGTTCCAGAAAGCCATAGACGACCTGCACCCCGGCGCGTTCAAGGTCGCGCGCCCAGCGGATGTTGGCCTCCTCGTCGAAGCGCGCCTTCAGCTCGACCAGCGCCGTGACCGATTTGCCCGCTTCGGCCGCTTCCGCGAGCGCCTTGACGATGGGTGAGTCCGATGAGGTGCGGTACAGCGTCTGCTTGATCGCCACCACGTTGGGGTCGCGTGCGGCTTGCTGGAGATACTGCACCACCACATCGAACGATTCGTATGGGTGATGCACCACGATGTCCTTGCGGCGGATCGCAGCGAAGCAGTCGCCGCCATGGTCGCGGATGCGCTCCGGAAAGCGTGCCTCGTAGCGCTTGAACTTGAGGGCAGGGCGGTCGGCGCCGACCAGTTGGGACAAATCGTTGAGGCCGACCATGCCCTCGATGGCCACCACTTCGGGCGGCTCGACCTTGAGTTCACGCACGATCATCGAGCGCAGGCGTTCGGGCATCGAGGCCTCGACCTCAAGCCGGATGACCACGCCGCGCCGCCGCTGCTTGATCATGTTCTCGAACATGCGGACGAGGTCCTCCGCCTCCTCCTCGATGTCGAGGTCGGTGTCGCGCACCACGCGGAACGAGCCCTGGCCGCGCACCTGGTAGCCCGGAAACAGCTTGCCCACGAACAGCTCGATCGTGTGTTCGAGCGTGATGAAGCGGTTGGTGCCGCTGCGCGCCACATCGGGCAACTCGATGAACCGGTCGAACCGCGACGGGATCCGGATCAGCGCCTTGAGATCGCGTCCGTCGCTGGCCCGCGCCAGCTCGAGCGCAATCGTGAAACCAAGGTTGGGGATGAACGGGAACGGATGGGCCGGATCGATGGCCAGCGGCGTCAGGACCGGGAAGATGTAGTTCAGGAAATGGTCTTCCAGCCACATCATGTCCTGCCGGGTCACGCCCTTGGGCTCGATGATGATGATCCCGGCATCGGCCAGATCGCGCCTCAGTTCGTTCCAGCGCCGCTGCTGGTCGCCTGTCAGGGACGCCACCGCGTCGGCCAGTTTTTCGAGCTGCTCGGCGGGGCTCAGCCCGTCCTCGCTCGGCGTCGTGATGCCGGCCTTGAGCTGCTCGATCAGGCCGGAGACGCGCACCATGAAGAACTCGTCGAGGTTGCTCGCCGAAATCGACAGGAACCGCAGTTGCTCCAGCAGGGGATGGTTGCGGTTGGAGGCTTCCTCCATCACCCGGCGGTTGAACTGGAGCCAGGACAGCTCACGGTTCATGAAACGTTTTGGATCGCCCGCCCATGCCGGCTTTGGAGCGGATTTGTCCGGCTTGCCATCGGCAGCAGGAGCGGTCGGCTGGGGGACGGATTCATTCGTCGGGTTCAGCTTGCTGGCCTCTGCCGTGCCGGCCTCGTCCTTGGTGCTCACGTGCTGCCCCTTGCCGCGTTCTCTTGCAGGTGCCGATCCCTTTGCTACACGGGTGTGACGATCTGACGACATGGCCCCTGTCACTCCGCTGCCGCAAGCTGGTCGGCATATTCTGAGGCGAAGGCCCGCGTGACACGGCGGCCGCGCTCGAGCGAGGCCCGGTCGATGGCATGTACCACCGCCCGTGCCTGGGCGAAAGAGCGCGGAATGCGCAGCGCCACCGCGTCGATCACGCCGGTGTCGACGATCAGTTGCCTGTCGAGGAAAAGCTTGACCAGGACGGCCTTGAGCAGGGCGTCATCCGGCGGCTGGATGCGCACTGATGGCGCAAGTCGCAGCCGCGAGATCAGGTCCGGCGTGTGTAGGCCCCAGGCATCGGGCGCAGTCCTTGCGGTCAGGATCACACCGCCCGCCCGGGCTCGCATCAGGTTCAAGAGATGAAACAGCGCCGCCTCGTCATGCGGTCCGCGCTCGCAATCCTCGATCACCAGGGCCCCGCCGGAGCTGAGTTCCGGCACGCGTTGCGCGGTCACGGCACTGGCCGGCACGCGCCAGGCATGCGAGCGGGTGGCCCAGATGGCAGCCAGATGTGTCTTGCCGGAACCTTCCGGCCCGATCAGCACCAGCGCCGGATCGGCCCAGCCCGGCCAGCTTTCGATCAGCGTGTAGGCATCCTCGTTGGACGGACCGATCAGGAAATCCTCCGCCCCGTAGCTCGGCTCGCCAGCCAGATCGAGCGCCAGTTGCGCAGGCCGCGCCCGGACCGCGTTGCGGTGTGCGGGCCACAGCTCAGCCATTCTCGCCCCCGATGTCGGCTGTCTTGCGGCCGGCCCTGCCGCTGTAGAGCGGACTGGCGAGATACTGGCCCAGAGCGAACCGGCTGAGCACGCCCATGATCGCGGCAAGCGGCACCGCCAGCAGCAGGCCGAGGAAGCCGAACAGCGAGCCGAAGGCCACCAGCGCGAACATCAGCCAGACCGGATGCAGCCCCACGGCCTCGCCGACCAGCTTCGGCGAGAGCACATTGCCCTCGATGAACTGGCCCGAGGCGAAGATCGCAAAAGCGATCAGCGGCATCGTCCAGTCCGGCCAGAACTGCACGGTCGCGACCCCGACCGCCAGCAAGAGCCCGGTGATCGAGCCGATATAGGGGATGAAGCTGAGAAAGCCCGAGACCAGACCGATCAGCACGCCGAAGTTGAGGCCCATGGCCCATAGACCGACGGCATAGTAGCTGCCGAGCAGCAGGCAGACCATCGACTGGCCGCGCAGGAAGCCGGCAATGGCCGCATCCATCTGCGTGGCAAGTGTGCGGATGGTATCGCGCTGGCTCCGCGGCAGCCAACCATCGAGCGTGCTGATCATCCGGTTCCAGTCGATCAGCAGATAGAAGGCCACCACCGGTGTGATCACCAGCAGCGAGATGATGCCCGCGATCGCCTGCCCGCCGGCCAGCGCCGACGTGCCAACCCGCGTGGCCCAGGCTGCGGCCTGCCCGGCGAAATCGCCGAACAGCTTCTGCGCGTCCTGAAGGCCGGCGCCGGCGACCGAGCCCATGCCGAGCCGTTCGAGGAGAGGGGCACCTCGCTCGCTGATGATGGCCTGAAGCTGGGTCAGGTATTGCGGCACCCGCGCCATGAAGGCACCGAGTTGCTGGACGAGAACAGGGGCCAGCAGCACCAGCGCCAGCACGAACAGCAGAACGAACATCGACAGGATGCCGATGGTGGCCACCAGCCGGCTCAAACCCATGCGCTCTAGACGGCTGGCCAGCGGATCAAGCAGGTAGGCCAGCGCCAGCCCGGCCACGAAGGGCAGCAGCACATCGGCCAGCACGTAGATCAGCAGCACCACGACAAGGAAGGCCGCCAGCCAGAACCCGAGCTGCTTCTGCAATGTCATCGGATCAACCTGCCATGTGCTGGAGCCAGAAGGCCAGATAGGCCGCTGCCGAGGCCAGCGTCAACGCGGCGATGGACCACATCGACCACTCGAACCAGAAACCCAGCGAGACATCGAAGGCCTTGGCCGCCAGCAGGCCGGCCGCAAACGCGATCTGGGCGAACGTGTTGAGCTTGCTGACCAGGAAGGGCCGCATCTCCAGCGGGTTGTCGAGAAGCCATGACAGGATCACCCCCGAGACGATCATGATGTCGCGCGAGACGACGAGGATGGCGACCCACGCCGGGATAATGCCAACGATCGCCAGCGCCATGTAGATCGAGACCAGCAGCGCCTTGTCCGCGATCGGGTCGAGATAGGCGCCGAGTTCGCTGCGCATGTCGAAGCGGCGCGCGATGAAGCCGTCGATGGCGTCCGACACGCCGGCCAGCACGAAAAGCCCGAAGGCGGCCTGCCAGTTGCGCTGCACGATCATCATGATCACCGCCGGCACAAGCAGCAGCCTGCCGATGGTGATGAAGTTCGGGATGGTCATGCTGCGCGTTTCCAGCCCGTGTTGCGGGTCATGAGGATAGCCACCGAAATCTGGCCTGACGAGAGCATTCGCGCTTGCAGGCCGAAGCGAGGATTTCTATCGATCTTCAGGGTCTTTCCCGCCTGAATGAACAAGGTTCCGTGCCAATGTCAAAGCCTGATGCCAATGGACTGACCTATGCACAGGCCGGTGTGGATATCGACGCCGGCAATGCCATGGTCGAGGCCATCAAGCCGCTGGTGCGGGCCACGCGGCGCGCCGGCGCGGATTCCGAGATCGGCGGCTTCGGCGGTCTGTTCGACCTGAAGGCTGCCGGGTTCGTTGATCCGATCCTCGTGGCCGCCAATGACGGTGTCGGCACCAAGGTCAAGATCGCCATCGAAACCGGCATGCACAGCACGATCGGCATCGATCTGGTGGCGATGTGCGTCAACGACATCGTTGTCCAGGGGGCCGAGCCGCTGTTCTTCCTCGACTATTTCGCCACCGGCAAGCTTACGCCCCAGACGGGCATCGCCATCGTCAGGGGCATCGCCGATGGCTGCCGCCTTGCCGGTTGTGCGCTGATCGGCGGCGAGACGGCGGAGATGCCGGGCCTGTATGCCGAGGACGATTATGATCTTGCCGGTTTCGCGGTGGGTGCTGCCGAGCGCGGCATGCTGCTGCCGAAGCCTGGGCTGAAGGCCGGCGATGTGATCCTCGGCCTGCCGTCAACGGGCCTGCATTCCAACGGCTACTCGCTCGCGCGCAAGGTCGTGGCGATGTCCGGGCTGGGCTGGCGTGACGAAGCGCCGTTCGCCCCCGGTCTGGCCATGGAAGCCGCGTTCCTGGCGCCGACCCGCATCTACGTGAAGGCGCTGCTCCACGCCATCAGGACCACGGGCGCGATCAAGGCGCTGGCCCACATCACCGGCGGGGGCTTTCCGGACAACATCCCGCGCGTGCTGCCCGAAGGGCTCGGTGCCCGCCTCGATCTGGCCACGGTCGAGGTTCCGCCGATCTTCGGCTGGCTTGCCCGGACCGGCGGCATCGCCGAGCACGAGATGCTGCGCACCTTCAACTGTGGCGTCGGCATGATTGCTGTCGTTGACGCCGCCGACGCCGACACGGTCATGGCGGCACTGGGGTCAATGCAGACAGTGGCCTTCCGCTTCGGCGAGATCATCCATCACGAAGGCGGCGAACGTGTCATGACTGAAGGCAGGCTGGCGCTGTGACGACAAGGCGGACGGCCATCCTGATATCCGGCGGCGGCTCCAACATGCTGGCCCTGCTGGAGGCCGCCCGGGACCCGTCCTATCCCGCCCGCCCGTGCCTCGTGCTGTCCAACAATCCGGACGCTGCGGGTCTCGCCCGCGCCGCAGCGCTCGGCGTGCCGGTCGCGGCGGTCGATCACCGGCCCTTCGGCAAGGACCGCGCCGCCTTTGAGCAGGCGCTCGACGCGGTTTTGCAGGCGCATGGAACCGAGTTCATCGCCCTTGCCGGTTTCATGCGCGTGCTGGCCGATGGTTTTGTCGGGCGCTGGCAGGGGCGGATGGTCAATGTCCACCCGTCGCTGCTGCCGCTTTACCGTGGCCTCGACACCCACGCCCGCGCGCTGGCAGCCGGCGACGCGGAGCATGGCTGCACGGTGCACTGGGTTGTGCCGGAGCTGGATGCCGGCGAAATCATCGAGCAGGCACGGGTGCCGATCCTGCCGGGCGATGACGCCGCCATGCTCGCGGCGCGTGTGCTGGCCGCCGAGCATGCGCTATATCCGGGCGCCCTCGCCAGGGCGATCCGGCAGGCTGGATGATCAGGCCCGTGAATCAGACCGGCATTTCAGACCGGGCGGACGAGCTTGCAGCGGTCGATCTGGGCAAGCGCTTTTTCACGCGTCGTGTCGTTGAACACGCTGGTGTCGCGGAACGCCTGCACCTCGGCATTGGTCATCGCCTTGACGGTGGCGGTGGCATAGCAGTTGCAGGCCGAATTCACGGCTTCGCGCGTGGTCTGCTGCAAGCGTGACTGGCTGATCAGGCAGGCATCAAAGGCGCGGAGCTGGATCTGGTAGCGCGACATGTTCTTGGTCTTGGGGTCTGGCTGGGGCAGGGGAGCCGGGCCAGCGGCTGCGAACGCCGCCATCGGGGCCAGCGCCAGCGCACCGGCGAGAGCAAAAGTCATCAGCCGCATTTCCATCATCCTGTTGTCGAATTCGTTGAGACGACGTTCCGTCGCAAACGTGCGCCCCGGCGTCAAGTCAACCACCGTCGATCACGTGTGATTTGACACGCGAGCTGCGCCGTTAACCGCGTTGGCAGATGAGGTGCCCCGGAGCCCGCCCGGAGCTTGAACCGTCCTGCCGTCCGGCTATGGTAAAGAAAGCCTTAATCATCGGTTCTTGGCTGCTTTCCAGCCGAGTATGCCGACAGATCGGGTTTCGCTTGCGGGAGAATCACCGGTGTTTGCACGAATCGACGATGCTTGCCTTTCCCTGACGAACCGGTTTGCGCGCCGCCTTCAGGAAGACATGGGCCTGACCATGCCCGTCATCCTCAGGCATGTGGCGACCGCGACCATTGTCGCGACCGTGCTGGCTGTGGTGGCAGCTGCGTTGCTGCGTGGACCGGTCATTGTCGCGATCACCTTGCTGTTCGGCGTCATCACCGTCGCGGCCTATGGCCGTCTGCTGAAGCGCTATGCGCACGACGCCGAGAAGGACTGGAACTCCGATCTCGCCCGCGACTACATGGTCCGCGCCATCGGGGCGATGGAGGGGCAGCGGCAGATGCGCGAGTTCGGCCTGCTGTTTGCGCTGATCGGCATCGGCTTCAGCTTTGCCATCCTGCAGTTCCGCAGTCTGGATCTGGTAGACCTGACCATGTTCGCGCTGATCCTCAGCACCATGGGCCACATGTATCTGAGCTGTGCCGAGCCCCGTCCTCCGGGCTCTCGCCGCCGCGAGTTCAAGCTGGCTGTCCAGAACGCAGGTTAAATGAGCAAATAGATCGGGACTGAAACGCTCGGAGTTTGAAGCTCAAGCTGCCCCGATGATCCTGATTGGCCAATACGATTCACCGTTCGTACGCCGCGTCGGCATCGCGCTGGTGCTGTACGGCATCGCTTTCGAGCATCGACCGTGGTCGGTGTTCCGCGATCAGGATTTGCTGCGTCCGATCAATCCACTTTTGCGCGTACCGACATTGGTCCTGAGCGACGGCGCAGCCTTGAGCGACAGCCACATCATTCTTGACCATCTCGACGGTCTGGTTGCGCCGGAAGTGGCGTTGTTTCCACGAACCGAACCTGCGCGGCATCGTGCGCTGAGGATTGCGACCCTGGCGACGGGGCTGGGCGATCTTGCGGTGGGGTTGTTCTATGAACTGCGCATGCATGCCGAAGTATCCGACAGTTTTGTGGCGCGGCGCCGGGGGCAGATCATGGGCGCGCTGGACGCGCTCGAAGCAAAATGCCGGAGCATGTATGGCGGGTGGTGGTTTGGAGATCGACCAGGGCATGCCGATATCGCCTCAGCTTGCATGATCCGCTTCATCAAGGAGGCGCACCCCGGCCTGTTCGATGCAGCAGACCGACCTTCTCTGGCAGAACATGCCGCCCGGTTAGAGGACATGGCCGTGTTTCGTCAGATCCAGCAGCCGTTTATCGCTCCAGCCTGAGCGCGATCAGGCTGCCCTTACCCAGACCTTGTTGTCATGGAAGGCTGCGCCGCCAAACGGCGCGACCGCATCCGCTCCGGTCAGGGTGTTGATGCCCTCGCCGGTGGCATGGGCCGCGTTCGGGTGGATCGACTCGGCGATCACAACGCCGCGCTGCACGCCTCCGAACAGCCGCACCCGGAGCATGACCTCCCCGCGCCCGTTGCCAATCATCACCGGCGTGCCTTCGCCAAGGCCCAGCCCAGCCGCATCGTCCGGATGGATCAGCAATTGCGGTCCGCCCTCGCGGGCATCCGAGGTCGGGGTCTCGGTGAAGGTCGAGTTGAGGAAGTTCCGCGCCGGGCTGGTGGCGAGCCGGAACGGATGGGCCTCGTCAGCCTCCTCGATCACCTCCCAGTGATCCGGCAGGGCCGGCATCTGCTGCCACGGTCCCATTGGGCCATCATGCTTGTAGGGCACGGTCGGCCAATCCGGCTTGAAGCGGAATTTGCCATCAGGCCAGGCGAAACCATCGACATAGTGCGCGCTGCGGAAGGAGGGTTGAACGTCGAGCCAGCGCGCCGCTTCCAGCTCAGCCAGTGTGCCATGCCCTGAGGCCTGCAAGGTCCAGTCGATGATGGCGCGCGGAGACATCCCGAAGCCGCGGTGATCGGCGCCGAGACGCGCAGCAAGGGCCGTGATGACCTCGTGGTTGCTGCGGCACTCGCCCGGCGGGTCGACGAGCTTGGCGCCCAGCATCACATGCTGGTGCCCGCCGCCCTGATACAGATCGTCATGCTCCATGAACATTGTCGCCGGCAGCACGATGTCGGCCATCAGCGCGGTCTCGGTCATGAACTGCTCGTGCACGCAGGTGAACAGGTCCTCGCGTGCGAACCCATTCTTCACCAGCCTCTGCTCCGGCGCGACCGACACCGGGTTGGTGTTCTGGATCAGCAGGGCCGTGACGGGTGGGCCATGCCGCAGCGCGTCGGCATCGCCGGTCAGAACGCGCCCGATCTGCGACTGGTCGAGGTTGCGTACCGTGGGGTCGAGCAGATCCGTTCCCTCGATCAGCGACTTGTCCCAGCCATAGATCGCGCCGTTGTTGTGGAACGCGCCGCCGCCTTCGTGCTGCCAGGCTCCGGTAACGGCCGGAATGCACAGGGCCGCGTGCATGTTGACGACGCCGTTGCGCTGCCGGGCAAAGCCGTAGCCAAGCCGGAAGAAGCTGTTCTTCACGCTGCCGACCAGATGCGCGAACGCCTCGATCTCGGCTTCCGTCAGGCCGGTGATGGCGCTGGCCCAGGCCGGGTCACGGCCCTTCACATGGGCCTCAAGCTCCGCCGGCGCATCGGTGAAGGCGGCCAGATATGCCCGGTCCGCCAGCCCGTTGCGAAACAGCACATGCATCACCGCACACGCCAGCGCGCCATCGGTGCCCGGCCTGAGCACCAGCCCGAGATCGGCCTGTTCGACGGTGGCATTGCGGTAGATGTCGATCGCAACGATCTTCGCGCCGTTCTCCTTCCGGGCCTTGATGGCGTGGTGCATGACATTGACCTGCGTGTGCACCGCGTTCGTGCCCCAGATCACCACGCAGCCGGCTTTCGACATCTCGCGCGGATCCACGCCCGCCAGCTTGCCGGTGCCGGCAATGAACCCGGTCCAGGCCATGTTGGTGCAGATGGTGGAATACTGGCCGGAATAGCGCTTGGCATGGCGCAGCCGGTGGATGCCGTCGCGCATCACCAGCCCCATCGTGCCGGCATAGTAGTAGGGCCACACGCTTTCGGGGCCATGCGCCGCCTCGGCGGCAAGAAAAGCGCTGGCGGTCAGGTCCAGCGCCTCGTCCCATGAAATCCGGCTGAACTGGCCCGAGCCTTTCGGCCCGCTGCGCTTCATCGGGTAGAGCACCCTGTCAGGATGGTGGATGCGTTCGGCATAGCGCGCCACCTTGGCGCAGATAACGCCATCGGTGTAGCTCTGCTCCTTGTGGCCGCGCACACGCCCGATGCTGCGCCCGTCCAGCACCTCCACATCGAGTGAACACGCCGATGGGCAATCATGCGGGCACACCGACACCTGCCGGGAAATCTTGGCTTGCACATTCATGCCCCATGAATTGCAGGGCCGCGCCGCGCTGGCAAGAGCCGCCTCAAACCCGCCTTGCTCTTGGCAGGCGGGCGGAGCAAGATGTCCGGACAATGCAGGGGTGCATGCACATGGCGCAACTTGTGCATTGCCGGGATCGGGTGTGTGATGCCGCATCAGCCAGGCCGCAAGAGTCTGGCGGCACGAACGGGGAATAGCGATGCTGATGCCGAAGGCCGACACGATCCTGACCGGCGGCAAGGTCTTTGTCGCAGCAGGGCAGGCGCTGGCCGAGGCTGTGGCGCTGTGGAACGGACAGGTGCTGGCCACCGGCTCGTCCGCCGAGATCGACGGGTTGCGCGGCCCGAACACGCGCATCATCGATCTGGCCGGCAGGCTCGCGACGCCCGGCCTTTATGAAGCGCACCTTCACCTGTTGCCGCTCGGCCTGATGATGGCCGATGTCGATGTGCGCCCGCGCTTCGCCCGCACGCTTGACGAGCTTCTTGCCGCGATCAAGGCCAAGGTCGATACCCTTCAGCCCGGCGAGTGGGTGATGGCGCGCGGCTATGACCAGTTCGAGCTGGACGTGAAGCGCCATCCGGATCGGTCCGAGCTTGATGCCGTTGCGCCGAACAATCCTGTCTATCTGGTCAGGGCCTGCGGCCACATCTCCATCGTCAATTCGAAGGCGCTTGAATTGGCCGGGGTCGACACCGCGACGCCAGTCCCGCAGGGCGGCGCCATCGAGCAGGTACAGGGCCGGCTGACCGGCCTTCTGGCGGAAACCGGTCGCGACCCCATTAAGAAAGTGCTGCCCGCGCCCACCCACGAGATGCTGGTGGCCGCGATCGAGCGCGCCGCGCGCTATTGCAACCGCTTTGGCATCACCAGCTGCATGGATGCGGCGGTCGGCATGCGCGCCGGCTATTCCGAGATCGTCGCCTATCGCAGCGCCGTGGTCTCGGGCCGGATGCCGATCCGCACCAACCAGTGCCTGCTGGGTGGCCCCGGCGGCATTGTCGAGCGCTGCCATGCCGAGGGTCTTGTCACCGGCTATGGCGACGAGCACCTGAAAGTGGGACCGGTCAAGATCTTCACCGACGGGTCCGCCGGCGGCAAGACAGCAGCGATGTTCGCGCCCTATATCGGCGATCCCGAGACCAAGGGCCTGTTTCTGCTCAAGGACAGCGAGATGGACGCGCTCACGCTCGACTATCACGCCAGGGGTTATCAGCTGGCGGTCCATGCCATCGGCGATGCGGCCATCGAGCAGACGCTTGTTGCCATGGAAAAGGCGCTGGCCCGCCACCCCGATCCCGATCGCCGCCACCGCATCGAGCATTGCGGCTTCAACTCCGACGACCAGATGCGCCGCATGCGCAAGGCCGGCATCGAGCCCGTGCCGCAGCCGGTCTTCATCCATGATTTCGGCGATCTGTATGTGTCTGTGCTTGGCGAGAAGCGTTCCGCCGAGAGTTACCCGCTGCGCACCTGGATCGAGCGCGGCTTCCAGCCCGCCGCCTCGTCCGACGCGCCGGTCTGCGACGCCAATCCGTTTCCGAACTTCTACACGATGCTGACCCGCAAGACCTCGCGCGGCACGGTCATCGGCGGCAGCGAGGCGGTGACCATGACCCAGGCCTTGCAGGCTTTCACAGCTTTTGGGGCCTATGTGAACAAGGCCGAGCACCATCGCGGCACGCTGGTGCCGGGCATGGCGGCGGATATTGCGGTGTTCTCCCGCGACCTGTTCAGCGCCAGCCCCGAAGAGGTGCGCGACGACACCTCCTGCGATCTGACCTTGCTCGGCGGCCAGCCTGTGCACGACCGCCTGGGGCAATGGCATTGAGCGCGCCATGCTGAAGCACCTGGCCCAGCGCATGCTCATGTCGGTGCCGGTGCTGCTCGGTGTGCTTCTGCTCGGCTTTCTCTTGCTGCAACTGGTTCCGGGCGATGTCGCCCGCGTCATTGCCGGGCCCACCGCAACACAGGATGTGGTCGATCAGATCAGGGGCGATCTGGGGCTCGACAGGCCGCTGGTGGTGCAATTCCTGCTTTATCTCGGCCGCGTGCTGCAAGGCGATCTCGGCTATTCGATGATCAACAACACGGCGGTGGCCAGCGAACTGGCGCAGGCGCTCTGGCCCACGGCGGAACTGGTTATTGCCTGCCTGATCTGGGCCATCCCCGCCGGCATCGCGCTGGGCGCGGTCGCGGCCATGAACCGGGGTCGCTGGATTGATCGGGCCGTGATCGCCTTCTCGGTCATCGGCGTCTCGACACCGGTGTTCTTCTTCGCCTTGATCCTGATGATCTGGCTGGGCTATCACTGGCAACTCTTTCCCTTCCTTGGGCGCTCCGGTCCGATCTGGACGCTGGAGGGGCTGGCGAGCCTCGTCCTGCCGGCACTGACGCTGGGTCTGAGCTTCATCGGCCCGGTGGCGCGGATGACGCGCACCTCGGCGCTGGAGGTGATGAATGCCGACCATGTCCGCACCGCGCGCGCAAAGGGGCTCAAGGAGCGCACCGTCGTGCTGCGCCATGTGCTGCGCAATGCGCTGATCCCGGTGGTGACGCTGATCGGCCTGCAAGCCGGCTTCCTGCTCGGCGGCGCGGTCGTCACCGAGACAATCTTCTCATGGCCCGGTGTGGGCCGCATGGCCGTCGGCGCGATCCTTTCCCGTGATCTGCCGTTGGCACAGGGTGCCATCCTTGTGCTGGCGCTGTGCTTCATTGTCATCAACCTTGCCGTGGACCTGATGTATGCAGCGCTCGATCCAAGGGTGAAGGCCGCATGAGCGACACCGCGCTGGCTCCCGCCTTGCAGGTCTCGCAGCGCCGCCCGCGGCCAGGCATGCTGCGCCGGCTGGCGCGCGACCGGCTGGCGCTGGCCGCGGGGCTGGTGCTGCTGGCCATCGTGCTGGCGGCGCTGCTCGCGCCATGGATTGCCCCGCATGATCCTTATCTGACCACGCGCCGCCGCATGCTGCCGCCGGTCTGGGAGGCGCGCGGCACCTGGACCTATCTTCTGGGCACCGACAGTCTCGGGCGCTGCATGCTCTCGCGCCTGCTCTACGGCACGCGTGCGACCTTGATGGTGGGCATCACGGCAACAGCCATCGGCGGCGCGATCGGCATGCTGATCGGCTTCATCGCTGCCTTCTATCGCCGGCTCGACGGCCTGCTGATGCGCATCAACGATGTGCTGCTGTCGATCCCCGCCATCCTGCTCGGGCTGGCGCTGGCGGCGGTGATAGGCTCGGGCCTGCCGGCCATCATCGCGGCGCTGGTCGTCGCCACCGTGCCGACCGTGGCCCGTGTCACGCGCGGCGCGGCGCTGGTGGTGATGGCGCAGGACTTCATGGAAGCGGGCCGCTCGATCGGCCTGCCGGACCATACCCTGATCTGGCGCTATCTGGCGCTGAACTGCATTTCGTCGGTGTTCGTCTATCTGACGCTGCGCTTTGCCCAGTCGATCCTGCTCGGTGCGATTCTGTCGTTTCTCGGGCTTGGCGCGCAGCCCCCGGCGGCGGAACTCGGCATGATGGCGTCGTCAGGCCGGAACGAACTGTTCATCGCGCCGCACATCGCCACCATCCCGAGCCTCGCCATCGTGGTGATCGTGCTGTGCGCCAACATCCTGGGCGACGCCCTGCGCGATCTGCTCGATCCGCGCCTGCGGAAACTGTGAGGGCGGCATGGGTCTTGCCAGTTCAGCCAGAAGTGCAAATGCCGGCCGATGGTTTCGTCGGTCGGCCCGAGTTTCCGAGTGTCAGCAACCACCAAGGGGAGACAAGTCATGATGACGAACCGATGGACCACGCGGCTTGCCGCAGCGGCGGCTCTGGCCGCTTTGGGCACCTTCCTGCCCGCCGGGGCAGGGGCCCAGACGCCAAGCAGCGTCACGATCGTGCGCGAGGTCGATTCCGATCGCTACGACCCGCATCGCTCCACCGCGCGGGCCGGCACCGAGGTGCTGTTCATGCTCGGCGACACGCTGGTTTCGCTCGATTTCGACATGAACACCATCAGGCCGGGCCTTGCCACGAGCTGGACCATTTCACCCGATGGCAAGACCTACACCTTCAAGCTGCGCAACGATGTCACCTTCTGTGATGGCAAGAAGATGACCGCAGCCGACGTGGTCTATTCGATCAAGCGCTGGATTGACCCGGCCACCCGCTCGCCCGTGGTCTGGCGCGCCGGCCCGGTCGACGATGTCATCGCCATCGATGACACCACTGTCGAATACCGCCTGAAGGCTCCGTATTCGGAGCTGCTCTACCAGTTGGCACAGAGCTTCGGCATCATCATCGACAAGGCCAATGTCGAGGCGCTGGGGGCCGATTTCGGCGTCAAGGGCTTCAACGGCACCGGTCCTTACTGCTGGGCGGATTGGCGTCCGCGCAACGACATGCGCCTCAAGCGCAACGCGGCCTACAAGTGGGGCCCGCCGATCTCCGAGAACACCGGCCCCGCACACATCGAGGAAATCGTCTGGCGCATCGTGCCGGAAGAGACCACGCGTCTGGCCGCTGTCATGACCGGGCAGTCCCAGATCACGCAATACGTGCCCTATTCCGGCCTTGCCCAGATCCGCGCCAACCGCAACCTGCGCGTGCTTGAGACCAAGGAAGCCTTCTGGACCTATTTCATCGGCTTCAAGATCGACAAGGCCGGCGTTGACGATCCGCTGGTGCGGCGCGCGCTGGTGATGGCGGTCGATCAGGACTCGATCTCCAAGGACATCAATTTCGGCGAGACCGAGCCGGCCTATTCGTATGTCAGCCAGCTCGCCCGCGACTGGGACAAGAGCTATGACGGCAAGCTGCTCAAGACCAACGTGGCTGAAGCCAACAAGCTGCTGGATCAGGCCGGCTGGGTGAAAGGTGCCGATGGCTTCCGCACCAAGAACGGCGCGAAGCTCTCGCCGCTGGTCTATGGCTTTGCCGGCTCGACCTGGCAGAAACTGATGGAATCGGTGCAGGGCGACCTGCGCAAGGTCGGCGTCGACATGCGCGTGCAGCTCTTCGATGCCACCGTCGCCTGGGGCAAGCTCGCCACGCAGGAATTCGACATGTTCGGCATGAGCTTCCCGTATGTCACGGCGGGCGAGGCGCTGAACCTCTATTTCCGCTCGCAGAACACGCCCACGCCGAACCGCATGAACTGGAAGAACGAGGACACCGACAAGGCGCTGGTGCGGGCCTCCACCGCCGTCGACGATGCCACCCGCTCGGGCGGCTTTGCCGAGGTGATCCGCCAGGTCCACGATGCCGCTGTCTGGATTCCGCTCTATCACGAGCCGATGAAGATCGCGATGTCGAACCGGCTCGCCCCGTTCAAGGCACATAACATCTACGGCTCGGGCCTCTACAAGGGCCTCGACCTGAAGTTCGTGCGCTGAGGTCGCAACCTCGCTGTTTTGCAATGTCATCACCGGCCTCGTGCCGGTGATCTCGGCAACATGGGCAGCGCACTTCACACCGATATGGCCGCCAAAAGGGCGGCCATGACACTGCGTATGAAGATTTGGACTGGAAGAGGACCAACCCATGCCGATCACCGTGATCAGGAATGCCGACTGGATCGTCGCTTTCGACGAGGCAACCGGCGGTCATGTCTATTTGCGCGGCGGCGATGTCGCCTTTGACGGCAACAAGCTGATCCATGTCGGTGGCCCTTACGAAGGTGAGGCTGCCAAGGTGATTGACGGGGCAGGGCGCATGGTCATGCCCGGCCTCGTCAACATCCATTCGCACCCGTCCTCGGAGGCGATGACCAAGGGCTGGAACGACGAACTGGGCTCGCCGAAACTCTATGGCTCATCGCTCTACGAATTCATGCCGCTGTTCCGCTGCGATGCGGATGGCGTGCCGGCCTGCGCCACGGTCTGCTATTCCGAGTTGCTGCTTTCGGGCGTCACCACGCTGGTCGATCTGTCGGTGGCATGGGATGGCTGGCTCGATCATTTCGCCGCCTCTGGCCTGCGCGGCGTGGTCGCGCCGATGTATCGCTCGGCCCGCTGGTTCACCCGCAATGGCCATGTCACCGAATACGAGTTCGATGCAAAGGCTGGCGAAAAAGCCATGGCCGAGGCGATGGCCCTGCTCGACAAGGCCGCCAAACACCCCTCGCGCCGGCTTAGCGGCATGGTCTCTCCCTCGCAGATCGATACCTGCACGCCCGAGCTGATCAAGGACAGCTTCGCCGAAGCCAAGCGTCGGCGTCTGCCGTTCCAGATCCATGCGGCCCAGTCCGTGGTCGAATTCCACGAGATCACCCGCCGCCATGGCATGACGCCAGTGGAATGGCTTCTGTCGCTCGGTGTCCTGTCGCCGCGCTCGATCATCGGCCACGGCATCTTTCTTGACAGCCACACCTCGGCGCACTGGCCCGCCACTGGTGATCTGGAGACGCTGGCCGAGACCGGCACCACGGTCGCCCATTGCCCTGTAGTGTTCCACCGGCGCGGCATCGCCCTGCAGACCTTCGGGCGCTATGTCGCCGCCGGCGTCGCCATGGGCATCGGCACCGACACCTATCCGCACAACATGCTGGAAGAGATGCGGGCCGTCGCCATCACCGCGCGCCTGATGGCGGAAGATGTCTACGACCTGCGCACGGCGGACGTGTTCGAGGCGGCAACCCTTGGCGGAGCCCACGCACTCGGCCGCTCCGATATCGGCCGTCTCAGTGTGGGCGCGAAGGCCGACATCGTGCTCGTCGATGTCACGCATCCCAATATGCGGCCCGTGCGCGACCCGATGCGCAGCCTGATCTATGCCGCTGCCGACCGCGCCGTGAAGACCGTGATCGTCGATGGCAAGACGGTCGTCGAGAATGGCCGCGTGCTGACCATGGACCACGAGAAGGCCGCCGCCGATCTTGAAGCGGCGCAGCGCCGGGCGGAGCCGAAAGTGGCAGCGCTCGACTGGGCCGGGCGTGACCACCTGACGATCTCGCCACTGATGCTGCCGGTGCGCGTTTCGCCCAAGGTCAAGGCCAAGGCAAAAGACAAGGCCATTGATAAGGCCAAGGCCGTGAAAACAGGCAAGCCGGCCGCCACGCCCGCGAAGGCGAAGACGTGAGATTGGCCGACCTCAGCGCCCGGACTTGCGCCGCATGACCACCGATGGGCAGCCGATCCTGGAAGTGCGCAACCTGCGCACGCATTTCCAGACCGAAGGCGGCGTCTATCGCGCTGTCGACGGTGTCAGCTTTGTGGTCCATGCCAACCGCACGCTCGGCATTGTCGGCGAATCCGGATGCGGCAAGAGCGTGACCTCGCTCTCCATCATGGGCCTGGTGCAGGAGCCGCCCGGCATCAGGGCCGGTGGCGAAATCCTCTATCGGGGCAAGGACTTGCTGGCAATGTCGCGCAGCCAGATGGAAGAGTTGCGGGGGGCTGCCCTGTCGATGATCTTCCAGGAGCCGATGACCTCGCTCAATCCGGTCTACCGCGTCGGCGAGCAGATTGTCGAAGGCCTGCGCCGGCATCGCGCCATGAGCCGCACGGAGGCCCGCGCCCGCGCCATCGAGATGCTGCGGCTGGTCCGAATCCCGTCGCCCGAAACCCGCGTCGATGCCTTCCCGCACGAGATGTCTGGCGGCATGCGCCAGCGCGTGATGATCGCCATGGCGCTGGCTTGCGAGCCGGACCTGCTGATCGCGGATGAGCCAACCACGGCGCTGGATGTCACCATTCAGGCGCAGATCCTCGACCTGATGCGCGACCTGCGCGAACGCACCGGCACGGCGATCATCCTGATCACCCACGATCTTGGCGTCATTGCCGAAATGGCCGATGACGTCGCGGTGATGTATGCTGGCAAGATCGTCGAGATGGCCGATGTGAAGACGCTGTTCGCCGACGCCCAGCATCCTTACATGCTCGGGCTTCTGGCCTCGATTCCCCGGCTTGATCTGGACCGCGCCCGCCTGTCGACCATCGAGGGCATGGTGCCGTCGCCGGACCAGATGCCCGCCGGTTGCCGCTTCGCGCCGCGCTGTGCGCTGGCCGACGGGCGCTGCCATGCCGAGGAGCCGCCGCTGCGCGCCCTCAAGCCCGGTCATCATGTCGCCTGCTGGAAGGCCCCGATCGAGACTGCCGCGCCATGACAGCAGCGCCCGTCCTCACGCTCACCGATGTCAGCCGCCATTTCGTGCTTGGCGGAGGCTTTCTGGGCCTCGGCGCGCCGCGCATCGTCAAGGCGGTGGACGGTGTGTCGCTGACCCTGCAGCGCGGCGAAACGCTGGCGCTGGTCGGGGAATCGGGCTGCGGCAAGTCCACGCTCGGTCGTCTGGCGCTGCGTCTGATCGAGCCCACTGGCGGTGGCATCAAGCTGGGTGACACCGATCTGCGGGCGCTGCCTGTGGCGGATCTGCGCCGCATGCGCCGGCACATGCAGTTCATCTTCCAGGACCCGTTTGCCTCGCTCAACCCGCGCATGTCGGTGTTCGACATCCTGGCCGAACCCATTGTCCTGCATGGTCTGGCGAGCGGGGCAGCGCTGGAGGCGCGCGTGCATGAACTGCTCGGCCTCGTCGGGCTCCAGCCGTTCCATGGCGAACGCTTTCCCCACGAGTTTTCCGGCGGCCAGCGCCAGCGCATCGGTGTGGCGCGCGCGCTCGCCACCAATCCGGAGCTGGTGGTCTGCGATGAACCCGTCTCGGCGCTCGATGTCTCGATCCAGGCGCAGGTGGTCAACCTCCTGGCCGATCTTCAGGCTCGTTTCGGTCTGACCTATCTGTTCATTGCCCACGACCTTGCCGTGGTGAAGCACATCGCGACACGGGTTGCCGTGATGTATCTGGGCAAGATCGTCGAACTGGCGCCCAAGTCCGCGCTCTATGCCACCCCGCGCCACCCTTACACTCAGGCGCTGCTGGCCGCTGCACCGCGCCCTGATCCAACCCTGCCGCGCCATGGGCGCACGCTGTTGCAGGGCGACCCGCCAAGCCCGCTGAATCCGCCGACAGGCTGTGCCTTTCATCCGCGCTGCATCCACGCTGTGGAGCGCTGCCGGAACGAGGCTCCGGCCTTGCGCATCATGCCTGATGGTGCACAGGTCGCCTGCCATCTGGCCGAACAGATTCCCCTGCGCGCGCCAGAACCCGCCGCCGCCCATTCCCCGATCCTGGCCCGCCGGCAGGCCATCCTGGCCGCAGGCCCTCTGTCAACACGCCGCGAGACATCCCCGTCATGACCGAGCAGACCGAGCAGAACGGCGCGACCAGCCTCGTCGAGACCCTTGTCGCGGGCGGGGCGGACGTGTGCTTCTCCAATCCTGGCACATCGGAAATGCATTTCGTCGCGGCCCTCGATCGGGTTGAGGGCATGAGTTGCGTGCTGTGCCTCTTCGAGGGCGTGGCCACCGGCGCTGCCGATGGCTGGGCCCGCATGACGGGCCGGCCCGGCCTGACCTTGCTGCATCTCGGCCCCGGCCTCGGCAACGGCCTCGCCAACCTGCACAATGCGCGCAAGGCCGGCACACCGATCGTCAACGTCGTCGGCGAACACACCACCCAGCATCTGGCCTATGACGCGCCGCTTACCTCCGACACCGAAGGCGTGGCCCGTCCGATGTCGCACTGGGTCCGCACCGGGCGCGACAGCCGCGGCATCGCGGCAGATGGCGCTGCCGCCATCACCGCTGCCCGCACGGCCTGTCCTGCCGGGCCGGGCCAGATCGCCACGCTGATCCTGCCCGCCGACACGGCCTGGGGTCCGGGATCAGCGCCGGTTGTCGCCGCCGAGCCGCCACCGCGCAAGAGCGCTGATGCTGCCCGGATGGCCCGCGCCGTGGCCGCCCTTGGCAAGGGCGCGGAGACGCTGATCTTCCTGGGGGCCGATGCCGTCCGCGCCGCCGGGCTGGAGCTTGCCGGAGCCATCTCTGCCCGCACGGGGGCCCGCATCATGGGCCGCACCTCGCTGTCGCGCGTCGAGCGCGGGGCAGGGCGGGTCAACCTGCCGAGGCTGCCTTATCCGCTCGATGTCTCGCTGGAGACGCTGGCACCCTACCGTTCCATCGTGCTCGTCGGCGCGCCCGATCCCGTGGCCTTCTTCGGCTATCCGGGCAAGCCCAGCCGACTCGCGCCCGATCATGCCGAGATCATCCCGTTGGCCGATGGCACCCATGATGTCCTTGCTGTCCTCGCCGAACTCGCCGAGGCGGTCGGTGCCCGCGCCGCCGACGCACCACGGCTGGCCTATGATCCGCCGCCCTTGCCGCGGGGCGCTCTGACGGCGGAAAGTGCCACCGCTGCGGTCGCGGCGATGATGCCGGAGGGCACGATTATCGTCGATGAATCAATCACCAGCGGCCGTTATTCCAGTGCCATGACGCAAAATGCCGCGCCGCATGACTGGCTCCAGATCACCGGCGGTTCGATCGGCATCGGACCACCCATGGCGCTCGGGGCCGCCGTGGCTGCGCCCGACCGCAAGGTCATCAACCTGCAGGCCGATGGCAGCGCCATGTACACGCTTCAGGCTCTCTGGAGCCAGGCCCGCGTCCGCGCCAACGTCCTGACGATCATCTGGGCCAACCGCAGCTACGCGATCCTGACCGGCGAACTGATGGCCGTCGGAGCCTCCAATCCCGGCCGCAAGGCGCTGGACATGCTCTCGCTCGACAATCCGGCGCTGGATTGGGTGTCGCTGGCCAAGGGCATGGGTGTTCCCGGCATCCGCGCTGACAGCGCCGAAGCCTTCACCGCAGCCCTGCGCACCGGCCTCGCTGAAAACGGCCCGTTCCTGATCGAAGCCGTGATCTGAGGCGTCGCCGGGCAGGCCTGACGCGAAGGGCTGAACCGGGATGCCGGGCTCACTCCGGGCACGCACCCGGTCGCGACCTGCTTTGCAGACGTTGCGTCCTTCGACGGAGCTTTTCCGGGCGGGTGCACATGGCCTTTGAACGCGGCGTAAACTTGGCCTTAACCACGATCCTTCACTTGATCTGAGCAGGAATAGCTTCGCAGGGGTTGGACCTGCTGCGGCTCGAAGGTGGCAGATCCATGCGGCTGATCGTTGGCACAATCATCGTTATCCTCTGCGTCTTCGGCGGCTATGCCGCCATGGGAGGCAAACTCGGTGTGCTTTGGCAGCCGTGGGAGTATGTGATCATCCTCGGCGCAGCGATCGGTGCCTTTGTCATCGGCAACAGCGGGCCCGTGCTCAAGGCTGTGCCGGCCATGTTCGGGACGATCGTGAAGGGCCCCAAGTACAAGCGGGAAGCCTATGTCGAACTGCTGGCGATGCAGTTCTCCTTGTACAGGCTTGTGAAGCAGAAGGGCCTGCTCGCGCTCGAGCAGCATATTGAAAATCCACACGATTCGACGCTCTTCAATGCCTTCCCGACTTTTGCGGCGAACCATCATGCGGTCGAGTTCGTCTGCGACTACATGCGCATGCTAACGCTGGGCGCCGATAACGTCCACGAGATAGACGCTCTCATGGACGAGGAACTGGAGACGCACCACCAGGAGCAAGAGCGTATCGTTGGGGCCATGCAGGGAATCGCCGACGGAACGCCGGCGCTCGGCATCGTCGCCGCCGTGCTCGGCGTGATCAAGACGATGGGATCGATCGCCGAGCCGCCGGAGGTGCTGGGAGGTCTGATCGCCGGCGCGCTCGTCGGCACCTTCTTCGGCGTCTTTGTCGCCTATGGCTTCTTCGGGCCGATGGCGCAGTCGCTCAAGGGTACCTTCGAGGCGGAATCCAAGTACTACCTCTCCCTCAAGGCGGGCCTCCTCTCGCATATCAGCGGCCAGCCGCCGGTGATGGCGGTGGAATTTGCCCGCAAGGCTCTGATGAGCGACGTCCGCCCGACTTTCGCCGAAGTGGAAGCGGCTACCTCCGATCTGCCCACCAACATCTGACCCAATCTCCCCCAGGGACCCAATGGCCAAGTCCGACCAGCCGATCATCATCAAGAAGATCAAGAAGGCCGCTCATGGGCACCACGGCGGGGCCTGGAAGATCGCCTACGCCGACTTCGTGACCGCCATGATGGCGTTCTTTCTGCTGATGTGGCTGCTCAGCATGACGACGAAGGAACAGAAGATCGGCCTGGCGGAATACTTCACGCCGGCGGCCATGAGTCTCAGCACCAGTGGCGCTGGCGGCATCCTGATGGGCACTGCCATTGACAAGTCAGGCAACAAGTCGTCGGCCCCTCGACCCGAACTGGACCGACGTGCTCCTTCGGTGACCCGCGACGCGACGGCGGGCAACCCCGCGCAGGATGACGCAGCGCGCCGCTCCAGCTTGAGCCGCGACTCCAGCCGCCCGCTCGTCAGCGCGCAGGCCCAGCACAGCGCTGCAGCCAGCCTCCGGCAGGCGCTCCAGAGTGTGCCTGAAATTGCCGAGATGTCGCGCAACATCGTGATCGAGCCGACCAACGAGGGTTTGAATGTATCCCTCGTGGACCAGGACGGTCGCTCCATGTTCCCCGACGGCTCGGTCCAGCCCTACGAGCGCACCCGTCTCGTGCTGCAGGCACTCGCGCCCACCTTGCGCCGGATGCCCAACCGCCTGTCGATCACCGGCCATACATCTGCCGTGCGCCCGGGCGCGGTGCGGGGTGCCGATTCCTGGAGCGTCACCGCCGGCCGCGCGCTCGCCGTGCGCGAAATCCTGTCGGCTGCGGGGCTCCCCCACGACCGCTTCATGTCCGTGACGGGACGCGCCGACACCGAGCCGGTCTTCCCCGACAACCCCTACATCTCGCCGAACCGGCGGGTGACGATCATACTGCTCAATGAGGAGCCGCCGCTGCCCCCGAACGTCCTGCGCTGACAACGAAGCGCATTGACCGCCTCGGGTTCCGTTCGGGATGGAGTTCAGTGGCTGACACGGCGCGAGGTTCTGGTGACTGAGATGCGGATCGTTGTCCCGGAGTCACGAAATGGGCGCCTTGACGCTGCGCAGGCCGGCAACTAGCGGGCGAGCACTGCCGCGAACGGCCGAGGAACATGGTGCCGGAATTGGCGCAGGAAGCACAGCAGCCCTGTTCGTTTCTCGTCGCGACCGTCAGGATGGTACCCAGGCAGCGAGCGTGGCCCACGCCACCGCATAAAGCGCTGCAATCACGAAGGTATTTGGTCGGGGCGAGAGGATTTGAACCTCCGACCCCTAGTCTCCCAGACTAGTGCGCTAACCGGGCTGCGCTACGCCCCGACACCGGCGCTTATAGAGGCGGCTCCGCCGCTGTGCAACGGGCGATGCGGCGGCCTGCCGGTGTTTTCTTCCGCCGCTTCGGCAACGGCCATTCCTGCGCCGTGCCAGTCGATTCCGCCGCGACAGTCTCTTTCCTTTCAGGTCCGGTCCCTGTATCCCGCACGGCCCAGCCCCGTGGCCTTGCCTGTGCATGGCCGCATGTTCGCTGTCGTTGCCCGGAGCCCCGCCCATGTCCGATGTTGCCATTGGTGTCGATTTCGGCACCACGAACACCGTCATTGCGGTGGCGCGGCGCGGGCAGGGTGTCCGAATCGTCACCTATCCGCATGGCGGGGCGATCGAGGATGTCTATCGCTCGGTACTGTGCTTCGAGCGCATCGAAGCCAACCGCATCCTCACGGTTGAGACCACCGGCGGGCCCTACGCCATCGAGCATTATCTCGGCTCTGTCGGCGAAACGCGCTTCATCCAGTCGTTCAAGAGCCACATTGCCAGCGCCGTGTTTCGTGACACGCGCATCTTCTCGACCCGCTTCCTGTTCGAGGATCTGCTGGCCCGCTTCTTTGGCCTCGTGCTGGAGGATTCGCGCGGACAGATTCCGCATGCCGGCGCCACCATTGTCGCGGGTCGCCCCGTGGCCTTTGCCGGGGGCAACCCTGACGAGGCCCTGGCGCACCGGCGCTATGACGCGGCCTATGCCCAGGCCGGTCTGGCAAAGCCGGGCTATGTCTACGAGCCGGTGGGGGCTGCCTACTACTATGCCCAGCGTCTCGAGCACGATGCGACCATCCTCGTGGGCGATTTCGGCGGCGGCACCTCCGATTTCTCGATCATCCGCTTCGAGCGTCGGAACGGGGCGATGCGCGCCATCCCCATGGGCCACGCGGGGCTTGGCATCGCCGGTGACAGCTTCGACTACCGCATCATCAACGCGGTGGTGGCCCCGCTGCTCGGCAAGGGCAGCCAGTATCGCTCGATGGGCAAGGTCATGGAGGTGCCGGCGCACTACTATGCCAATTTTGCCCGCTGGCATCAGCTTGCTATGCTGAAGTCACCGGAGAACCAGCGCGAACTGGACAAGCTCAAGAAGATCGCGCTCAGGCCCGATCTGATCCAGCATCTGATGGATGTCATCGAGAATGACTGGGGTTTCGCCATCTACCGCGCGATCTCGGCAGCCAAGGTGACGCTGTCATCGCAGCCGAAAGCTGACTTCGTGTTCAGGAAGGGCGGCATCGCCATCGAGCGCAGCATTGCCCTGGTGGAGTTCGAGGGCTGGATCGCCGACGATCTGGCCCGCATCGATGCCTCGGTCGAAGGCCTGCTGGAACAGCAGGGCATTTCGCCAGCCGGCATCGACAAGGTCTTCCTCACCGGGGGCTCGTCCTACATTCCGGCAGTGCGACGGCTGTTCAGCACGCGTTTCGGCGCTGAAAAGCTTGATTCCGACGGGCAGTTCGAATCCATCGCCCACGGCCTTGCGCTGATCGGCCTCGAAGCGGACCGCAGCGCCTGGGAGGTCGGTCTGCCGGCCGCATGAAAGAGCCGCCCGGTTAAGGATACCGCGTTACCATCCCGGCAGGCATTGTTTGGTTAACCAATGGTAAACATGCCTTGCTGTGTTCTGACGCAGGAGCACAGGAGGCCACCATGTCAGCGATTGCCGAACGCGATCAACGTGTTGCCAGAACCGCCCTGTCCGGCACCATGCCGGCACCGGGCGCCTTGTCCGAACTGGTCGGCGAGATGAACCCGGACTGGCACTCGAACTGGGCCTGGAGCCATTACGAGGAACTGGTGCTGCGCCTCTCCAGCCGCTTCGGCCTGAGTGTCCTGTGCGAAATCGGCGGTGGGCGCGACCCCGGCTTCCTGCCCACCAGTCCGGCGCTGCGCGGCCTGTCCCTGACCGTCAACGACATCGACCAGCATGAGCTTGATTGCGCGCCGCCGGGGCTGGCCAAAGCCTGCTTCAACATCGCCGGCGACCTCAGCGAGGCCGACGCAAGGCCCGGCAGCTTTGACCTGATGTTCTCGCGCATGGTCTTCGAGCACGTCGATGGCGTTGAGCGCGCCTGGAACAACATCCACACCCTGCTGAAGCCGGGTGGGGTGGCGCTGGCCTTCTTCCCGACGCTCTATGCGCCGGTGTTCATGGTCAACTGCATGATCCCGGAAAAGCTCTCTCGCGCCATCGTCCATGCGCTCTATCCGGCAAGGCGCGACGGCGGCAGCGACCCCAAGTTCCCGGCGCTCTACGACCATTGCGTCTCGTCCGAGCGCGCGTTGCGCCCGATGCTGGAGAAGGCCGGCTTCAGCGACATCCATGTCCAGCCATTCTGGGGCCATGGCTATTTCAAGCGCATGCCGGTGATACGCGAGGCAGATGACCTGTTCAACCGCTTGGCTGCCCGCATCGACTGGCGCCTGATGAGCACCCATGCCTTTGTGCTGGTGCGCAAGGCCGCCTAGACCTGAGCCCGGCGCTCCGGCTCCGGCGTGATGGCGCGCAGGCCCCAGACGAGGCCCAGTTGCAGGTAGACATGGCGCCAGTGGTCGATGTCGATCTGGAGGCCCTGTAACAGGGTGATGAACAGCACCGACCAGATGGCAATGGCGTAGGGCTGCACGGTCGAGCGCCGCCAGACCATCGTCCAGCCGGCGATCATGGTCACCACCACCAGCGCGACGTAGGAGAAGCCGCCAAGCCAGCCATAGGAGGCGAAGGCGTTGATGTAGGTGTTGTGCGGGTCCTCGGGGAAGTGGAAGCGGAAGCGCAGCGGCCCCATGCCGTTCGGCATCTCCAGCAGCATGCCGATGGACCTGATCTGGTTGCCGAAGCGGCCCTGCACGCCCATGTCGTAGGACTGGTTGAGGCTGGCGCGCTCGTTGAAGATCTCGCGGATTCCGTCCACCGAGAGCAGCGCCAAGAGGGCCATCACGGCTGCCATCACGATCAGGATTGCAAAGCCGATGACGCGGCTGCGCTGCGCCGCGGTCGGCGCTGTCAGGAAGGTCAGCGCGAACAGCACCAGCGTCGCGCCGACGAGGTTGGCCCAGGCCCCGCGCGAGAAGGACAGGAACAGCCCCAGCACCGGCACGCTCATCAGCAGGATCCCGGCCACCAGCCCGATGCGTTTGAGCAGGATGGCCTGCACCACGAACACGATCGGCAGCACGAGGAACGGTCCGAAGACGTTGGGATCCTTGAATGTGCCCGAGGCGCGGTTGTAGAGCGTCAGGTATTCGCCGAGCCCACCGACATTGAAGTAGCCGATGATGCCGGCGCTGGCGGCCAGCCAGGCCGAGGCGATCATGCCCTGGCGGATGGTGTTGAGCCGCCCTTCGGCATCATCCGAGAGCAGAGCCGCGAACAGGATTGCCGTGAACATCAGGTAGACGCCGACCACGATGAAGCGCACCGAGTCGGGCTCGTCCATGAACGGGATCAGCGAAAAGATGCCGCCGATGTTGAACAGCAGCAGCAGCACGACCATGGGCAGCAGTTTGGCATTGATGCGCAGGCCCGTGACCATGAACACGAACAGCGTGACAAGGAACATCACCTCGTAGGGCGAGGGCTCGAACAGCGCAAAGCAGCCGCAGAACACGAACAGCCAGAGCACGAAGCGCTGCACCCGCCCGATCGACAGGCTGTAATGCCTGCCGCCCGCTGCCCCGGCCCAGCCCGCGCCCTGGTCGGGGAGGGCGCTCAATACGCGTTCTCGGTCTTGAGCAGAGAAACGGGCGTCATGATCAGGATGTAGAGGTCGAACAGGACGGACCAGTTCTCGATGTAATAGAGGTCATGTTCGACACGGCGCTGGATCTTGTCCTCGGTGTCGGTCTCGCCGCGCCAGCCGTTGACCTGCGCCCAGCCGGTGATGCCGGGCTTGACCTTGTGCCGGGCGAAGTAGCCATCGACGACCTGATCGTAGAGCTGTTCCTGTGCCTTGGCGTGCGCGGCATGCGGGCGCGGACCGACAAGGCTGAGATTGCCGCTGAACACGACGTTGAAGAGTTGCGGCAATTCATCGATCGAGGTCTTGCGGATGAAGCGCCCGACGCGGGTGACGCGCGGATCACCCTTCGTCACCAGCTTCGCAGCGGTCGCGTCGGACTGGTCCGTATACATCGAGCGGAACTTGAAGACCTCGATCATCTCGTTGTTGAAGCCATAGCGCTTCTGGCGGAAGAACACCGGCCCTTTCGAGTCGAGCTTCACGGCGATGGCGGTGATCAGCATCACCGGCGACAGCGCGATCAGCGCCAGGGTGCCGACGACGCGGTCGAACACCATCTTGATCACCATGTCCCAGTCGGCGATCGGCTTGTCGAAGACATCGAGCACGGGCACCGCGCCGATGTAGGAATAGGAATGGGGCCGGAAGCGCAGCTTCGACATGTGCGCCGAGAGCCGGATGTCGATCGGCAGCACCCAGAGCTTGCGCAGCATGTGCAGCAGGCGCGACTCTGCCGAGATCGGCAAGGTGAAGATCACAAGATCGAGATGCGTGCGGCGCGCGAATTCCACCAGATCCTCGACCGTGCCGAGCTTGGGGTATCCACCCACCGTGTCGGGCGAGCGGTCATCGTTGCGATCATCGAACACGCCGACGATGCGCACACCCGATTCGTGCTGCCCTTCGAGGGCTTCGATCAGGCCGATGCCAGCCTCGCCGCCGCCGACGATGGCGGTGCGGCGCTCCAGTCGGCCCGACCGCGTCAGCGCCCGAAGCATGAACGACAGGGCGATGCGCGACAGGATGATGGCCACAAGCCCGGCCACGTACCACGACACCAGCCAGACCCGCGAGAACTCCTCGCCGACCTTGAGCATGAAGAAAGCGGCGATGGCCGCGAGAAACAGGGCGGACCAGCCGGCCAGCAGGCGCAGGCTCTGCGGCGCGAAGGAGCGCATCGCCCCGACATGATACAGGTGCAGCGCCTGGAAGATCGCCACGGTCGAGACCGAGATCACCGGAATGGCAATGGCATAGGGCTGGCTGTAGCGGACCACCGGAAAGACATAGACCGCAAAGATGGCCAATCCGATGATCGCCACGATGGCCATGTCGAACAGCCGCACCAGCCCCTCGACCATGACGGGCGACAGGCTCTTGCGGAACGGCATGGCGGCAATGCGCTCGGCCAGCGGGTGCAGCGGCCGGTTGCTGCCGCCCATTGCCGCGATGCCGCCGCCATCCGTCTTGGTCTCGCCGCTGGCCTTGATGATGTCTCTGACGTCGAAAGCAGACATGGCGATCACCGGGTGGTTTTGTTCTGGAAGAAAGGTATTCCGGCAGCGATGGCGGACGTTTTCAGTAAAGTGCTCGCTCTCGATGACGTCTTTGCTTGCCCGAAATACGTGTTCGGAGCTTCATTCCGGTAACATGGAAGTCTCGACGAAGGCTTAAGACGGGCCCGCATCATGCAGCCTCCCGCCGTTTTGCCAGGGCGCTGTGGCAGGCTGCCAGCACGCCATCCACCATCGTATCGACCGAGAAACGCGCCCGGACATGGCGGGCAAGATCGGCGGCACGCGCCGAAAGCTCGGCTGGCGGCAGGGCGAGCGTGACCTTGATGGCATCAGCCAGCGCGGCGGCGTCCTGCGGCGGGATCAGACGCGCGACATGGTCCGGTCCGTAAATCTCCGGAATGCCGCCAACCCGCGTGGCGATCAGGGGCTGGGCTGCCGCCGTGGTTTCCAGCACCACATAGGGCAGGCTTTCGGCGCGCGATGGCATCACCATCACCCGTGCGCGTGGCAGCGCAGCGCGGATCGGCCCCGGCGGTGCCCAGGTCAACTGGTCGGCAACACCGCGCTCGCGGGCCATATCTTTCAGCAGGGCCTCGTGCGGCCCGGCTCCCACCAGCAGCAGGGTTGGTGTGAGCCCGTCGCGGCTGCGGAGCAAGGCGAGGGCCTCGATCAGGGTGTCGATTCCCTTGGCCGCGAGGATTTCGCCGAGGAACAGCAGGTCGAACGTTGCGCAGCGGCTGTCGATGGGCTCGAACTCAGCCTCCGTCAGTCCGTTCAGCACGATGCGATGGTCACTGCGCGGCATCCGGCCCATCTGTTCCACGAAACGGTCGAGGATGAACCGGCTCTCGAAGGTGAACATGTCGGTGGCCGGCTCCAGCAGGCGCTCGACGGCCATGAAGGCGCGGTGGCCGAGGCGTCCGGACGTGAAATGGAAGCTCCCGCCATGGGGCGTGTAGAGCGTGGCATAGCGGCGACCGGGCGACAGCCTTGCCGGCAGGCGGCCATAGAGTCCGCCCTTGGAGCCGTGCGCATGGACGATATCCGGGGCATGCTCTGCGAGGGCCCGCCGGAAAGCCAGTACTGCGCTGACATCGCCCGGCCCCGGATTGCGCGTCATCGGCAGGCGCGTCAGGCCGAGCGCCAGATGCGGGGCAAGCCCTGCCAGCACGTCGCTGGCCCGTTGCCCGCCAGTGTTCAGGTCGCAGAACAGGCCGACTTCATGGCCGCGCGCCATTTGCCCGCGGGCCAGATCCAGCACGTGCCGGAACAGGCCGCCCACGGGGGAGCGGAAGACATGCAGGATGCGAAGCGGCTTGTCGGGCCGGGCCATGCGTCAGCCTTTCCGGCGCCTGATCAGAACCAGCGTTCGCGGATGGTGATCGTGTCACCTGGCAGCACGGGCTGCGTCAGCGGCACCTGCCCGGTGAGGATCTCGCCGTTGACCTGACGCGAGATCACCGCAACCTGCCGGTCGCCGCGCGGCGTGAACCCGCCGGCGATGGCGACGGCGGTCTGGACTGTCATGCCATTGACGTAAGGGAACTGGCCTGATGCCGTGACCTCGCCGAGGATGAAGAACGGACGGTAGGCATCGACCTCGACCGAAACCTTCGGCTCACGCAGGAAGCCGCCGCGCAGGCGGGCCTCGATCTGGCGTTCGAGCTGGCCGGTGGAGCGTCCGGTTGCATCGACGGCCCCGATCAGCGGCATCGAGATGCGGCCCTGGCTGTCGACGGCATAGATGTTGGACAGGTTGTCCTGCCCGAACACGATCACCCGAAGCCGGTCCCCGGTTGCGAGCTGGTAGGGTGCACGCTGCTCATGCCCGCTGGCGAACTCGCCGGCGAGCTCATGGTGCCGAGGCGCGCATGCGCCCAGCACGAATCCGGTTGTGGCCAGAGCCAGGATCAGTTTCCGGAACATGGGACAACACCGTGGGACATACTCAACATGCGTTGATAAGTAGGCTGTTAGGGTTAATAAAATCTCTCCGGTCCGGCTTGCGGCGGCACGCGCCGCCATTGCCTTTCGCTGCCTGCGGGCAGGGCACTCGGCGGCTCTTAACCCAACATCAACCTTAATCAGTCGTAATTCACGTGCGGGTCATGGCGACCGCCGCGTCTGCGGCGTGCCACCCCGATGTGCAATTCCTGAGTTGAGTGGTGGTGCCATGACATCGGTCGAAGCTTCGGCACAGCGCAGCGCTCCGGCGCCGTCCGCCGACGGCATGCTGGATCTCAACGCCCTGTGGCGCGCTGTGGCGGCCCACAAGTTCTGGATCATCATCCCGACGCTGGTCGCGCTGGTCGGCTCGTTCGTGTTCGTGCACATGCTGACACCGAAATACACTGGCGAGGCCCGGCTGCTGCTCGAAGCGCGGGACGGCTTCTATACGCGCCCGGCAGGGGACCGCGATGTCAGCGTCGATCGCATCGACACCGAGGCCGTGACCAGCCAGGTGCAGGTCGTGATGAGCCGCGATCTGGCCCGCGAAGCTATCCGCCGCCTCAAGCTGGTCGGCAACCCTGAGTTCGACTCAGGGTCCGGCCTGTTCGGCAGCGTTTCGCAATTGCTCGTCAAGGTAGGCCTGTCGCGCAATCCGGCGGATCGCACGCCCGAGGATCGGGTTCTCGAGAAATACTATGACGCGCTGCTGGTCTTTCCGGTCACGCGCTCCCGCATCGTGGCCATCGAATTCCAGTCGCGCGATGCCGAACTGGCGGCGAAGGCGGCGAACACCATCGCCGCCGTCTACCTCGAGGCGCAGGAAGCCGCCAAGAAGGATACTGCACGCGGGGCCTCCACCTGGCTCGGCAGCGCCATCACGCCGCTGCGCCAGAAGGTGCAGGAGGCCGAGGCACGCGTCGAGGAATTCCGCGCCCGATCCGGCCTGCTGATCGGAGCCAACAACACCACCATCACCCAGCAGCAACTCGCCGATCTGTCCCAGCAGCTGTCCAGTGCGCGCGCCGTGCAGTCCGACTCGCAAGCCAAGGCCCGCATCCTGCGCGAAGCGATCCGCACGGGCCGCACCTTCGAGGTGCCCGACATCGCGAACAACGAGGTCATCCGCCGCCTGATCGAGCAGCGCGGCACCTTGCGCGCCCAGATCGCGCTGGAAACCCGCACGCTGCTGCCCGAGCATCCGCGCATCAAGGAACTCAACGCCCAGATCGGCGATCTGGAAAACCAGATCCGCGCCACAGCCGAACGCACGGTGCGGACGCTCGAGAACGAGGCCCGCATTGCCGGTTCGCGGGTCGAGACCGTCAGCGCCACGATCGAGGCCCAGAAGCGCATGGTCACCGAGGCCAACGAAAGCGAGGTGCAGCTCCGCGCGCTCGAACGTGAGGCCCGGACCCAGCGCGAGCAACTCGAACAGTTCCTCGGACGCCAGCGCGAGGCGCTGGCCCGCGACGCTGACAATGCCGCGCCGGCCGATGCCCGCATCATTTCGCGCGCGATCACGCCGATGTCGCCAAGCTTCCCCAAGAAGGTGCCGACCGTGGCCGTTGCCACGCTGGCGACGTTCTTCGTGGCGCTGGCTTCGGTCATCTCGCGCGAACTGCTCTCGGGACGGGCGGTGCAGCCCGCCATGGCTGCCGGCCCCGTGCCGCAGCCACAGCCCGTGCCACGCGGTGCCGCGCGCTTTTCCAGCATGGGCGGCAGCCGCGCCCGGATGCAGGACGATGCTGACGGCGGCGCTGACGCCTCCGCCGATCCGGCTGTCGCTGCCGCCGACGAGACGGCGCGCGATGCCCGCCGCGCCCGCGTCGCCGGCCTGATCACCCATGCCGGCAGGCTCTCGCATCTCCGGCTGATGATGAACGATGCCGGAAACTGGGGCGAGCAACTGGCCTCCTGCGTGCGCCCGAGCGACGATGCCGGCGGCTCACGCCTGCTGATGCTGGATGCCGGCACCCGTGCCGGAGCCGCACGCCTGCTTGGCGGCGAACTGGCCGAGGAGCACACCACGCTGCTGATCGACCTGACAGCCGGCGAGCGCTCCCGCATGGCCGGCCTGTCGGAGTTGCTGTCGGGCGATGCCAGCTTCGCGGACATCATCGACCGCGATCCGCAAAGCCGCCTGCATGTCATCACCGCGGGCCGCGCCGGCCGCGAGGCCGTGATCAACGCCGACGGGTTGCTCGATGTGGCGCTCGATGCCCTGACCGATGCCTATGACTACGTCCTGATCGAGGTTTCGAGCCGCGACCTGCATCGCTTCCAGCCTGCGCTGATGCCGTTGGTCGATGGCGCGGTCGTGCTGGCCGATCAGCTTGCCAACGGCCATGCCGTCGAGACGGCCTACCGGGTCGGCGAAGGCCACGACATGCCGGTCACGATCGCGGTGTTCGATGAAGGGCTCGACCTCAGTCCTGTGGCGCGCCAGCCGCAGATGGCGTAGGGCGCTGCCTCAGCCGCTTGATGCTCATCAGGGCTCCATAAAGGCGCGGCGAACGCTTGATCGCCCCCTTGGCCATCGTTGCCAGCCGCATGGCGGCGGCCAGCAGCTTGCCGCGGAGGCTGATTGCCACGAAGCTGTCGATGAGATCGTCGGTCTGGTTGCAGAAGGTCGACTTGTAGCGGGCCTCGCCGACACCAAGATCAAACACCGTCACGCCGTGGCTGAAGCGGTGCCGGATCAGATCGACAAGCAGGATTTCGCCGGGGCTGTATTTCATCGCGACCGGATCCGGCTCGAACGAGGTGGCCATGCC
>JAIYDY010000003.1 GCA_027487245.1 Hyphomicrobiales bacterium
CCTGCGCGTTGATGAACATGTAGCCGATGCGCTCTGTTGGCGCGGAAAGGGTCTGCAGCCTTGCATCTGACTTCAGGCGGACTGCTTCGTCCGGCCCGAGCTGGCGGACGATGTCGGCCCGGCCGGTCTGAAGGTCGGCGACGCGCGTTGCCACATCTGGCACCACACGGAAGTTTGCGCTGTCAAAGGGCGGACGGCCACGCCAGTAGTCTTGCACGGCATCCAGCGTGATGCTGACACCGCGCTGCCAGGTCCGGAGCTTATATGGGCCCGAGCCGACCGGCTGGAGATTGAAGGCCTGCGCGCCAACCCGTTCCACGACAGCCTTGGGCACGATCGACAGCTTGACGAGCTGGGCCATCAGCGCCGGATAGGGCGTCTTGGTCTTCATCGTCACAGTGGTCGCGTCTGTTACCTCGGCCGAGGCGATCTGGTCGAACTGAGACAGTTGCGGGCTGCGCAGGGCCGGATCGATGATGCGGCGGATCGAAAACACCACATCCTCGGCGGTCAGCGCCGTGCCATCATGGAACTTGACGCCTGCCCTGATCTTGAACGTGATCGTCGTGTCGTCGACCTGCCGCCAGCTTTCGGCGATCTGCGGAACGATGCGTCCGGATGCATCCCGCGTGACGAGATTGTCGAAGATGTTGCGATAGATCGAGTAGCTGTCCGTGTCCCATTGCAGGTGGGGGTCGAGCGTTGCGGCATCGTTCGGCAGATCGATCGTGATCAGCTCCCGGACTGCCTGTGCCTGAGCCTGCGCCTGCGCAATCGATGCAGCAAGAATGGCAAAAACTGCGATTCCTATTCGTTTGAGCATATTGAAAACCACCTGTTTGCGGCACACGGGAACAGAATGTTCGACGGCAGTCTTGCACGCATCACCAGCCCTGTCAGCGCCCGGAGCCCCCTCTTCTGCGCATGGCTGGTGAGTGCATGCTGCGCGAATTTGGGGATTGTGATTGTATTCAATGTGTGTTCGCTTCGTAGGCTACGCTTTGTCTCGGTACCGATGTTTCGCAGTCTTCCATTGTCATCGTCCCAGGGAGGGACCGCATGTCACGCAGCTTTTCACGTCGCCAGGCCTTGATCATCACGGGTGCCACCACCCTGCTTTCAACCACCGCTCTGACCCCCCTCGCCTTCGCGCAAGCAGCCGGTGATCCCGTCCGCAAGATCGTGCTGATCACGGACACGCAGGGAGCCGCCCCGCAGGCCTATCAGGCCGGTCAGCTTATCGCCCAGGCATGGAAGCAGCTGGGTCTGGATGTGGAAGCACGCCCCATGGCGCGGCAGGCACAGACCGATCTGGTTTGGTTCAACCGCGACAAGTGGGACACGACCATGTGGCGCATGGTGGGACGCCCGGAGCGGAGCGATCCGGACGAAATGACATTCAACCTGTTCCATTCGTCGACCGCGCCGCGCGGGTTCAACTTCGTTGGTTACAACAGCCCTGAGTACGACAAGGTGGCAGAGCAGCAGCGGCAGACGGTTGATCCCGCAGCGCGGCAAAATCTTATCAAGCAGGCGCAGCAGATCGTCAGCCGCGATGCACCCTACGCGTTCCTTGTGCACCCCAACACCTTGCAGGCCTTCAACCAGAACGTCTTCGATCCGGCCTCCATCGTCGTGCAGAAGGGTGTCGGCATCCGCAATTTCTGGACGTTCATCGGTGCAACGCCGAAGGGCACGCAGAAGGCGATGATCATCAATTCCGGAACTGCGCTGCAGGCCATCCATCCGCTGTACATCGCCGGCGCGCCGGACAGCTGGATGAACGAACTGATCTGGGATCGTCTGGTGCGGATCGGACCCGATGGGCTGCCGCGTCCCTGGGCGGCGGAGAGCTTCAAGTTCGTTGATGACAAGACCGTTGATGTGGTCATCCGGGGCGACATGACCTTTCATGACGGAAAGCCGGTGACCATCGATGATGTGATCTTCTCGTTCGAGGCGCCGCTGACGACCGACAAGTCACCGATGTTCAAGCCGTTCGTGACGGACATCGACCGCATCGAAAAGACCGGTGAGCGGGCGATGCGCATCCATCTGAAGCGCATCAACGCCGCTTTTGCCACCACGGCCCTTGGCCGTGTCTTCATCGTGCCGAAGCATGTCTGGGAGCCTCATCTCAAGAGCGTGGAAGGCAAGCCCGACACGCTCGAATCCATCCGTGATCCCATGAACGTTGGCTCCGGTCCGTTCAGGCAGGTTCGTGCCCGGCTCAACGAAGAAGTCGTGATCGAGCGGCACGCCGGTCACTGGGCCGCGCCCAAGGTGGACAGGGTCGTGTTGCGCGTCATCCCCAATGCCGAAGCTGTGGTTGGCATGGTGCGCTCCGGTGAAATCAACCTTCTGTCGGAGTATGGCGGTGACCCGGACGTGCTGGAGAAGCTGTCCAAGGACAATCCGGCCATCAAGCTGACACAGGTGACCGATGTCGGCATCGAGTTCATGGCCTTCAACAACCGCAGGCCACCGTTCGACGATCCGGTGTTTCGCAGCGCGCTTTCGGCAGCCATTGACCGGAACGTGCTCATTCAGGCCGCCTGGAATGGCTATGCCGTGGAATCTGTCACCCACGTTTCACCGGCGATCGCCTTCTGGCACTCGACCGACGTGAAGGCGCCAGCGACCGGCATTGCCCTCGCAAAGTCCATCCTCGAGAAGGCCGGCTACAAGGTCGAAGGCGGACGCCTGCGTTATCCCCCTGGCAAGAAGGAAACGCTCCAGCCGCCGGGCTGATCCGGAACCCTCGTTGCACTGAAACAGACGTTGCAAAATGACCTTATGACAAGGGCTTCGGTGCCATGAGTTTTGCGTTGCGTCGGCTGGCGCACAGTCTGTTCGTCCTCTGGGCGGTGGTCACCATCCTGTTCCTGATGTTCAGGCTCATGCCAGGCAATCCCCTGGCAGCTTACATCAATGAGCAATTGAGCGAGGATGATCAGCGGTTGATCATGGCCCAGTTCGGGCTGAACCGGCCTCTTTACGAGCAATACGTCATCTATTTGTGGAACCTCGTGCAGGGCAATCTTGGCATGTCCTTCTTCCGGCGGGAGCCGGTGTGGGATGTGCTGAAATCGGCCCTTCCGAACACGCTGATCCTGACCATCACCGGCCTGGTGATTGCCTACATCTTCGGCATCCTGACCGGTGCCTGGCTGGCAACCAAACGCGGCACCCTCGCGGAAGCCGTCATCGTGCCGGCGGCACTGGCGACACGGGCAGCACCGGAATTCTGGATCGGCATGATCCTGCTGACGATCTTTGCCTTCACATTTGGCTGGTTCCCTTCCGGAGGGGCCAACAGCGCCGGCGCTGCCTACACCTCCGAATGGGATCGCATTCTGTCACGCGACTATGCGCTGCATCTGGTTTTGCCGGCGCTGACGCTGGCGCTCTATCTGCAAGGGCTCCCGCTTCTGCTGATGCGCTCGACCATGCTGGAGATCCTGCATGACGAATTCATCACCATGGCCAAGATCAAGGGCCTCTCGCCCTGGCGCATCACCATTCATCACGCCGCCCGCAATGCGCTTTTGCCCGTGGCGACGGCCTTTGCCCTTGGCCTGGGCGCAACCCTTGGCGGCAACGTGGTGGTGGAGACCGTGTTCTCCTGGCCGGGGCTCGGGCGCCTGCTCGTGGCCGCCGTGTCGCAAAGCGACTATCCCCTGGCGCAGGGCGCGTTTTTCCTGATCAGCCTCGTGCTGATCATTCTGAACCTGATCGTCGATCTGGTTTACGGCTGGCTGGATCCGCGGGTGTCGCATGGCTAATGTTCAGATGCCGGCTCAGAGCCTTCCCGCAGGACAGGGCGGCAACGCATTCGTGGCGGGCCTCAGGCGGATCCTGCGCGATCCGTTCTCGGTGGCTGCGCTGGTGATCTACGTGCTGCTGGTCCTCGTGGCGATTTTCGCCGACCAGCTCATGACGCACGACCCGACCCAGATCCAGTTCCGGGCCAACGGAAGGGTCGCGACAAACCAGCCGGTAAGTGAAGCCTTTCTTCTCGGCACGACAAATCTTGGCCGCGACATCTACTCGCAGCTGATCGCAGGCTCGCGCAACGCGCTGATGGTGGGCGTGACGGCGGCGATCTCTGTGGCAGCCCTGGGCACGCTGGTAGGCTTGCTGTCAGGCTACTTCGGTGGCCGGATCGATGCCTTCCTGATGCGCCTCGCGGATGTGGCGCTTGCCATTCCGTTCCTGCCCTTCGTGATCGTCCTGTCAGGCTTTTTCCGGGCGAACACCTGGAATGTCGTCATCGCGGTCGCCCTTCTGCTCTGGCCGAACACGGCACGGGTGATCCGGTCGCAGGTGCTGACGGTCAAGGAGCGCGCCTATGTCGAGGCGGCACGGGTTACCGGCGCGTCGGACCTGCGCATCCTTTTCGTGCACGTCGCCCCCAACATCCTGCCACTGACCTTCCTTTATGGCTCGGTCGCCATCGGTTGGGCCATTCTCACGGAGGCGGCCGTCAGTTTCGTGGGGTTCGGCGATCCCTCGCGAATCTCCTGGGGCTTCATGCTGCAGGATGCCTTCGTTTCGCAGGCCCTCTCGCGGGGTAGCTGGAACTGGTTCCTGCCGCCCGGCATCTGCATCATCATGGTCGTGATTGCCGGCTTCTTCCTGGCGCGGGGCGCTGAAGAAGTCCTGTTCCCGAAATTGAGGAGCTGAGCGTGGAGCCGCCTGTCCTCGACGTGAGGAACCTCAGTATCGAGTACCGGACCTCACGCGGCATCGTGCGCGCGGTCGATGGCGTCAGCTTCAGCGTACCGAAGGGCGCGATCGTTGGCCTGGTCGGCGAGTCCGGCTGCGGCAAGACCACCGTGGCGCGCTCGATCACCGGGGTCCTGCACCAGAGCGCCCGGATCGCTGGCGGCGAGCTGGTCTTCAAGGGCAAGGACCTCGTCGCCGCCCCCGCGAAGGAGTGGCTCGAAAAGCGCTGGCGGGACATCTCGTTCATTCCGCAAAGCGCCATGAATTCGCTCGATCCGGTGTATCGCATCGGTGCGCAGCTTGAGGAAGTTCTGGTGCACCGGGGTGGCCGAACCCGTGCCGAGGCGCGCAGCCGCAGCAGCGAGCTGTTTGACATGGTGGGGCTGAATCCTGCCAGGCTCGATGAGTATCCTCACCAGTTTTCCGGCGGCATGCGCCAACGGGTCGCGATCGCGCTGGCGCTGGCGCTCAATCCCGGCCTGGTGATTGCCGATGAACCGGTGACCGCGCTCGATGTGATCGTGCAACGGCAGATTCTGGATGTCATCCGCGACCTGCAGCGCAAGCTGTCCCTGTCGATGATCCTCGTCACCCATGACATCAGCGTCGTGGCCTATGTCAGCGACAAGATCGTCGTCATGTATGCAGGGCGCGTGGTCGAGACAGGTTCCACAGCAGACGTGCTGGAGCGGCCGCGGCATCCTTACATGATGGGACTGACCAACGCCTTTCCCGATCTGGACACCGCCGCCCATGATCTTGTGCCGATCGACGGAAGCCCGCCGGATCTGGCTTCGCCCCCGTCCGGATGCCGGTTCGCGCCGCGCTGCCCGTTTCTACTGCCACGATGCGAGACGGACGACCCGGCCAGCGCAGCGATGGGCGAAGGCCGATCCGTCGCCTGCCACCGCGCACCAGAGGCAGATGATTTGCGTGCCAGGGCGAAGGAGTCTGCCACATGGCTACCGGCTTGAGCGCCACCACGCCGCTGGTCGAGGCGCGTGGCCTGACCAAGCGCTTCGCGCCTCCGGCGCGGTTGACCGACATGTTCCGGAAGGAACGGCCACACACTCATGCCGTCAACAAGGTCGATCTCACCATCAGCCGAGGCGAAAGCATCGGGCTGCTCGGCGAGTCCGGTTGTGGCAAGACCACCACGGGTCGTCTGTTGCTCAAGCTGATCGAGCCATCCGCCGGGGATATCCTGTTTGACGGGACAGCCGTTGCGGGACTTGCAGGGCCCTCGCTGATTGACTTCCGCAAGCGGGCTCAGCTGGTCTTCCAGAATCCGTTCGATGCCCTCAATCCCCGCTTCACGATCGAGCGGGCGCTGGCCGAGCCCCTGGTCAACACGGGCGTTGAGCGCGCCACCCACCGTGACAGGGTCGAGAAGGCGCTGTCCCAGGTGCGGCTGCCTCCCCTGGCACGCTTCGAGGGCCTGTTCCCGCATCAATTGTCCGGTGGTCAGCTTCAGCGCATCGTGCTGGCGCGGGCGCTCGTGCTTGAACCCGACTTCATCGTGGCTGACGAACCGGTGTCGATGCTCGACGTTTCGGTGCGTGCCGGCGTGCTCAATGTCATGCGCGAGGTGCGGGCCTCACTGGGGCTGGCTGCCCTTTACATCTCGCATGATCTGGCGCTGGTCCGCTATGTCTGCTCGCGCACGCTTGTCATGTATCTGGGCCGCATCGTCGAGGAAGGTCCAACGGAAGACCTGCTGAAAAGCCCTCTGCACCCCTACACGCGCGCCCTGATGAAAGCGGTTCCGGTGCCACGCGTGGATCAATCCCGTGATCCGTTGCCGATCATCGGCAATGTCTCCGATGCGAGGGGGCAGCCAAAAGGTTGCAGCTTTCGTGATCGCTGCCCTCTCGCCATTGCACGCTGCGCCGACGACGAACCTGCCTTGCGCAGTGTGGCGCCTGGCCGCCGTGTCGCCTGCCATCTCGTCTGACCAATATCCTGGAAGGAACCCATCCCATGAAGACACACAAGGCCTTGCTGAACGACGTCAGCCTCGAAACGCCGTGGGAACTGGTGGAGTTGTTTGCAAAGACGCCGCGCTGGAAGCCAGCCGATGTCAACAAGAGCGCTGACATGATTGTCGAGCGCCTGAAGGCTCTGGGCGTGCCCGTCACCGTGCATGAACCGGACATCTATCTGTCGATCCCGTTCGATGCTTCGGTCACGGTCGGCGGAAGGACGATGCGCGCCAAGCCTCCAGCCTACAGCGTGCCCACCACCGGGGTCACAGCGGAGGTCGCCTATGTGCCGGCCGCCTATTCGAAGTCCATCGGCAAGCTCTTCCACCGCAATCAGACCGTCACCGACATGGCGGCTCTGAAGGGGAAGATCGCCATCTCGGAGGGCTTTGCCTTCCCCCAGAAGATCCGTGAGTTCGAATTGGCCGGTGCGGTCGGCGTCATCGCGGTCAACCCCGGCATCGATATCCACTGGGGCATCTGCACCTCGATCTGGGGCACACCCGACCTTGACGACTTGCCCCGCAAGCCCGGCATCCCTGTGGTGGCGGTCAACAACCCCGACGGCAATGAGCTGATCAAGCTGGCCGGCACAGGGCAGACAATCACCCTTGCGGCGCATCTGGAAGAAGGCTGGTTCAAGCAGAAAGTGCCGGTGGTCGAGATCCGCGGCTCCGTGGAGCCGGACAAGTTCGTGCTGCTGCACGGGCATTACGACTCATGGGACATGGGCGTGGGCGACAACGCGACAGGCGATGCCACAATGCTGGAAATCGCCCGCGTGCTTTCGGCCCATGCGGGCGAGCTCAAGCGCTCGGTGCGGATTGCCTGGTGGCCTGGCCATTCGACTGGCCGCTACGCCGGCTCGACCTGGTTCGCCGACCATTTTGCCCTCGATCTCGACGCGAATTGTGTCGCGCAGGTCAATTGCGACAGCCCGGGCTGCCGCTGGGCCACCGAGTTCAAGGATGTTTCCTGGACGAAGGAGACGGAAGGCTATGCCAAGGCCGTGATCAAGGCCGTGGCAGGTCTTGAGTCCCATGGCGAGCGACCGCACCGGGCCGGTGACTACTCGTTCAACAACATCGGCATCTCGAGCCTGCTGATGCTCTCATCGACGATGCCGGACGAATTGCGCGCCGCGAAGGGTTACTACACCGTCGGGGGTTGTGGCGGAAACATCGCCTGGCACACGGAAAACGACACGATCGAGATCGCGGACAAGGACATCCTGCTGCGTGACATCAAGGTGTATTGCGAGGTGATCGCCAGCATCGCGGATGCCGACCTGCTGCCTTTCGACTGGCGCGCTCAGGTGACCGAGTTCGGCGAAACCATCGCTGGCTACCAGGCAGCGGCGGGGAAGGCGTTTGACTTCGCGCCGGCCATCGCCGCGACGGGCAGCCTCGCAGGTATCCTGGAGACATTCTACGCCGCCGCTGGCGCAGGCAAGATCCCGAGTGCCACCGCCAACGCGGTTATCCAGCGGCTGGCCCGCATCCTTGTGCCGATCAACTACACCAGCGGACCGCGCTTCCGGCACGATCCGGCGACGCCCGTTGCTCCACTGCCGACACTGGCCCCGGCAACACAGCTCGAGGGCATGGACAAGGTCATGCTCGGCTTTGCCAGAACCCAGCTCGTCCGTGGCCAGAACAGATACATCGCAGCCTTGCGCGAGGCTCAGGCGCTCGCCTCCGCCGCGCTCGCACAGTGATCGGGGACCACATCATGCCACTGACCAAGACTGAAGAGACCTTCCTCGCCCAAATCTCGCTTGAAGCGCCATGGGAGCTTGTCGAGACGTTCTCGGTGATGCACCGCTGGCGTCCGGAGGATGTCAACAAGGGCGCGGATGCCATCGGCAAACGTCTGAAGGCACTCGGCATTCCCTTCGAGATGCACGAGCCGACCATATTCCTGTCGGTGCCGCTCGATGCGTCAGTCAAGCTTGGCGGGAAAACGTTCCGCGCCAAGCCGCCATCGATGTCGACATCGGTGCCCGATGGGCTGGCCGGTCAGCTTGTCTATCTGGATGCCGATGAGGAGATGTTTCGCTCCTACACGCGCGATCCGAAGGAAATCTTCAAGGATGGCGGCACGGATGGCCCGACGCGCGTCGGCGGCAAGATCGCGATCCTCAACGGCTTCGCCAACCCCGGAACCTGTTCGCTGCTGGAGGAGTGGGGCGCCAAGGCCGTCATCGCGGTCAATCCGGGCATCGATATCCACTGGGGTACGTGCACCACCATCTGGGGCTCCCCCGATCTGGATGATCTGCCACGCAAGCCGAAGATCCCGGTCGTCGCGGTCAACAACCAAGATGGCAACGAACTGATCGCAGCGGCTGGCGCAGGCCAGTCAGCGACGGTCTCGACAGAGATGCTGGAAGGCTGGTTTCCGCAGAAGGTGCCGGTCGTCACCATCCCCGGAGCCACAGAGCCCGACCGCTTCGTGCTCGTCCATGGGCACTACGATTCCTGGGAAGTCGGCATCGGCGACAATGCAACAGGCGATGCGACGCTGCTGGAACTGGCACGGGTGCTGCACAACAACAAAGGGCAACTCCGGCGTTCAGTCCGGATTGCGTGGTGGCCCGGTCATTCAACTGGCCGTTATGCGGGCTCGACCTGGTTTGCCGATCATTTTGCAACGGATCTGGACGAAGCCTGCGTTGCCCAGATCAACTGCGATTCGCCCGGATGCCGTTGGGCCACAAGCTATCACCAGACCACCTGCATGCCCGAAGCCCGTGCGCATGTGTCGGCCATCATTCAGGAGATCGCCGGGCAGGAGCCAAAATTCAAACGGCCCAATCAGGCTGGCGACTATTCCTTCAACAACATCGGCATCTCGAGCTATTTCATGCTCTCGTCCACGATGCCGGACCCGCTCCGGGCCGAGAAGAATTACTACGCGGTCTCCGGCTGCGGCGGCAACATCGCCTGGCATACAGAGAACGACACTCTCGAAATTGCCGACCGGGACGTCCTGATGACCGACATGCGGATCTATCTGCTGTCGGTTCTGCGCCATGCCAACGCCGCCTACCTGCCGGTTGACTGGCGCGCGGGCCTGGCCGAATTCCTTGCAACCATCGACAGCTATCAGGCCGCAGCTGGCAGCGCCTTCGATCTGTCACCATCGCGCAAGGCGACAGAGGCGATCTGTGCGAAACTTGAACGCCTCTACGGCCAGATGCATGCTAGGACACTGACGGAGGCCCGCGCCAACGAGGCCTTGATGAGGCTTGCCCGCGTGCTTGTGCCGATCAACTTCACGCAGCAGGCGCGCTTCCGGCATGACCCTGCCTATGCCTGCCCACCTCTGCCGACCTTGGCATCGGCGCGCGATCTTGCTGGTGCCGAACCTGTGCGGGCAGGCTTTGTGAAAACACAGCTTCTGCGCGGCCAGAACCGGTATCTCGGGGCACTGCGGGAGGCATCACGGATCATCGACGCAGCGCTGGCCTGATCGCCATGCGCCAGATGATGCAGGCTGCCTGGTATGAAAGCTGTGGCGCTGCCGCGGATGTCATCAGGATTGGTGAGTGTCCGCGTCCCGCTCCGGGGCCGAACGAGGTGCTGGTCCGCGTGCATGTCTCAGGCGTCAATCCGCATGACGTCAAGAAGCGCGCAGGCTGGCTGAGCGGCAAGCTCGGGATTCCGCGTGTGATCCCCCACACGGATGGCGCCGGTGTGATTGCGGAGACCGGGCCGGGCGTGCCGCAGAACCGGCTCGGCCAGCGCGTCTGGATTTTCCATGCTTCTCCCTCTGGTGCGGCGGCGGATTTCGCCGTCGTGCATCAGGACCACGCCGTGCCGCTTCCAGAGGGTGCTGCATTCGAGGCCGGTGCCTGCCTCGGTGTTCCGTTCATGACAGCCCATGATGCCGTCCTGCGCGATGGTCCGGTCACGGGGCAAACCGTCCTGGTCCACGGCGGAGCCGGAGCGGTGGCCGCCTACGCCATTCAGCTTGCCGTCTGGAACGGTGCGCGCGTGATCTGCACCGTGAGTTCGCCAGAAAAGGCCGCACATGCGCAGAAGATGGGCGCGGAGGCGACAGTCAACTACCGCCATGAGGACGTTGTTGCCGCTGTGATGGCGCTCACGGAAGGACGTGGCGTGGACCGGATTGTCGAGGTGGACTTCGGCGCCAATCTCGCCATCGATCACGCCGTCATTCGCCCCTGCGGCGTGATCGCAAGCTATTCATCAAGCCGGGCGCGTGAGCCAGTCGTGCCATACTACGCGTTCGCCATGAAAGGTGTGACCCTCCATTTCGTTCAGGGCATGCTGCTGACTCACGAAAGGGCCAGGGACGGTATCCGCGATGTCACGGCGCTGCTTGAAGCGCGTCGCCTGGTCCACCCGATTGCGGCTGTGTTTTCCATCCACCAGACCGCCGCAGCGCACGAACTGATGGAAGGTGGAACCGCCATCGGCAAGGTGCTGGTGGCGAACGCAGCCTGACCAAACACGCCGTCAGACCCGCATTTTTCCAAGTTCGCTCAGAAGCGCCGCTCCCGTGCGGATGCCCTTGTGGAAACAGTCGAGACTGAGGTTCTCGTTGGGTGCGTGGTTTGCCTCATCCGCATTGGCATAGGGCGTGCCAAATGCAGGCAGGTCCAGGATCTTGGTGAACACGTAGTCGGGCAGGCTGCCGCCAAGCAGCGGAAACAGGAGTGGGTCCACACCATTGCCGAGACGTGAGGCTGTTATCACAGCCGGGGCGAACGGTGAATCGACCGCTGTCTTGGATGGCAGCATCCCGCCTTGCGGCACGAACTCCACGTCTGGCGCATGCTTGGCCACGTGGGCGGCGACACAGGCGAACACATCCTGAGGCGTCATGGCCTCGACCAGCCGGATGTCGCACTTGGCGACGGCGCTGGCCGGCAGAACCGTCTTGCTGCCAGCGCCACCATAGCCGCCATGCAGACCATTGATCGTCAATGTGGGATGAAACATCAGCCGGTCGTAGAACGGCCTGTTGGCTGGCGCATCGAGGTGCGTCATCCCCAGATCGGACATGACGCCCTCAAGATCGAGCGGCAACCTGGCAGCCGCGTCGCGCTCGGCATTTGTGGGCGGAATGATCCGGTCCTGCAGGCCCTCGATGGTGATCTCACCTGCTGCATTCTTCATGGTGCCAAGCAGGTGGACCAGCGACCAGATCGCGTTGGGAGCCACGCCTCCATAGTTGCCCGAATGCATGTCACGGCTCGCGGTTTTGGCGCGAAGCTCGAAGGAAGCGACACCTCGCACCCCGAAGGTGACGATGGGCAGCCCGGAAATGTGCAGCGGACCGTCCGCCGTGACGACCAGATCGGCCTTCAGCTTGTCGCGATGCTCCCGCACGAACTCGGCGATATGCGGCGAGCCGATCTCCTCCTCGCCCTCCAGCAGCACGATGACATTGCAAGGCAGCGTGCCGGTGACGGCAAGGTGGGCCTCGATGGCCATCAGTTGGGCAAAATGCTGGCCCTTGTTGTCACCAATGCCGCGCGCATAAATGCGCCCGTCGCGGATCGTGGGCTCGAAGGGCGGGCTGTGCCACAACTCAAGCGGTTCGGGCGGCTGCACGTCATAGTGTCCGTAAAGGATCACCGTGGGCGCGCCGGGCTTGCCATGCCAGCGGCCCAGGATCATCGGATGGCGGGCTGTTGGTATCGACTCCGCCTCCAGGCCAAGTTTGCCCAGCATATCCAGCAGGATGACCCCGACTTCAGCGATTCCAATGTTCTGGGCGCTGATGCTGGGGTGGCGCACGTACTCCATCACACGGGTGACATACTCATCCCGGCGAGCGTCGACATGCGCAAGCACACGATCAAGGTCAACGGCATCGTTCATGGTCTTGTCCTCGACATGGGGATCACAAGGGCACCGGCTGGCAGAACTCGTGAGCAGAAACGGGTGGACTGAACTGATCAGGTGGTTTCGTTGCTCATGATGAGGGCGCCGCTCGCCTGCACCTCGACATGCCATCCGGCATGCACGAGTGTCGTCGCATCAAGCTGCGAAACCACGGCCGGCCCGGAAAAGTGATCGCCGGCCCCGAGCGTCGCGCGGTCGTAGACCGGAACATCCGCAGGCTCGCCTTCAATACTCATGAGACATGTCGAAGATGGCCGTGCGCCATTGCCTCGTGACAGGGCCTGGCGCGGAGGTTGGGCCACCTTGCCGATTGCCTCCACCCTGAGCGTCACACACTCGACCGGTGCATCGAGCGTGAAGCCGTACAAGGCGCGGTGCTGGGCCTCGAAGGCAGCCTCCAGCGCGACGGCATCGCCATGCCATTGGGTGGCGACTTCGCCGCCCTGCCCTCGATAGCGCATCAGCGCCGTCCGGCTCAGAACCCTGCGATTGTCTGCCACGCGCTCGCTCTGAAGCCAGTCTGCGGCCTGCTGCGAAAGCTCTCCAAAAGCGGCTTCCGCAGCAGCGATGTCGATCTCACCCGCCCTGGGCAAGGTTCGGCTGAACTCGGCCTTGATGTCCGCCGCCAGCAGACCATCGGCACAAAGGACGCCGGGCGCGACCGGAATCATCACGCGCCGCATGCCAAGCAACCGCGCCAGCGAGCACCCGTGCAAGGGGCCCGCCCCTCCAAAGGGCACGAGGACGAAATCCGCCGGATTGTGGCCGCGCTCGACCGAAACCACACGCAGCGCGCCCATCATGTTGTTGTCGACAATGGCAAGGATGCCTCGGGCGGCAGCCTCGACCGAGAGATCAAGCGGCTTCGCGACCGTCTCCAGGATGACGCGTCTGGCGGCCTCGACATCAAGGCGCATGCCGCCACCGAGCAGGCTCGACGGCAGATGGCCAAGCGCAACATGCGCGTCCGTGACCGTGGCCAGCAGGCCGCCGCGTCCATAGGCAGCCGGACCGGGGACTGCGCCGGCACTTTCAGGTCCGACCGCGAGCACGCCATTCTTGATGCGGGCAATGGAGCCCCCGCCTGCGCCGATCGTGACCATGTCGACCATGGGCAGTGGCAGCGGCCAGTCACCGACCTGGCCGCTCTGGGTCAGCCCGATGCGGCCGTTCTCGATCAGACAGATATCCGCGCTGGTTCCGCCGATGTCGACGGTGATGAGGTTGGCAATTCCGCAATCGGCCGCCGCCTCCCGCGCGCCTACGACCCCCGCAGCAGGCCCCGACAGGGCGGTCGTGATCGCGGCAGTGCGAATGCGCGGCGCCCCTGCGACGCCGCCATTGGACTGCATCAGCAGCAACGGCGCATCAACCTCCATCTCGGCCAGCCGGTTCTCCAGCCGGGCGATGTAGGTTGCGACGCCGGGCGTGACCACGGCGTTGAGCGCCGTTGCCAATGAGCGCTCGTATTCTCGCACGACTGGCAGAACATCTGTCGAGGCCGTGATCGCAACGCCGGGCAATTCCTGCATCAGGATCTCTGCGGTTCGGCGCTCATGGGCAGGGTTGGCGAATGCGTGCAGCAGGCAGATGGCAACAGCGGTGACACCCATCTCGCGGCACGCCTGCGCCGCATCGCGCACGCTCGCTTCATCCAGCGCTTCCAGCACGCTGCCGCCCGCCGCGATGCGTTCACGGACCTCGACGACACGCGAGGCGGGCACCGGCCGCGCGGGCTTGATCCAGGCATAGAGATTGGCGCGCCGGGGAATGTCCTGACGGCCGATGGTGAGAACATGACGGAACCCTGCCGTGGTGATCAGGGCCGCCCTGGCGCCCTTGTTCTCGAGGATCATGTTGGTGGCGACAGTCGTGCCATGCAACACGCGGTCGAGCGCCTTCGCTCCCTGCCCTGCCTGCTCCAGCGCGAGCCCGACCCCCCGCATGAACGCCTCAGACGGATCGGAAGGCACGCTGGGCGTCTTGGCGCGCCAGACACGTCCGGTCGCCCGGTCCTGCAATGCCACGTCGGTGAAGGTGCCGCCGATGTCCACGGCGACAGCAAGGCCCGCATCAGGAAAGGACATCGACATACTCCGTGCGGTGGAAGGCCTTGCTCTGCGGGCGGGTCTGGCGCAAGCGCGCCGTCTCGCCGTCGTCCACGGCGCGGCCAACGATTGCGACACCATACTCGCGCCGTGCAGCGTCCTGACTGACAAAGCCACCCAGCACATCCTCCAGCACATCCTCTGGAGGGCGGTCGAACGGATGTCCGTGCCCACCTCCCCCGCCTGTCTCGATCCGCAGGATGTCGCCGTATCGAAGTGTGTGCCCATCCGACAGCGGCGGCAAATGGCGCTCCTGCGCTGTGCCGGGATTGACCACGGCGCGTCCGGGCCCTCCTGACTTGCCGCCCGCAATGCCCCAGGGCGGGTTCTTCACGCTGTCGATGCGGATCCCGAACATGGCCTCTTCGGCCAGGATCTCGTACTCGCGCACGATCCCGCAGCCACCCCTGTAGCGGCCAGCACCGCCTGAATCGCGCACCACGCCATAGGCACGGAGCCGGACAGGATAGGCCAGCTCCAGAAACTCGACCGGGTAGTTTTCCTGTGCCACGAAATACACAGCATCGATGCCGTCGGCGAACGGCCTTGCGCCGTATCCGACGCCAATGCCGTCAGCCAGCAGAAACCGTTGCAAGTCGCCCTCGCCGGTGCGGTAGGTGCCGCGCAGGATGGTGATGACATAGGCAGAATGAGCTGCGGGCGCACCGCCACCGGCGACATTGACGAGGCCATTCAGGCCGGCCAGAACCCGCATCATCGTCAGTCCACGCATGCCGAGTGGCGCGGGAAAGCGCGGCCAGAGGAGCGAACCCTCGCGCAGCCGGACCTCATCCAGCGCTTGGGGCCCGCCAGCATTGCAGACCTGAGCCGGATCGCCGCCGAGATAGTAAAGTCCGAGCGCCATACCGGGGACGCCAGGGTTCATCAGGAAATTGATCGGCCCGAACGCCTGATCATCCGTCTCTGTCGCGTCGAAAATGAAGCGGTCCCTGCCGTCGCTGTCTTTCTGCCGGGTGAGGGCGAAACGAAGCTTGAACGGCCCGGAGCCATGGCCATCGGAGTCGATCGCATCGGTGAAGCGATGGGTGCCGTAGGCGAACGTCTCCGCCAGCCTGGCGCGGACCAGAAGCCGGGTGCGATCAAGCAGTTGCTTCAGCGCACCGCGAAACGTGCCGGGCGTGAAGCGCACCACCAATTCCTCGACGCGCCGGACGCCCAGTTCGACGCTGGCCATCAGCGCCCGCATGTCACCAATGCTCTGCTGCGGATAGCGGGAGTTGCGGTGGAAAATCGCAAGGGCCGCGTCATTGGTCACGCCTGCATCGACCAGCCGCGTCGGTGGAATGATGATGCCCTCGTGCATGATGTCGGTCGCGTCCGGACTGATCGAGCCGGGACGCAAACCGCCAATGTCGGCGAAATGGGCCCATGCCATCACGAAGGCGACCCGTTGGCCGCCATGGAACACCGGGGCGATCAGCACCTGATCATTCGAATGCGACACCGCACCCCGCGAGCCGTAGCAATCGTTGTACCAGTAGACATCGCCCGGACGCATGCTGTCGGCGGCAAACACATCAAGCACCGGCCCGGTCATGTCGCCGAACACCGGCACCATCGAGCCCACGGCCATGATGCCGTCGCTGTCGAAGAGACCCGTGTAGAAATCCTTCTTCTCGCGGATGAATGCGGAAATCGCCGTGCGCTCGATCAGCGCCTCCATCTCGCTCTGGACTGCGCCAATCGCCCCGCGGATGATCTCCAGCACGACCAAGTCGTCCAGCCCGGCATCTTGGCCTGCTGGCTTCGCTGTCTGCAGATTCTGATGCATCTTGCCCACCTTCTCCAGGTCAGGATGGGACAGCGCCATGGGCTTGTCGAGGCGATTTGCGGAATGCTGCCGGACCCTGACCGGCGTAGCGGCACCTGATGCTCCGCCATGAACAAGACATGCCCCGGCAGACGCCGACCTCTGTCTGTGCTGGAAGATAGTGCGCCAGACATGCACCAGAGATCACCGCGACCATGCGGTATCGGAACACGACCCGAGCACGTGATGGATCATCGCCTTAACCTACTGCAAAAGCGTTCTTTTTCAGTGCGAGCGCTCCATCCAGCGCCCGACAACGCGCTCGCGCGCACATCGCCCTTCCTGCCGCACGGAAGGCCTTGAACCAACCGGCGAGCAAGGAGCGACTCTCGCCCGGGCACTTGCGAAGCGGTTTGGCCTGCACCCGCCTTGCGCCAGCTTCATGCAGGTGCGCGCCGACCGCAGGACTGAAGACTAGAGGCGACCTCATCCGGTTCGGATCGGCGCGTGGTACAGGTCTGCTGGCGCAGTCTCCGATCTCGCGCTGGACAAGGTGATCCTGGCGGAAGCGGCAAGGGGAAATCTTCTACGCGCTCGCCGAGGCGAAGATCGTCATCGAGAGCTGGCGGCGTCATTGCAACACGGTGCGCCCGCACGGCTCGCTGGGCTACCAGCCGCCAGCACCAGAGGTCTTCGTGCCAGCCATGGCCGCGCGGATGGCTCCGAAACCCCAACCAGCTTCCCCGCACGTGCTGGCGTCGAGGCCGTCAATGCACAAACATTCCATCCGGACCACTCAGTGGGGCCGATCAAGACGTGACCTCGGTCACGCCGATAGCGCGGACGGCATCCGCGACGATCTCTTCGGGTTCGTGACGCTTTCTCGGCATGGATCAGATCCTCCTCGTTGCCATAAGACAGACGTCAAGATGGACCAATTCATTGGGGTGGATCACATTCCTGCAACCGAGCGCCGCCATAGCGATGCGGAGCCAGAGGATGAGGGTGACGCCCTGGCCGGTGAGCTGTGCCGGCCCGTCCCTGATCTCGCCTGTCACCGGAAGACGAGCGTCGGCAGCGCCAGCGTGATCCAGGGGACATAGGACAACACCATCAGGCAGGCAAAGATCACGCCGATGAAGATGGGCAGATACCGCATCATCTTGTCGATGCTGGTGCCCGCCACCTGCGCGGCAGCGAAGAGGTTCACACCGAAGGGCGGCGTGATCATCCCCATTGCCAGGTTGACCACCATGATCGTCCCGAAATGGACGCCGTCGATGCCAAGCCGCTGCGCTGCCTCCGCCAGGATCGGCGCCAGCACGATAATGGAGGCCGAGGTCTCCACAAACATGCCGACCACGAACAGGAACAGGTTTACGGCCAGCAGGTACGAGTGCGAATCGTCGAAGGTCTTCACCAGCCACTCTGCTGCGATATCCGGCACGCCCTGGCGGTTCAGCAGCCAGGAGAACAGCGTCGCGGCGGCGATGATGAACATGATCACCGCGGAACTGATCACCGACTTTTTGAAGATCGGGTAGAGGTTGGGCAGCCGGATCTCACGGTGAATGAACATGCCAACGATGATCGCATAGACCACCGCGACCACCGAGGCTTCGGTCGGTGTGGTGATCCCACCATAGATGCCGCCCAACACCACCACCGGCATCAACAGCGCCCAGCCGGCCTGCTTCAATGCCACCAGGAACGGCAGGCGGCCTTCGCCATCGTTCTTGCCCCAGCCCTTGATGCGGCACCAGATCAGCACCGTCGCGACCAGCGCGGCGGAGATGAAGATGCCCGGCCCGAAGCCCGCGATGAACAGCTCCGGGATGCTCGTCTGCGTGCTGACACCGTAGAGGATCATCGGGATGGAAGGCGGGATGATCACGCCGAGTTCGGCGGCGGTCGCCTGCAGGGCTGCGGCGAAGGCCACGGGATACCCCGCGCGCACCAGCGCCGGGATCATGACCGAGCCGACTGCGAAGGTGGTCGCGACTGAAGAACCGCTGATCGCGGCAAAGATCATGCAGGTCAGCACGCAGGTCGCGGGCAGCCCCCCCTGGACGCCGCCCACGATCGACTTCGCGAAATCCACCAGCCGGCGGGAGATGCCGCCGATATCCATCAGGTTGCCGGCCAGGATGAAGAAAGGGATCGCCGCCAGGGGAAAGCGGTCGAGCCCGATGAAAAGCTGCTGTGCAGCGACGACCAGCGGGAAATTGGTGAAGCCGGCGAGCCCGACCACGGCGGCCAGGCCAATCGCCACCGCAACCGGGACGCTGACTGCAAACAGCACGAGCATCACGGTGAGCATCATGCCGCTCATTGCGCGTTCTCCAGTTCTTCCGACCGGCGGTCGAGGAAATGCGCCATCGCACCAACCATGGCCAGCAGCGCACCCAGCGGGATCGCGGCATAGGCATAGGCCATCGAAAATTCGAGACCGGCGATGGTTTGGAACTGTACGCGTTCGACCATGGCCCAGCCGAACCAGAACATCACGCCCAACAAGGAGAGCACGCAGGCCAGGCTCATCGCTTCGATCGTCCGCTGCAAGGTGCCGCTCGTTAAGCGATGCGCGACATCGATCGAGACCAGTGCTCCGGCGCGCAGTGCGACCGCCACGCCAAGATAAGCCATCCAGATCAGAGCGACCCGCACCAGGGCTTCCGACCAGGCGGAGGGTGTCTCGGTCGCGAAGCGGGCGACCACCTGCCAGGCCCCAGCAGCCACGGCGATTGTCAGCGCAAGGCAGGCGACAATCGCCGCGACCTCGGTCGTGAAGCGATCGAGGGTCAGAACGGCGCGGCGCGCCACGGCGCGCGCGCCGCCGGTCTGGCCGCCTTGGTGTCCCGCCCATAAAGCGAAACCCACGGCAGCGACCGTCGCGACGGCGGTCACCTGCAGGGGCATTACGTTGATCGCGTTCATCGATTCTCCAGCGCGGCAAGGAAAGGGGCGCAGGGTTTCGAGCCCTGCGCCCCTCGGTCAGGCCAATTCAGCCAGGCTCACGAACCGGGGCGCCACTCGCGGATGCGGCTGAGCAGAGCGCTGTCGAGACCCTGCTCGATCTGCGCTGAACCAGAGGCGAGCGCGGCCTGGAAAGCGGCGCTGTCCACCTTCGTCACCACGGTCATGCCACGGCGGCGCAGTTCGTCGACGCCGGTCTGCTCGTCGGAGGTGACGCGTGCGCGGTTCGCCACTGCCGCATCGCGGCCGGCCTGCACGAGCGCCGCGCGATCCTGCGCGTTCAGCCGGTTCACGAAGGCCGGATTGCAGAGCAGCATTGCCGGCGAATAGACGTGGCCGGTCAGCGTCAGGTGGCGTTGCACCTGGTTCAGGTTGTTGTTCAGGATGACCGGGATCGGGTTTTCCTGCCCGTCCACCGTACCCTGCTGCAGCGCTGGCACCAGTTCGCTGAACGCCATCGGGGTCGGCAGCGCGCCGAGCGTCTGGAAGGCACGCATATGCACCGGGTTTTCCATGGTTCGCACCTTCAGGCCACGCACATCGGCGGGGGTGTTCACCTCGCGCCGGCTGTTCGTCATGTGGCGGAAGCCGTTCTCGAGCCAGGCCACCGCAAGGATGCCGCGCGCGGGGAAGCGCTGCAGCAGTTCCTGGCCGATGGGGCTGTCCAGCACGCCGCGGGCATGGGCGGTGTCACGGAACAGAAAGGGCACATCGAGGTTGCGGGTCTCTGGCACGAAATTGCCGACCGGGCCAGTCGAGGTGATGGTGCACTCGATGGTGCCGATCTGCACAGCTTCGATCGTCTCGCGCTCATTGTCGTTGCGCTGATAGATCACGCTGAAGCGGTTGTTGGTCAGCCGCTCGAAGGTTTCCTTGAAGGCGGTCGTGCCGGCACCGTAATGGCTGTTGATCCCGATCGGATGCTGGAAGGTCACCTGAGTCTGGGCCAGGGCCGGGGCGGCGCCGAGCGCCAGTGTGGCGCTGAGCGCCAAGGCCGTTAGGCCCGTCCTGCGGGTCATGTTCATGGGTCGCGTCTCCCTTTTGCCGGGGAGTCTCACATGGCTCCCAGCTTAACTCGGTTATACTCAGAGTATCACGGCCTCTTCAAGCCCGCATGCGCTCGAACAGGCTTCCAAAGAGAGCTCTTGCGACCTTGTGTGCGAGTGCGCGCCTGCAAGCCGCCTGACGTGCTCCCGCCAAAGGACAACGTCTTCTCGATCCCGTTGAACCGGTAAGCCATGCGCCAGAGCTTCGAGCCGGATGGCGTGACGACAAGGAACAGCCAGCCGCCATCGGACAGCCTGAACTGTCTTTTTGGCCGGCTTGGCGCTGCGGATCTGCGTGTCGCTGAGTGGCATGGCGGGTAACGCCTTTGCGGGTATCGACCGGATCCCCGCAATGATACCCGCAATTTCGCTGGCTCCAAACGCACGCTGATACGCGCAGGCGAACAACCCCGGACAACTATCTTCTGGATCTTCGTTTGTTGTTCAGACGCTTACGGACAATCTCGGACGACTGCGAAGCGAAAAGTGGTGTCCCGGAAGGGATTCGAACCCCTGACCTACGGTTTAGGAAACCGTTGCTCTATCCTGCTGAGCTACCGGGACATCGGGCTTCGTCTAGCATGATTTTGGCGTGGAGGAAGAGAGGCAAAACGATGGACGGCACGAGAATGGCCTGCATCGTGCACGGCCTTGATCTTGCGCGTCTTCGATCCTGCATGTGCCGATTGCGCCTCCTGCACTTGCCCATACCGGTGATCTGCCGCACAGGAGAAGCTCTCCTGCGCACGTCTCCGAGGCCACCATGTCCGCCACATATGTCGAATTCGGGTTGATGGCCCTCGCATTGCTCGCCGGCGGGGCTGCCACCGGCCTGCTGGCCGGGCTGTTCGGTGTGGGTGGCGGCGCCGTCATGGTGCCGGTCCTGTATGAGGTCTTCGGCATCGTCGGCGTGGCGCCGGAGGTCAGGATGCCGCTGTGCGTCGGCACCTCGCTGATGGCCATCATCCCGACCGCGATCAGCTCCTACCGCAAGCATCTGAGCAAGGGCATGGTCGACCAGGAGATTCTCAAGCTCTGGATCCTTCCTGTCCTTGTCGGTGTCATCGCTGGCAGTCTGGTGGCGCGCCATGCCCCAGCCGGGCTGTTCAAGCTGGTCTTCGTCTGCGTGGCGGCGATCTCGACCGTGCGCCTGCTGTTCGGCAACGACAAATGGAAGATCTCGGACACGCTGCCGTCGAAGTTCGTCATGCGGATCATCGGCGGGGTGATCGGCGCCCTGTCCTCGCTGATGGGCATTGGTGGCGGCCAGATCTCCAACATCTTCATGCTGCTGTATGGCCGCAACATCCATCAGGCCGTGTCGACCTCAGCCGGGCTTGGCGTGCTGATCGCCATTCCGGGTGCCCTAGGCTACATCTACGCCGGTTGGCCGAAGATGGCGGTTCTGCCGCCGGGATCGCTTGGCTATGTCTCGCTGATCGCCTTTGCCTGCATTGTGCCTGCCAGCATCTTCACGGCGCCGATCGGTGCCCAATGGGCGCACAAGCTGCCGCGCCGCAAGCTGGAACTGGCCTTCGGCATCTTTCTGATGCTGGTCTGCCTGCGCTTTCTCTACAGCCTGGTGACGGGAAGCTGATGGCGCAAGGCGGGCACCATCCTTCGGCGCGGGCCGGACGATGGCCCGCCCTGTTGGCCGCCCTCGTGATGATCTCTTTCGTCACAGCTCTGGCTGCCGGACCTGCCGCTGCGACCTCCTGCTGGCAGGGAGCGGGCGAGCCGCTGGCTTCGGGCTTTAGCGGCCTCTCGCCAGAGGGCGATGTCAGGTTGCCGGGTGATTCGCGTGGGCGACTGGTCGGGGTGCGGATCGGGCCTGCCGATGATGCATCCTACGACCTGCAAGCCCTGCTCAAGGCATGGGAAGGTCAGGCGCTTCGCGGCGCGGGTCAGCCGGGGCCGGATCGCTGGTCGCGGCTGCCGGTGGTGGTCGGCGATGCCGATCGGGGCGATGATCTGGGGCTTGCGCTTGTCCAACACGGATTTGCCATGGTCTGGCCCCCGGAATTGCCGCCAAACTGCCGCATTCGCTATCTTCAAGCAGAGCAGCAGGCCAGACGCGCAAGGCGCGGTCGCTGGGCCATGGCGGAACTGGGGCTATATGATGCCGGTGATGGCGCGCGTGTGGCCATGAAGGCAGGTGAGGTGATCGTGATGCAGGGCAAGGTCATGCATGTTGGCCAGACGCGAACGACAACCTATCTCAATTTCGGCGCGCGCCAGATTGGGGCCAGCGCGGAGTTCGGCATGCCGGTCTGGCGCGCGCTGGAGCGGCAAGGGTGGACAACGCAGACCCTGAGAGGCCAGAACGTCAGGGTGCGCGGTGTCGCCAGCCTCGGCCGTCCGGCACGGGTTCTGGTCGACGACGTCTCGTCGATCGAGTTTGCGGAGTGAATGGAGCAGCATGCGGGGCATGTCCGGGGTGATGTGGCAAAGGGACGGGTGGACACCTCGGACACGCTGGACATCCGGCGTGGCCTTGCGGTCATGCGCGCTGCTGCTGGCGCTGCTGCTGGCTGGCTGTGCCGGGGACAGGCCCGTGTTCCTGCCGCCGGAGCCGCCGCGCCGCCCGGCCCAACTGGCTGACAGCGCTGCCCAGCGCGAGCACCAGCGCCTGCTGGCCACGTTCGGCGGCGAATATCGTGCGCCTGTCGTGCGCCGCATCGTCGACGAGACTGTCGCCAAGCTCGCATCCGCGACCGGTTCGGGCAGCCTCTACGAGGTGACGTTGCTCAACTCGCCTGTGGTCAATGCCTTCGCGCTGCCCACGGGCCGGCTCTATCTGACGCGCGGCCTGCTCGCACTGGCCAATGACCGTGCGGAGGTTGCCGCGGTCGTGGCCCATGAAATCGCCCACGTGCAGGCCCGTCACGCGGTGGAACGCGCTGAATTGCAGCAGCGCTCGGAACTGGTGAGTCGCGTCGTGGCGCAGGTGCTGGAGGATCCGGCGGCAGGAGCGCTGGTGCAGGCGCGCGCCAAGGTAAACATCGCGAGCTTCTCGCGCCAGCAGGAACTGGAGGCCGACCTGATCGCCGTCAAAGCGATTGCGGCGGCCGGCTTCGATCCTTATGGCGCATCGCGCTTCCTTGCCTCGCTGGGCCGAACCACCAACCACCGCGCCATGCTGATGGGGGAAAGACCGGGCTTGCGGGGGCTCGACATCCTGTCCAGCCATCCTTCCACAAACGAGCGCGTCCAGCTGACGCTCGCCTCCGCCCGGCAGATCGCGGCGCCAGGGCTGGGACTGCGTGACCGGGATGGCTGGCTTGCCGCGCTGGAAGGCCTGTCCTTTGGCGATGATCCCAAGGATGGCGCGGTGCGCGGGCGGCGCTACATCAATCCGGGCCTAGGTCTGAGCTTCACCGCGCCCGAAGGCCTGACGCTGGAAAGCACGCCCGATGCCGTGCTCGGTGTCGGCGGCAATGGCTCGCGCGCGATGCGGTTCGATTCGGTGCAGATCGACGGCAACCAGTCGCTTGAAAGCTATGTCGGGGCAGGCTGGATCGAAGGGGTCACGCCCGGTCCGGTCGAACGCACCACAGTCAACGGCCTGCCGGCTGCCCTCACCTCCGGCCGGGGGACGGACTGGACCTTCCGGCTGGCGGCGATCCAGTCAGACCAGCGCACCTACCGGTTCATCTTTGCCGCCAAGGGCGCGGACAGCGACATCGACCGCAGCTTCAGGGCAGCGGTCACGAGCTTCCGCAAGCTGACGCCGGGCGAGATGGCGGGCATAAGGCCGCTGCGCCTGCGCACCGTGGTGGCATCATCGGCCGATACGTCGGCCAGCCTCGCCGCACAGATGGCGAGCGATGACAAGGCGCTCGACCAGTTCCTGATCCTGAACGGGCTTGACCGCAACACGGCGCTGACGCCGGGCCAACGCTACAAGCTGATTGTCGAGTGACGACTGGCCCTTGAACAAGGCGGTTGCCGGGTCAGACCAGCACGGCCTCGGGTTGGGAGTGGCGCTCCATCAGCGCGCGCTTGAGCTTTTCCAGCGCGCGGTTCTCGATCTGGCGCACCCGCTCTTTTGAAATGCCCAGGCGGTCGCCCAGCGCTTCCAGTGTCGCCTGTTCCTCGTTCAGCCGGCGCTCGCGCAAGATGCGCAGTTCACGCTCCGACAGAACGGCCAGAGCCGCCCTGAGCCATTTCACGCGTCGGTCGCTGTCGATGGTCTCGCCAACGACCTCATCCTGCAGCGGGGCCGTATCGGGGATGAAGTCCATGCGTTGGGCCGTCGAGCCTGAATCATCGTCGAGCAACGGCGCATTGAGCGACACGTCAGGACCGGACAGCCGGGCATCCATGGTTGCGACATCGGCCTTGGAGACGCCGAGCGTGGTGGCAATCTCCTGATGGACGTTGTCACTGATGCGCTCGTCACCGTTGCGGGTCAGCCGTGCGCGCAGACGGCGCAGGTTGAAGAACAGCGCCTTCTGGGCCGAACTCGTGCCACCGCGCACGATCGACCAGTTGCGCAGGATGTAGTCCTGGATCGACGCCCGGATCCACCAGGTGGCATAGGTCGAGAAGCGGACTTCGCGTTCGGGCTCGAAGCGGGCGGCGGCCTCGAGCAGGCCGACATGGCCCTCTTGGACCAGATCGGGCATGGGCAGGCCATAGTGCCGGAACCGGGCCGCAAGGGCGATCACCAGCCGCATATGGGCGGAGGCCAGCCGATGGAGGGCATACTCGTCCTTGTCTTCCTTCCAGCGGACGGCAAGCGCGCGTTCCTCGTCGCGCTCGAGGAACGGTGCGTTCATCGCGGCCCTGACGAAACTGCGCTGAACCCTGGCGACATCATCCATTGCCGCTGCCCTCCAAATGATACGTAATGATACGGACCGGAAGGCGCACTGGATCAGGGGCGCCTAACGCTTTGTTTGGAATCGTCCAGTGGCGGGCCAAAAGAAAAGCCAAGCGTGTCTTTGCTGACCGGCTGATCGTGGCCCGTTCATGATGGGGTTTTGTCAGCGCATGAAAAAGCCCGGTGCCAGAGACACCGGGCTTGAAACAATGGTGCCGGGAGGCCGGCGTATCAGGCGGCTTCGGCCTCGTCCTGGGCGTCTTCCGCCTCGGCTTCCTCGCTGCCCTTGGCGGCGCGGCGTGGCGACTTTGCGAGCTGGCCCTCGATCTTCTTCAGCGCCTCGGTGTCGGTGACATTGTCGACCGCGGCGATTTCGCGCACCATCCGGTCAAGCGCTGCCTCATAGAGCTGGCGCTCGGAGTAGGACTGTTCGGGCTGCGCCTCGGAGCGATGCAGATCGCGCACCACTTCGGAAATGGCGATGATGTCGCCCGAGTTGATCTTCGCTTCGTATTCCTGGGCGCGGCGCGACCACATCGTGCGCTTGACGCGGGCACGGCCCGTCAGGGTTTCGAGCGCCTTGGTCACGACGGCTTCGTCGGCCAGCTTGCGCAGGCCCACTGTGGCGGCCTTGGCGGTCGGCACGCGCAGGGTCATCTTGTCCTTTGCGAAGCTCACGACAAACAATTCGAGCTTGAATCCGGCGACCTCCTGCTCTTCGATGGCAGTGATCTGGCCGACGCCATGGGCCGGATAGACAACGAATTCGCCGGTCTTGAAACCGAGGCGTGTCGTGCTCTTCTTGATGGTGGACATCTAGATTGACTCTCCTGTCGGTCTGCTGTCGCGCAGACAAAAAGTCCTCAGGCCCGCACCGTGCGATGAAGGCCCCACTCTGCTTCGCTTGCGTGTTTCAAACGCCCGCGCACTCCCCCAGCCGGTCTGGTCTGCTCATGTCCCGCCGACATGCCATTGACCCGGACCGCCCATAGACACGGACCTGATCAACGACATCCTGTTGTGCTGAACCCCGACCAATCGGGAGCGTAGACACGAAAACTCGACTGAATGCTGAGCATATCACAAAAATGGCCGGGTTTCAAAGCTTTCACGATTGGTTAACCACGGGCAGGGCCATCGTGGTTAACGCTTCGTGGCAGGCACCGCGCGCCATCAGCGGGGGATGTCAGTCGCCTTCGCCCGGTTCGGGAGAGAAGTAGGCCTCGAACTTGCCCGGCTTGCCGTCAAATGCCTTGGCGTCGCCCGGTGCATCCTTCTTCTGGGTGATGTTCGGCCATGACTTGGCATAGTCGCCGTTGAGCTTCAGCCATTGCTCAAGGCCGGGCTCGGTGTCGGGCTTGATGGCCTCGGCCGGGCATTCGGGCTCACAGACACCGCAATCGATGCATTCGTCCGGATGGATGACGAGCATGTTCTCGCCTTCATAGAAGCAATCCACCGGACACACTTCGACGCAGTCCATATACTTGCACTTGATGCAGTTTTCCGTGACGACATAGGTCATCAAACATTCCCCGTTTGGCCGTTCAGGCTCTCGACCCGTTTCTGTAGACCGTGCATCCGAGCCGTTCAAGAAAGGTGTTTTGCTTACACCGGGCACATCGGCGTCGGGGACGCCGGAAACGGGCCATCTTCGGTATCCTACCCGATCTTCTCATAGAGCGCCGTCACGCTGGCTGCGTCGCCTCGCCGCTCCCCCAGTCCGGTCACGCGCACCACGGCGGTCTCATGCGGAGCAGCAATGGTCAGGATGTCACCCTCTTTCAGACCATGCGCGCACGACGTGACACGCTTGCCGGCGATGCGGACACGGCCCGCCTCGACCAGATCCTGCGCGGCGGAACGCGTGCGGGCAAAGCGCGCAAACCAGATCCACTTGTCGAGGCGCTGGCGCGGCTGCGGCATGGTCAAGGGGAGCGTCAGCCCTTGGGTTGGCCTTCAAGCTTGGCCTTGAGGGCCGCGAGCTTGGCAAAAGGCGAGTCAGGATCGGGCTGGCGGTCGGCACGCGGCTTCTGGCTGTCATCGCGCAGCAGACGGCTGTCGAAGCGCTGCTCGGGGCGAGGGCCGCGGCCCTCGCGATTGCCGAAAGGCTTGCGCTCGCCATCGTCCCTCCCAGGGCGGCCCTGCCCCTCGCGGACACGATCCGGCCCGCCCGGCCTGCCGCCTTCACGCGGCTTGCCGTCACGGTCACGGAAGGGTCGTTCGCCGCGAGGCGCTGCTCCGTCCTGCGGCTTGCGGTCGGGGCGGAAGCGGCTGGCACGGTCCGCATCGGCTGGTGCGGCTGCCTCTGCCACGGCGCCTTCCACGACGTCGGGTGCCTTGTAGACAATGCGTCCGGGCTTGGGGCCGCGACCGGCTGCAGCATCGGGCGTTGCCCTTGCCGGGCCCTTGCCGCGTCCGCGGCGTTCGCCGCGCGGATTGTCGCGGCGGGCGCCCTGCTGGCCCTGATGCTTGCGCATCGGTCGCCAGACCTCGATCTCGGCTTCGGCCACGGGCTGGGCGATGCCTGAAGGCGCAACATCCGCAGGGGCGGCCTCGGCTGTCGCATCCTGAGCGGGGGCGTCCTGGGCAAGCGTATCCTGTGCTGGCGCATCCTCTGCCGCCACGTCCTCGACCTGGACAGCTTCGCTGAGATCCGGAGTGCCTGTGACTGCGCTGGCCGACGCATCATCTGTTGGGTCCTGGGCTGCGCCGTCGGCGCTCTGGGCCTCAGGTGCATCCGTCGGGGCCTGATCCGCCGGCACAGTGTCCTGCGGTGCATCAGCCGGCTCGGGCGCCGCTTTCGCTGGCTCGGTCGGAGCCGCGGCAAGCAGCGGGACCGTGATGGCAGGGCCTGGCCTCTTGGCCATGGCATAGCCAAGCGCCTTCAGCACATTGGCGAAATCAGCGCCGGAGGCCCCAACCAGCGAGGTCATGGCACCTGTGATGACGAACCCGTCGCTGTCGGCAGCGCCGGCTGGCGGCTCGCCTGGTGTCACGCCGGGCCGGTAGGCAATTGCCGGACGGATCAGATCAGCCAGGCGTTCTAGGATGTCGACACGCAAGGCGCGCTCGCCAGCCACGTGGAAGCCGGCGGAACGGTAAAGGTCGCGGGCGACCTCCTTGTCGGCGGGAATTGAGGTGCGGCCCGACAGGGCCAGATGGGAGATGTCGTCGCGGCCCTTCTGGTCGAGGCCGCCATGCTTGAGCGCCCAGAGCTGCGAGGCCAGCGAACGCGGTGCCGGCTTCAGCAGAAGCGGCATGTAGAGGTGATAGGCCCCAAACCGGACGCCGCGCTTGCGCAGGGCGGCACGGGCATCCTGTTCGAGCGCCTTGACGTCATTGGCGACCTTGGCCCTGTCCAGCACGCCAAGGGCTTCGGACAGCTGGAAGGCAATACCGCGGGCCATGCCGGTCAGGTCGGGCGCATCTTCCAGCACCAGAAGCGCCCCGAGATGGCGCGTGAGATGAGCTTTCAGCCACATGTCGAGGCGCAGTTCCACCTGCTCGCGGGCGGCGGGCGTCAGGTTCTCGTCAGCGATCATGCGGATGCGCGGGGCGAGGATCTTCTCCCCGGCCACCAGCCGTGCCACCGGCTCGCCGCTCCAGCGGATCAAGCCGTCGTTGGCCAGCACGATGCTGTCATCGCCGGCCAGGGACAGGCGGGCCGCGCGCGCTTCCAGCTCGCTGCAAAGCGCCTTCTGCGCCGCGGCGTTGAGCGCCTTGGCCTCCGGTCCGGATGCGTTGGCATCCGGGATGAAGTGGAAGCCGGACAGGCTGCCCACATGCTGGCCTTCGACCATGACGTCACCAGTGGCGGTGACCTGTGCCTCGAGCATCGTGTTCTCCCGCAAGCGTCGCATCAGCACGGAGGTGCGGCGGTCCACGAAACGGGCCGCCAGACGCTCGTGCAGCGCATCGGACAGCTTGTCCTCTACCTGACGTGTCAGCCCCTGCCAATGCTCTGGATGCGGCAACCAGTCAGGTCTGTTGGCGACGAAGGTCCAGGTCCTGATCTGCGCAATGCGGTTGGACAAGGTGTCGATGTCGCCATCGGTGCGGTCGAGCATGGCGATCTGGCGCTTGAACCACTCCGCCGGCACCACGCGCTTTTCCATCAGGAAACGGTAGATGGTCGAGACCAGCTCGGCGTGGATATGGGGCGAAACCTTGCGGTAGTCCGGCACCTGGCAGGCATCCCAGAGCTTTTCCACCGCCTCGCGGCCATTGGCGAGATTGCGCAGTTCGGGGTCGGCACTGACGATTTCGAGGGCAATCTCGTCGTCGGCCACCGGGGCCTTGGTCAGGCCCGCCTCGTTCGGCTGCACGGCCAGCGAGGCTTTCAGGGCATTGAGCGAGCGGAAGTCGAGATTGGGGTTGCGCCATTGCAGCTGGCGGACCGAATCGAATTGGTGGTTCTCGATCGCCTCGACCAGTTCCGGCTCGAAAGCGGGGCAACGCCCGGTCGTGCCGAACAGGCCGTCGCGCATGTTCCGCCCGGCGCGGCCCGCAATCTGGCCGAACTCCGCCGGATAGAGCCTGCGGAAGCGGTTGCCGTCGAACTTCCGGTCGGAGGCAAAGGCGATCTGCTCGACATCGAGGTTGAGGCCCATGCCGATGGCATCGGTGGCGACGAGATAGTCGACATCGCCGGCCTGGAACAGTTCGACCTGTGCGTTGCGCGTGCGCGGGCTGAGTGAGCCCATCACGACCGCCGCGCCGCCTTTCTGCCGCCGGATCAGCTCGGCGACCGCGTAGACCTCGTCGGCAGAGAAGGCGACGATAGCGGCGCGGGGCGGCAGGCGCGTCAGCTTCTTTTCGCCGGCGAAGCTCAGGTGCGACAGGCGTGGCCGTGTCACCACCGTCACGCCGGGAAGCAGTTGCTCGATCAGCGGGCGCATGGTGCCCGCGCCAATCAGCAGGGTTTCAGAGCGCCCGCGCTGGTTCAACAGGCGATCTGTGAAGATGTGGCCGCGATCAAGATCGGCTGCGAGCTGGATCTCGTCCACCGCCACGAAGTCGACGTTGATGTCGCGCGGCATGGCCTCGACGGTTGAAACCCAGAAGCGCGGCCTGTCCGGCTTGATCTTCTCCTCGCCCGTGACCAGCGCCACGGCCTGCACGCCAACACGCGCGACCAGCCGCCCGTAAACCTCGCGCGCCAGCAGCCGGAGCGGCAGGCCGATCATGCCAGTGGCATGGGCCGTCATGCGCTCGAGCGCATAGTGCGTCTTGCCGGTGTTCGTGGGGCCGAGCACTGCCGTGACGCCACGGGTTCGCACGGAGGCGGGCAAGGAGCGCATCAGCATGGTGCTGTCTGACAGCACACCGTTTCGTCAGGCGCAAGATGGAGCGAACACCTTGGCATGTTGGCCTCAAGGGGTGCGCCGCTCGGACGCATGATACGGGGCAACACGATGACAGCCCCCGATGCAAAGGGCACCTTGTGCGTTGGCAGGAACAGGGCTGGAACGAAACCGGCCCGAATCATCGACCTCGGCATAGTCCGCGTTTGTTCCGCATGGAAACGCCGGGGCGCGCGGGAAGAACCGGGATATGCGACGCACCGGAGCAGCTTTGCCCTTGGCCTTGTATGCCGGTTCATTCCAGCGGATCGTTCCGGTCAAGCTTCCAGAGGCCCCAGAAGAAAGACACGATGAAGAAGAGCGCCATGCTCGGAAGGGCGACCGCCAGCGGCGCGGTCACAACACCCATCGCGCAGCCCCCGGAATCTCCAACGCCGCATTTCGGATCGAACATGATGGCTGCCAGCACGAAAGCCACAGCGATGCCTGGTCCGATCAGAAGACCTGCGAACGCCATGCGTACGGCTTTGAAGAACACGGCCTTCATCGCCGCAGTCCTTACCACATCAGTTCACGAGCACACAGCTTTCTGATGTGAGGATGCTGTCAACGCCGCTCGGCCCGGACGGTGGCCGTCGGGCCACCAAAGCTGCTCGCCTCGATCACCACCATGCCGATCTCGCTGCGCACGGCGATGCGATAGGGAGCCACCAGCCGCGAGCCGGCCACGGGCGCCAGCCATGCCTCGATGTCGCGGTTTTCCGCCATATAGCGCGTGGCCTTGCCATCGCGGTGGCCGGCAATAGGGATGTATCGTGCCTTGCAGACGGCCACCGGTCCTTCATAGCCCTTGGTCTTGACCGTGCGGGTGCCGGCGAAGCTCAGCGCGATATCGTAGCGGGCATTGCCGTCGAAGATCTGGATCTGGCGGTCGCAGGCGGCAGCCGAGATCGGGTCCTGACCGGCTGCCACTGGCATCAGCAGCGCGCTGACCGGATCGGTGATGCCGCGCTTGTGGGCGTCGGTGAGCGGAATGGCGTCGGGCTTCTTGATGACCGGGGGCACGACTTCAACACCCGTGGCGTTACCGGAGCTGACGGCCATGCGCACGGTGCGCGATTCCCGGCCGTTCGAGCCCGAAGCCGCATAGCCGGCGGACGCTGTCCTCGTGCCGTTCAGCACGCCGCTGGCCGATCCTGCGCCCTTGCCGCCGGTGACCATCCCGGCCAGTCCGGTCAGGCGGGCCTGAACCTCGATCCTGTAGCGTGTATTGTCGATGTTTGCGGTGACATTGGCCGTGCCGATGGGAAGGCCGATCAGCGACACGCCATAGCGCGCCTCCCAGGTACCGGCAGCCGGTGTCTGGGCTTCGGCATGCGGCACTGCAATGAGCAGGGCCGACACGGACAGGATGGCTGCGGACACGCAACGCATGGGCTCAACTCCAGCCTGCTGCACGGCCAAGCGCGCCGAATCGGTCAGCGGGCCGGCGCACATGGTTAACCGTCACTAACCTGCAAATCCTCAACGGGACATGAACCTTGCACGGCGGGTGGCCACAGTCCGATCACTTGTTCTTGACGCGCCCAGCCGCTTGCGTCATAGACCGCCCGACTGAGACTTTATCCGGCTCTCGCTGGCCGATGCGCGTCTGCGCGTCGGCGGTTTTGTTTGAGGGCCCTGATCGCCAAAGGAAGATTGTCATGTCGCGTCGTTGTGAACTCACCGGCAAGGGTGTGCAGGTTGGCAATCTTGTCAGCCATTCGAACATCAAGACCAAGACCCGGTTCCTGCCGAACCTCGTCAACGTCACGCTGACATCGGACGCGCTCGGCCGTTCGGTGAAGATGCGTGTTTCGGCCAACGCGCTGCGTTCGGTCGATCATCGCGGCGGTCTCGACAGCTTCCTGCTCAAGGCCAACAACGACGAGTTGTCGACCGGTGCCCTGTCGCTCAAGCGCGACCTGCAGAAGAAGCTCGCCGCAGCAAGCTGATCGCGGACACATCGCGTTACAAGGGCGGCCTTCGGGCCGCTTTTTTGTTTTCTGGCACCCCTCCGGTATGGCTGAAAGCTCTCGTTCCGCAGCCGGTTCAGCCGACCATTTCGAACTCCAGCAGGATCGTGCGCTGGAGGCTGGAATAGTTGTCATCCGAGATCATGGTCACGACGGTGCGGCCCGCTTCCCGGTGGATGGCCAGCCCTTCCATGTTGTCGATCTCATGGGCCAGGTCGAGATCCAGCAGCAGCGTCCCTTCGAGGACGGCACCCGGCATCAGGCTGCTGGCCGGCACGCGGCGCAGGCGCGCACCGACGCCGCGCCATGGGCGATACCATCGCTCCAGTACCAGCATGTCGCCATCGGGCAGGAAGGCGAGGTCCGTGACCTCGTAGCCATCCTTGAGACGATAGCTGAACAGGCCGGGCTGGGGGCCGCCGACCAGCACCCCGAAGCTTGGCGCATCATGCTCGCCGGAGCGCTCGGCGATGGCCACGACCGCTCCTGCCACCGGGCTTGCGGAAGGCGCAACGCCGACGGCCTCGAAGCCCCGGTTGGAGGGCAGCTGGCGGGCCTCGGGCGGCAGGCGCAGCGGCTGGCCGCGGGCAGCCGTGCCACGCCGCGCCCAGTCGAAGCGCAGGATTTCGTGGCTGCGCTCGATGCCGACATAGGCCATACCGCCGTCGATGCAGAGGGATTCGGTGTCATAGGACCGGGTTCTGGACAAAGGTCGCCCCGACGCATTGAGCATGGGCGACAAGGTGGCATCGACAAGGCCGCTCAGCCGGCCGGCTTCGCGCTGGATGTCGGCTGTCAGCCAGTGGCCCGAATCGGACACTGCCACCAGCCGCGCGCCATCGGGGCTGCGCCACAGACCGGAAAAGCCGCCAAAGACGGCGCTGGGAGAGGTGAGCACCAGCCCGCCACGGAAAGACAAGGCGCCAAAGCGGGTCTGGCCCGGCGAGCGTGTCAGCAGCGAGGATATCCGCGTTGCCGCAACCGCGATGCCCTCGCCATCGAGGCCGGACAGCCGGGGTCTTGCACTGGCCACGTCCGGCAGGGCCAGCGCTGACAGGCCCGCTGCCGCGCCGGCGAGTGCTGCCCGCCGGCTGAGCGTCACTGCATCCTCCGGGCTGGCTGCCGCCCTGTTCCGCCGGCCTCATTGTCCTCCAACACCGCAGCGGGCTTTTCGGTCCTCACGCCGCCGAGTTCCTCGGCATCGACGATGGTGACGGCGCGCTTGTAGTCGCGCGTGACGTCATGGCCGATGCCGATGGCGATAAGTTCGACCGGTGAGCGGTTCTCGATCTCGCCGATGATGTGCCGAAGATGCTTTTCGAGATAGTTGCCGGCATTGACGGAGAGGGTCGAGTCGTCGACGGGCGCACCATCCGAGATCACCATCAGGATCTTGCGCTGCTCGGGGCGGGCCAGCAGGCGCTTGTGCGCCCAGTCCAGCGCCTCGCCGTCGATGTTCTCCTTGAGCAGGCCTTCGCGCATCATCAGGCCGAGGTTCTTGCGGGCACGCCGCCAGGGGGCATCGGCAGACTTGTAGATGATGTGCCGCAGGTCGTTGAGCCGGCCGGGCGTGGCCGGCTTGCCGGCCTGGAGCCAGGCCTCGCGGCTCTGCCCGCCCTTCCAGGCCTTGGTGGTGAAGCCGAGAATCTCGACCTTGACGCCGCAGCGCTCCAGCGTGCGGGCGAGGATGTCGCCGCAGGTGGCGGCCACCGTGATCGGTCGGCCGCGCATCGAGCCGGAATTGTCGATCAGCAGCGAA